>CAYFZZ010000238.1:0-5866 GCA_964347545.1 uncultured Planctomycetaceae bacterium | reverse complement strand
CACCACTCACCACTCACCACTCACCACTCCCCATTCTCCCCTCCCCACCCTAAAAACCGAATCCGAACGAAATGTAGGACCGCGGTCGGTGATACGAATGTCGATAGTAGCCGCAGCCGCGGTAGGAGGACCAGCGGCGGTGATGGTGCCAATAGGGGTAGTAGCCACCCCGGTGATGCCAGGGGTGGTAGCCACCATACCCGTGGCGATATCCACCTCCGCCGTGACGATAGCCACCGCCCCGGTGGAAGTCACCGGCTTCGGCGGCCGTGGGGGAGGCACCCATCCAGCTGATAGCGCCCAGCGCAAGCATCGTCATCAAAAATCGTTTCATCGGTTTTCTCCTGGGACCAGAACGGTTACAAAGGGGGCACACGACCCTACCCCCCACATGGCCGACACCCGCCACCGTGATGCACGCGGCATACCGGATGAACCTCAGAAGTTGGTAACCCTTTAGCGGAACAGAATTTCCTGCCAAACTGTGTGTAACGGGATCCGCGGCCTCGTCCGGCCCGGCGCCCTCCCTTTGAACTCGACTGTTGTCACTGTGACTACACGCCATGCGGGTTAACAGGCATTCGCCGCAATTTTTGTTGCATGCGATTATGGTGGCCATCCTGGTGTGGGGATGTTTGTTGTCCCTGGGGGTGTTGTTGTTTCGCGGGAGCTGGCTGGGTGCCGGCATCGGGATGGCTTGTACGTTGGGTTTTTTGGGGTGCTGGAAGCTGCTGTTGTGGCGTCGGGAGCGGCGTGGGGGGGAGCGGCGGCAGGAGGGAGAGCGGTTGGCCGACTGAGTGTCCTGGCGGGTGAGGTCGGCGGGCGGGTTGGGATGGTGGTCAGCGGTGTCGAGTATCGGCGGCTGGCAGGTGGCGGGGGGCGGCCGCGGTGGGGGCAGGGCGCCGTAGAATTGCGGTGGCCCGCCTTTTTTTCGCTGAGCTTACTTTCGGGGATCAATTTGGTATGCGGTCTGGCGGTGGTGAGCGGTTAGAATAGGCGTTTTCGCCGCCGACCTTGGCAAACACTTGGAGAACCGTCGATGAACCGCCCCAGTACGATTCCGCTGGATCCGGAATTGCGCAAAGGTGTCCCTGCTGCGCCCTCGGTCGCCGACCATACGATTGCTCAATACCTGATCCGCCGCTTGATGGACTACGGCATTGGCCATGTGTTTGGGATCCCAGGCGATTACGTGTTGAGCTTTTACACGGAGTTGGAGCGGAGCCCGCTGGAGGTCGTCGGTTGCACTCGGGAAGATTGCGCCGGATTCGCCGCCGACGCTTATGCGCGGGTCAACGGCATGGGTGCCGTTTGTGTGACGTATTGCGTGGGCGGATTCAGTCTTTGCAACTCCATCGCGGGCGCGTACGCCGAAAAATCCCCCGTGGTGTTGATCACCGGCTCGCCAGGCCTTCGCGAGCGGTACAACAACCCCTTGTTGCATCACCGCGTCCGCGACTTTCGCACTCAACTGGAGGTCTTCGAAAAGCTCTGCATTGCCGGCACCGAGCTGAACGATGCTGCGCTGGCCTTTCGCGAGATCGATCGCGTCCTGGATGCGGCGGCGCGGTACAAGCGCCCCGTCTATATCGAAATCCCCCGGGACATGGTCAATGTGGTGCCGGATGTCCAATACCAGTACGAGCAGCCTCAGCTAGAGAGCGACCCGCAGGCGCTGGCCGAGGCGGTCGCCGAAGCGGCCGGCCGGCTGGGGCGGTGTACCAAGCCGATCATTGTGGCGGGTGTCGAGATCCATCGGTTTGGCTTGCAAGACAAAATCCTGGAATTGGCCGAAGCCTCTCAGATTCCGCTGTCGGCCACCATGTTGGGCAAGAGCGTGATCCGCGAGACGCATCCGCTGTACGTGGGGTTGTATGAAGGGGCTATGGGTGACGATGCGGTCACCAGTTTCGTGGAGGATAGTGATTGCGTGTTGCTGATGGGGACCTACATGAGCGACATCAATCTGGGGATCTACACGGCGAATCTGGATCCGGGCGTCTGCATCTATGCGACCAGCGAGTCGTTGCGGATCGGCCATCACCATTACCACAATGTGTTGCTGGAGGATTTCGTCCGCGATTTATGCGCGGCCAAACCAGCGGCCCCTCAGCGCGTGGTTCCCAAAACGGTTGACAACACGATCATGCCATTCGAAATCGAACCGGACCGGACCCTGACGATCACCCGCATGATCGCTCGGCTCAACCAGTCCCTGGACGAAGATACGATTGTGATTGCCGATATCGGCGATTCGCTGTTTGCGGCCACCGAGCTGGTGACGCGCGGCCGCACGGAGTTCATCAGCCCGGCGTATTACACCACGATGGGATTTTCCGTGCCGGCGGCCGTGGGAGCGAAGTGTGCCCGGCCCGGCAGCCGGACGGTGGTGATCGCAGGAGATGGCGCTTTTCAGATGACCGGCTGCGAGCTGGCGACGCTTATCCGACGTGGCCAGCAGGCGATTGTCATCGTGTTGAACAACGAGGGTTACGGCACCGAGCGGGTATTGCATGCCGGCGATTGGGAATTTAACGAGATCCCTTCCTGGGCTTATCACAAACTGCCGGAAGTCTTCGGCGGCGGGACCGGTTACGAGGTCCGCACGGAGGGAGAGTTTGACGCGGCGCTGAGCGAAGCCTGGGACAGTGACTCGTTGAGCTTGATTCACGTGCACCTGCCGCGCGACGACTGCAGCCAGGCTCTGCAGCGCCTGGCGGACCGCCTGAAGCTGCGGGTCTGAACGGCGGAATTGCGGGATGCGGGGTGCGGGTGGCGGGATGCGGGATCCGCTCACCACTCCCGGCGGGCCGGGACTCACCACTCACCACTCACCAACAAAGGTGCCTGACCCCCTGCGAGGGTCTCCTCAGGGATCCGCCGGCCTTTGGGACTCTCCCCTGCCGCCCTCCGTGGCTTACCAGGGCTTGCCGTCTTTGCGGGTCCCGCACAGCGCCACGTCCATCCCCAGGGCTGCGGCCATGGCGGCTTTGGCCAACGCCGCTCGATCCGCGTCGGGGGCCGAGCGGGCGTAGGCGACCTGGATATGGTTGCTTTTGTGGCGAGCCATCATTTGGTCGCGGGAGACGCCGTAGGTCACCGCGTGCATGATGGGCCATTGGGGCGTGGTGGCGTCCCAACGACGCTGGGTCTCGGCCAGCGGCAGTTTCACCACCCCGGCTCGGCCCAGGTCCATCTTCAGCCGGTCGTCCTCGACAAAGATTCGTGACCAGACAATTTCGCCCGGTTTCGAAATGCCTTTGACCGTTCCCCCGCCGGAGGGGAAGTACATGTAAGGTTGCCGCTCGCTGGTGGCCCCCTTCCAACCCCGGATGAAGTGGGCGGGGGGCGCCGAGCCGCTGATTTCGAAGACCCACACGTAGTCGTCCACCGTCCCCGACTGATCCCAGTCGCCCCAGCGGAGATCGTGCAGGGTGTTTTCCACCGGCTGCCGCATTGCCTTGTGCACGCGGTAGGTCATCAAGCCGTCCAGGCCGGCGCATTCGTCGACTTCGTTGAAGTGCGGCAGCGGCTGGCCGGCGTACAGCACCCGCTTGCCGTCGCGACTCTTCACCGGCGGACGATCCGCATTGTTCAACGTGCCTTCCACCAGGTCGCTGGCCGGGAGGAGGTCTTTGAGGCCCTGTTGGTACTGGATGCCGATGCAGTCACAGCCAAATTCGTCAGCAATCCGCAGGGCGGCGATGTACATCTTGCACTGCAGGAGGATCTGCTGGTCGGTGAGGTGGTCCTTGTGCCGCGGTCCGGTCTGGAATTTCATTCCCTTCTGCTCCATCCACCGTCGAACCGCTCGGGCCTCAGCGTCGCTGGTCTCCATCGCTTCGTGGTAGAGCGCGGACTGGCTGAGCCGTTCCTTGTAGAGCCCGGTGGGGTTCATCAGGTGGTCGGGGATGATGGCGTTGAACATCCCCATGCAGCCTTCGTCGAAGACGCCCATAATTGCCTTGTCGCGCTGCAGCTGATCGGCCAGGGCCGCCCCCAACCGCTGTTCGGCCGCCGGTACCTTGACCCGCCGCAGCGGCGTCACGTGCGCGGTGGGATGGCGCAGCTGGCCCGTTTCCAGCCAGCGTTCCAGCCTGCGCAGAAACTGCCGATCGTGGAAGTCCTCGCCCCACAGGGACGAATAAGGCACGCCGGCCTTCGTCAACGAGCCGTTCAGGTTCAGCATGCCGACCAGCCCGGGCCAGGTGCCCGACCAGTTGGCCACCGTCAGGATCGGACCGCGATGTGAAATCAGGCCGTGCAGGAGATGGTGCGAATACTGCCACACCGCTTCGGCCACGATCAGACGCGCCTCGGGATCGACCTGGCGGAAGACCTCTATCCCTTCCCGCTGCGAACCGATGAACCCATGTTTTTCCTGCCGCTTGTAGGGGTGAGCCCGGACCAGCTGGTAGCCAAGACTGGCCACCGCATCGGCCAACGACTGCTCCATCTCGTGCTGCGCCGCCCAGCAGTTCTGGTTAGCCGACAGGCGGAGGTCCCCGTTGGCGACCAGCAAAACTTGTTTTTGACGAGCCTTCTTGACTTTGGTCGGTTTGGGAAGCGCGTACGTTGCCATCAGGGTGTCTCCTTAAAAGTCCTGTCAAGTGATACGTCTGTGTCGCAATTGATCGAGGGCCACGGCGGCCACGATGATTCCGCCGGTAATGATTTCCTGGACCCAATTCTCCATGCCGACTTTGGTGCAGCCATTGTCGACCATGGTCATGATCAGGGCCCCGATCACCGTTCCTCGGATGGTCCCCACGCCGCCGGTCAGGCTGGCGCCGCCGATGACCACGGCCGCGATTACCTTCAGTTCGTACACCTTGGCCGTGTTGGGGTCGCCCATGGTCAGCTTGGAATACTGGAGCACGCCGGCGATGCCAGCCAGCAAGAGGGCGACGACATAAATCATGACCTTGGTGCGTTCGACGTGAATGCCGCACAGGCGGGCGGTCTGTTCGTTCGAGCCGATGGCGAAGATGTGCCGGCCGAAGCGGGTGTAGCGCAGCACGGCGGCCATCACAATGGCCAACGCAATGAACAGCCACACGCCGGGGGAGAGCTGCATCCAGGCGGAATCGCCGCCGGGGATCTTCATCAGGTCGTTTAACCAGGAGGGGGGCGGGTAGATGGCCTTGTTGTCGGCCAGCCCCTTGGCCACGCCCCGCAGGGCGCTCCACAAGCCCAGCGTGACGATAAACGGCGCCAGCCGCAGCCGGCCCAACCCCAGCTCGTTCCCCGCCAGCAGGGCGGCAAAGACCACCGCGCCGGTGGGCAGGGCGGCGTACCAGCCGTAATTCCAGGTCCAGAGCATCGTGAGGCCGCCGAAAATCACGGCGGCCACCCGGCCCACGTGGCCGACCACCATGCTGCCGATGGCCAGACCGACCAACCCTCCCGTGGCGATGCCGGTCAAAGCAGCGATCACCGGCGGAAAACCTTTTTCTAACATCAGGGCAATCACCACCGAGACCAGGGCGATGTTCGAGCCCACGGAAAGATCAATCCCGCCCGAGACGATGATCATCGTGGCCCCCAGGGCCGCGATGCCCACCACCGCGGTGTGCAGCAGGAGCAGCTGAGTGTTTTCCCACTTGTAAAAGTCGTAACCCTTCAGGGCTGCGAACAGGCCGTAGGTGGCCGCCAGGCCGATCAGCGGGCCTAGCTGGTCCAGCAGCTGGGACCAGGAAATACGACGGGCGGTTGACAACGACTCGCCGGACGAACTGCTCACGATTTGTCCTCCACGCCGGTGGCTGCCAGCATCAGGCTGTGTTCGTTGACCTCCTCGACCGGCCGACAAGGCCCCAGGCGGCCGCGGTGCATCACGGCGATGCGGTCGCAGATGCCCAGCAGT
>CAYFZZ010000237.1:0-6521 GCA_964347545.1 uncultured Planctomycetaceae bacterium | reverse complement strand
CTTTTTGGTCCAGCACGAACTGCTGCCCATCCATACGGCTCTGCACGAGATCCATTTTCCCACCGACCGCCAGCTGTTGCAGCGGGCTCGGTATCGATTTATTTACCAGGAGTTGTTGTTATTGCAGCTGGCGCTGGTCTTGCGACGCAATGTGCGAGCTCAGCTGGGAACGGCGCCGCCGCTTTCGCTGGATGCCCGAATCGACGCTCGGATCCGCCGCCGGTTTCCCTTCGAGCTGACCGCCGGCCAGGAGGTGGCGGTGCGGGAAATTGCGGCGGACATGGGCCACACCGTTCCCATGAACCGGCTCTTGCAGGGGGACGTGGGCAGCGGCAAGACCGTGGTCGCCTTGTACGCCACGCTGCTGGCCGTGGCCCACGGCCAGCAGGTCGCGATCATGGCCCCCACCGAAATCCTGGCTCGACAACACGCCCGCGTGCTGGGCGATTTTCTGCAGGCCAGCCAGGTCCGCACCGCACTGCTCTCGGGCGGGCTGAGCGGCAGCGAGCGGCGAGAGGTGCTGGATGGCATGGCCGCGGGCGAGCTGGACGTGGTGATCGGCACGCACGCCCTGATCCAGGCCGGAGCGGAATTTGCGCGGCTGGGGCTGGTGATTATTGACGAACAGCATAAGTTTGGGGTGCAGCAGCGGGCGGTGTTGCGGCAAGCCGAAACGCAACCGCATTACCTGGTCATGACGGCGACCCCCATCCCGCGGACCGTGACGATGGCCTGCTTTGGCGACCTGGACCTGACGACCCTGCGCGATTTCCCCCCCGGCCGGCAGCCGGTGCACACCTACCTGGGATCGGACGACCAGCGGTCGCAGTGGTGGGATTTTTTTCGCGACAAATTGCGGGAGGGTCGCCAGGGCTATGTGATCACACCGCTGATCGAAGAATCGGACCAGTGGAATGCGACCAGTCTGAACGAGGCGTTTGAGGACCTGGCCTGCGGCGAGCTGGAGGCGTTTCGGCTGGGCCTGGTCCACGGCCGGATGGCGGCCTCGGAAAAAGATCGGGTGATGACCGATTTTTACCGTGGCAAAATTCAGGTGCTGGTCGGCACGACCGTAGTCGAGGTGGGTGTGGACGTTCCCAATGCCACGTTGATGACGATTGAGGGTGCCGAGCGGTTCGGGCTGGCTCAGCTCCACCAGTTGCGGGGCCGCATCATGCGGGGTGCTTACCCGGGCTACTGCTGCCTGTTCGCCGACGTGGGATCGGACGAAGCCCGCCAGCGGTTGGAGGCCTTTGCCGCCAGCACGGACGGGTTCGAACTGGCCGAAATCGACTTCCGGCTCCGCGGGCCCGGCGACCTGTTCGGGACCCGCCAGCACGGACTGCCCCCCTTACGGATCGCCGACCTGGTCCGCGATGGGGAGATTGTCGAGCTGGCGCGCCGCGATGCCACGGCCCTTCTGGCGGACGATCCGGGGATGGTCGACCCCCAACTGGCGGCCCTGCGGCGGCGGGTCCTCCTGCGCTACGGCAAGGTGTTGGACCTGGGGGACGTCGGTTGAAGCGGGGCCACCGCGACGGACCGCCGCGGGGGGCGTTTTTTCGTTGAACCCCCTGCTCGTAGTTCCGCCTTTAGGCGGCTCTTCGCCTCCCCTTGGCTCCCGACCGCAGGGGGATGGTCGCTCAGCGAGACGACTCCCAGGCTAGTGACCACGAAGGACACGAAGGACACGAAGATGACGTTTGGGTATCTTGCCAGCCGAGCTGGCCCTGGGGGGAAGGTAACGCGCGGCGCTCGGGGCAGCAGCCGCCTGAAGGCGGAACGACGAGCGCGTCCGCTCGAGATCCGGCCCCCGCCGAACGGCGAAGAGGTCCTCTTTGGGGAAAACCTGGCAGCCAGCGGCGTGGTTACGGGGGAAGACTGCGCGATTCGTCCGCAAACGAGCCGCGAAGCGGCGACATGCACCAGCCTGGGGCGACAGCCCCAGGAACGGTGATCCGGTAAAAAAACGAGCCGCAACGCGGCGACATGCACCAGCCTGGGGCGCCAGCCCCAGGACGCGGACGGTCACCTAGACCCGAGCCGCGAAGCGGCGCCATGCAACAGCCTGGGGCGCCAGCCCCAGGACGGCATGCCCCTGGAAAAACGCGTCTTGGCTCCCGGCCCCAGGAGGATGGTCGCTCAGAGATGCGACGCCCAGCGAGTTGCCACGCAGGGCAAAACGTGGGCTTCGGCCGCAACCCAATGGAGGACGGGCACTCTCGCCCGTCATGCTGCGGACGGGCAGGAGTGCCCGTCCTACAAGAAGGCAAGCACCTGGCACCGACTTGGATTGTGTGCACACCGCAGGACTCGAAGATGGGGTTTGGGTATCTTGCCCGCCGAGCTGGCCTTGGGGGGAAGGTAACGCCCGGCGCTCGGGTCAGAAGCCGCCTGAAGGCGGAACGACGAGCGCGTCCTCTCGAGACCCAACCTCCGACGAACGGCGGAGAGGGGTTTGGGGGCAACTTGGCAGCCGGCGGGCTGGTTACGGGAGCGGGCTGCGGGATTCGTCCGCCCGCTGGCCCAAGTTCCCGTAGCGGTGGTAGTTGACCGACACGCTCTGCTCGGTCAGGTACCACAGCAACTCGATCCGGCCCTGCTGCAGCACCGGTCGGTCGGCGATGTAGATCCCGGTGTCGGCCACTAACTCGCGGATGAGGAGGGGCACCCGGGTGGGGTTGGCGTAGCGGATCCGTTCGCACTGCCGCCGCCGGATCACGTCGGCCAGCTGCTGGTCCGACTCTTCCACGAATTCCATGGCTCCGGCCCAGGGGGCGGTCAGGTTTTCCAGGGCGGTCACGGCGATCGAGGTCAGGCCGGGTGGCAGGCTGACGGTCGAGCGGCAGCCGACGGTTTTGGCAGCGGCGGCCCGAGCGAAGATGTCGAACAGGGTGTCTTGGGGATGAATCCGAATCCGCAGGTCCTGCACAGCTCGGTAACGACACAAATTGTCCTGTCCGATCAGGCGGAAGTGATCGTGGACGCGCCCAAATTCCTGGCGAAAGTTCGCATCGTAGCTGTGGATGGCCGCCACCAGATCGGCCAGCTGGTCGGTCGCATAGCGGGGATCGCCCTGCAGTTCGACCAGCCCCGCCGCCAGGTCGCTCAGCTGTTCATCCGCCAGCGGGGGGCTGCCGGGTGGATGCCCGCGGTCGGCGAAGTGCATGAACTGGGCCACGTAATTGGGGCCCCCCGTCTTGATGCCCGGTCCGAAGGCCGATTTCCCCAGGCCGCCGAAGGGTTGCCGGAGGACAATGGCCCCGGTGGTGGAACGGTTGATATACAAGTTCCCCGCGCGAATCCCTTCCTGCCAGATCTGCTGTTCGCGATCGTCGAGGCTTTCCAGGCCGGAGGTCAGCCCGAAGCCGGTGGCGTTGACGATTCCGATCGCCTCCTGCAGATTTTTGGCCTTCATCACGGCCAGCAGGGGCCCGAAGAATTCGGTCTGGTGGGTAAAGCTGCCGGGGGAGACGTCCCATTTGACACCGGGCGTGTAGAGGTGGGGATTCTGTTCGTCGACTCGCGGCCGGACCGCCCACTGTTCGTCCGCCTCCAATTCTTTGAGTCCTTTTTCCAGGACGCCGCGGGGGGCGCGGATCAGGGGGCTGATCCGATGTTGGGGTTCCCAGGCCGACCCGACTTCCAGGCTTTCCACGGCGTCGCACAGTTCTTCGCGGAAAGCGGGATCGTCGTAGATTTCCTCTTCCAGGACCAGCAGCGAGGTGGCGGAACATTTTTGTCCATTGTGACTGAAGGCGGAATGGACCACGTTCTTGATCGCCTGGTCGCGATCGGCCAGCGAGGTGACGATGGTGGCATTTTTGCCGCCGGTCTCGGCGTGGAGGTTGATGGCGGGTTGATGTCTGAGCATGGTTTGGGCGGTTTCGGTGCCCCCGGTCAGGATGACGGCGTCGACATCGGGATGGGCGACCAGCTGTTGGCCGGCGGTGGCGCCGGCGCAGGGCAGAAACTGCAGTGTCCGCCGCGACACCCCCGCTCGCCAAAAGCACTGACACAGCTGCCAGGCGACCAGCACGGTATCAGAGGCCGGTTTGAGGATTACGGTGTTGCCGGCGGCCAGGGCGGCCGCGATCCCCCCGCAGGGAATGGCAATCGGAAAGTTCCAGGGCGAGACGACGGCGACCACGCCCAGCCCGCGGGCCTCGGTGGTGGGCAGGTCCGCCAGGTGGTGGGCGGCCCGGCGATAGAATTCCACAAAATCGACCGCCTCGGAGACTTCCGCGTCGGACTCGGTCAGGATCTTGCCGCCGTCGGCCAGGGCGGCGCCCATCAGGTCGCCGCGGGCGGCGCGAATTTCCTGAGCGACGCGGCCCAGCCGCTCGCTCCGCTGGCCATAGCTCAGCCCCCGCCAGCCATCGGCGTCGACCCGGGCCGCCGCCACCGCTCGCCGGACATCCTCCTCGGTCGCCTGGCGGTAGTGTCCTACCACGGTCCCGGGTCGGGAGGGGTCGTGGCAGGGTTGCAGGGGGCGGTGCTGGAAGATTTCTTCCCCGTCTATCACCAGGGGCACGTCCGCGGCCCGCGGGCCGCACTGCCCCTGCCACTGCTCGATCAAGCGCTGGGCCCACTGCCCATTGGCCGCGAGGGAAAAGTCGGTGTCCGGTTCGTTGACGAAGTCGCCATCCGCGGGCGGTGGGTCCGCGGTGGGGGTGGGGGGCGCCGCACGATCCTGGCGACGGCGGGGGAGGTGGTCCAGCGTCGCCATGGCGGCGCACGATTGCAGGAAACCCTCTTCCAGCTGCTGCCATTCCGGGCTGTCCACCTCCAGCTGGAAAGCGTGCCGCAGAAAATTGGCGGGACCGGTGTTTTCGTCCAGGCGGCGGATCAGGTAGCCGATGGCGTAGATGAAGTCTTCTTTCTGACAGGCCGGGGCGTACAAGAGCAGATTGCGATAGACCTCAAACAGGGCTCGCCGCTGGTGATTGGCCATCCCCTCCAGCATTTCGAACTGGACGGCGTGCCAGGCATCGTGCCGCGCGGCGAGGACCAGACCGTAGGCGAGGTCCAGCAGATTGTGGGAGGCGACGCCCAGGTGGACGGCGGCCAGGTTCTGCGGTTGCATGCCTTCTGCCAGCATCCGTTTGTAGTTGGCGTCCGTTTCCTGCTTGGTCGGGTAGGGCGCTGGCGGCCACCCGTGCAGGGAGGCGTCGACCCGTTCCATTTCCATGTTCGCCCCTTTCACGATGCGGATCGTGACGGGGGCGCCGCCGGCGGCCACCCGCTGGCGGGCCCAGCGATTCAATTGCTGCTGCATGCCGAAGGCGTCAGGCAGGTAAGCTTGCAGGGCAATGCCGGCGCCCACCTCCTGCAGGCCTGGCCGATCGAGCGTCTGCATGAAGGCCTCGGCGGTGAGCCCCATGTCGCGGTATTCCTCCATGTCCAGGTAGACGAACTTGGGGACCTGGCTGCCGTCCTGGCGCTGAAAGCGGACTTTGGCCGCTGCTCGGTAGAGCAGCTCCAGGCGGTCGCTGAGGATCTTCACCGTGTGGGCGCGGGCCAGGGGGGAGATCTGGGAGTAGATGGTCGAAATCTTGACCGAGATGACCTCGATTTCGGGCAGCTGCAGAGCCTGCAGGTAGAGATTCAACCGATGCTCGGCCTCCCGTTCGCCCAACAATGCCTCGCCCAGATAGTTCACATTCATCCGCACGCCTTCGGCCCGCCGCGCCTGCAGATGAGCTGTCAACATTTCCCGCTCGGCCGGCAGGATCACGTTGGCCGTCTCGTGATGCATCTTTTCCTTGACCAGCGGCACGGCGACGCCGGGCAGGTAGCTGCCGAAGGATTGAAAGCCTTTCAGCAGGGTGCGATCCAGGGGGCTGAAGAAGCGGGGGATGCCCTGCACGTCGAGGATGTGGATCAGCTGGTCCACGGCTCGGTGCGGCAGGTGGGAACGAAAGGCCTGGTCGGTCAGCTGGATCAGGGTTTGTTTGTCGTGGGGATTGTGGATCAGCCGGTCGAGTTCTGCCTGTTGCCGGCGTTCCTGGGGCGTCTGCAGCTGGGAGGCCCGCTGCTGCAGACGGCGGGCCAGGTAAATCGCCTGCTGAATGGCTTCGTCCCAGGCCGAGCTGGGATCGGGACGGAAGTCCTGCAGCAGCTGCAGCACGCCCTGGGCCACCGCCGCCCCGCGTGCCTGGTCGTCCTGGCCGCTCATCATGGAAGCCTCGAGCCGCGTGGGGTGAATGTCACTTTTATCGTGCGCTCAACCCGGTTGTTCGGCAAGGCGGAGGCCCCGCGGCCGCGGTGGTCAAGCTTGGCTGCGGCCGACGTCGGCGGCGGGGTGGGGTCGGTTTCCCACCGTCGAGCCCACCTGCGGCGGTCGACCGAATGGGCTATTCTAAAGGGCACCGCCGGGAGGGACAGCGGAGGGTGGGGCCTGCGAAAAGAGCCGCCGCGGGCGATCCGGGCCGTGTCCAGATCCGATCAGGGTCGGCCAGCAGGGGTCGACCGCCGCGGGTGGGGATCGGGAGAGACCAGCGATGACCGAGCACGAACAA
>CAYFZZ010000236.1:0-14841 GCA_964347545.1 uncultured Planctomycetaceae bacterium | reverse complement strand
AAGGCGAAGACCACCATGATCACCGCCGCGCCCACGGTGGGAATCGTCCAGAAGGTCTTCCAGCCGGCGACAATCTGAGCGGTCTGGGCGGGCGTCGGATTTTCAAAGGCCGGCACGATATGGTTAAACAGCTGACCAGACACAATGCTGCCGACCAACATGCCGATCCCCAGCGTCAGCAGGACCAGGAATCCCTGAGCCTGTCCGCGGATCTCTGGAGTCGACTTTTTGTCCACGTAGATCTGCCCCGTGACAAAGAAAAAGTCATAGCAGATACCGTGCAACAGGATACCGCCCAGGATCATCCACAATATGCCCTCTTCGGCGCCGGCGGAAAACAGGCCGTAACGCACGACCCAAGCCAGCATCCCGACGAATAACATCCACTTCACACCCAGAGCTCGGAAAAAGAACGGCATGGCCAGCATGAAAAAGACCTCGGCCCACTGCCCGAAGGACATCTTGAAGCCTGGATTTTCGATGCCGACCGCTTTGACGAACACCGGTGCGTAGGCGTAGTAGGCCGACAGCGGTATGCAGATCAACAGAGAGCTGGCGATGAAGACCCAGAAGGAGGGGCTGCCCAGCCGGGCCAGGGCCGCGATGCCGGAGATTTCGGCAAAGCTGGGTTTTTTTCCTCTTGCCGGTGGAGGCGTGTGGGGGAGAGAGAAACTGTACAAGCCCATCAGCAATCCGGCCCCCCCGGCGATGAGCAGCGGCAACGGCAGTTCATCGGCCTGAAACACCTTGCTGACGATCGTGCCGGCCGCGATCCAACCCAGCGTGCCAAAAACACGGATCAGCGGAAACCAGAATTCGGAATTCGAAATGTTGTGAAACGCGAGGGTATTGGTCAGTCCCAGCGTCGGCATGTAACACAGCATGTGCACCAACAGCAAGAGGATAAACAACCCGCCCGCCGCAGATTCCCCCCCGGCCACCACGGGCGCGGCGAAGATGGCAATACCGCCCAGCAAATGCAACACGCCCAACACCCGCTCGGTGGCGAAAAACCGGTCCGCGACCATGCCCAAAAAAAACGGCGAGACAATGGCGGCAATGGGACCGACCGTGTAGGCCCAGTAGATCTCCTTGGCCAAGCCAATCTTGTCCATATAGTTCCCCACCGTCACATACCACGCTCCCCAGATAAAAAACTGGAGGAACATCATCACGGCCAGACGAATGTTGACACCCACGTTGGCCTTCGATTCTGCGGTGGACATAATCGACCTTTCCGGAACAAAGGGCCCCGAGCGGGGCTACTACCCGCGTGCCGCGGCGGGGGTTCGCCCGCGGCCATACCTTAACAGGTCCCTCCGAGGGATGAAAAGCACTTATTTCTGCGGGGCCCTGCGGGGGGCCTGCGGCCACTGCTCCGCTTCGCCACCGCTCCCCTGTCGGTTCACGCGAAAAAGGCGGAATCGCCCCTGCCGGTCGGGATCCCCCAGGGCCACCAGGACCCCGCTAAAGAGCAGCTTGTCAAAAACGGCCGGCTGGACCTCCCGCGCAAACCCGTAATTCCCCGGACCACGATAACGATCGATCTCGCCCCAATGCACATAAATGTGCGTGATCCGCTGGGACAACAGGTGCTGGTGAAACTCGGCGGCGTTGCGATCCCCCAGCAGCTGGACAAAGACCGACGGATCAAACGTGGTGTTATACAAAACGCGGTCGACTTCCAGATCGAAGGGTTGCGCGTCGCCGACCAGCAACACGGTGCCCACCTCGCCGCGGTGCTGGTTCGAGTGGTGCTGGTTCAAGTAAAGATGCACGGAGTCCACCCGCAGAGGATCGCGGCGGAGCACGTCCAGGGCGACGAAGAACCGTCGGTCGACGGCCGGGATCACGCCGCTGGTCATGCACAGCAGACCGTAGAGGGTGGAAAGGCTGACCAGGGCCAGCACCCCGATCCGCCACGCCCGGGAGGGATGCCAGGTGCAACCCACCCCGGCCAGGAGGGCCACAACCGGTAAGATCGGCACCCAAAACCGATCAATGCGGTGGGTGATCAGCCACCAGGCGACAAACACGAAGAACAGGTAAGCCAGCAGGACCACCACCAGCCTGCGCTGTGCTCCTGGGACCGCGCAGCAGGCGAGCAACGCCAGGGGAACCAGCGCCGGGCCCAGCCACTCGCTGTCCAGCATCACGTGGCGAGCGTCCAGGGCCGCTTGCCGCAGGCCGTAAGCGTTTCCACCGCTGCCCGGATCGGGACGCGGCTGATGGGCCGCCTGCCAGCGGCGGTCCAGCTGGTCGGTCCGGCTGGCGCCGCCAAACCACTCGTACAGCAACGGATAGGTGGGATTGCCGGTCAAAACGGCGTTCTTGACCAGCCAGGGCCCGCCCCCGACGGCTGCGGCCAGGAGAAACGCCCCAAACAGCTTGCTGGGCCCTGGTAACTTCGGCCGCGAGGTCCACAGGCGCAGCACCACCGCGGCCAGCAGGGGGACGAAAACGAAGAGGGCCGCCGGATACTTGCAGGCCACACTCGCGCCGACCAGGAAGCCGGCCAGGAGGAATCTGCCGGTGGCCGACGGGCGGCCGGCTGCCGACCGCTGGCGACCCTCACCCACCCCCGAGGTCGGGTCGCTGGGCCGGGCCAGCAGGAGGGCATACACCGCCAGGAACGCGTAAAAGCCGACCACGCCGTCCACCAGGCCGGTCATCGAGACCCGAGCGATCCAGGGGATCGTCAGGTACAGGATGGCCGCCAGGACGCCGGCCGCCGTGGAAAAGTAGCGCCGCCCGGCCAGCCCGACGGCCACCGCCGTTAAGGGCGCGATCAGGGCGATCACCGTCTTGCCGACCAAGGCCCCGGACCACCAGTCATCGAGGAGGACCATCGCCAGCAAGCTGGGCATGTGGGCCCCCAGCGGCATCTGGGCGTAGACATTGTGGGGCAGAAACAGAATCTGGCCCTCTTGGAAAAACTCTTTGGGCGCCTGCAGGTGGTACTCGCGGACGTCAAAGTCGGCCGGCGGCAGCATCCCGCCGGCCACCAGGAAGAAGACGGCTGGCGCGGCCAGCCACAACCAGCGGGGCGACAGCCAGCGATCCCCTGCGGCGGCTGGCGGCCAGCAGGACGTTTCGATCTGCCCCCGCTGCCGCGACCACCGCCATGCGGCAGCCAACAACGTGATCGCGGCCGGCAGCAAAAATACCCACAAGTTCAGCCAGCCTCCCAGGCCCACCAGGAGGGTGTACAGCGACAACACGTTCAGCCCCACCCCGGTTCCGAACACCCACCGCTCTGTGCGGCTCAAACCGACGTCCCCGCCGGTGGCGGACATCAACCACCGGCCCAGGAGGGCCGCGACCAGCACGATCGCCAGGGCCACGGTGAGGACGGGGAGCCGATCCAGCCAGGCCGCTTCGCCGGGCTGGCCAAACCAGCTGCCGATCAGCAGCACGGTATTTCGTAAGAACAACAACACCCCGTACCGCCAGAGGGGACTGCCCGTTCGTGGGGCCACCGATTTCAATTCGGTGGCAAAGAAAGCGACCAGGTACACGAGGACCAGGACGGCCACCGCGGCCAGCAGGTAGCCCCGCAACAGCGGCGGAAAGCCGGTTGGATTGGCTCGTTTCGTTTCCACGGCTCTCTTTCGCAGAGGCTTCGGCGGGTCGTTCCTCAAACCCGCAGGATGATCCGCCCAGCGCCGGCCGCCCCAGGCCGGGCGACCCCAACGCGGCAGCCACAACCGGCCGGGATCCTTCCCCACGACACCGACGCGAACACCGGGGTCGTGGTGGAGGCAGGCCCGGGTTGAGCCTGCCTGGAGGCGGGGGTTGGTCCCCTGCCCCCCGACCAACCGCGTTTTTCGGGGAAAGCTCTCGGCCACCCCTCGCCGCGGCTAGGTCGAGCTCAGTTTTTTGCGGAGCGCCTCGGCGACAGGCGGCGGCACGAAACGCAAGAGTTCCTCTTCGCCAGCCATGGCCGCGATCTGCTTGATCAGCGAACTGGAAACGTGTGAGTATTCTTCGCCGGCCATGAGGAAGACCGTCTCGACGTCGGGATCCAACTTCTGGTTGGCCAGCGACATCGTAAACTCGGCTTCCATGTCCGACAACGAGCGGACGCCACGAATCATGACCCGCGCGCCACAATCCCGGACGAATTCTACCGCCAGGCCGCGAAACGACTTGACCTCCACGTTATCCAACCCGGCCGTGACCCGCTTGACCAGTGCCATCCGCTCGTCGATAGTAAACAACGACTCCTTGTCGATGTTCACGCCGATGCCGATGACCAGGTGGTCGACCAGCCGTGCGCACCGCTGGATGACATTCACATGCCCCAACGTAATCGGGTCGAAAGAACCGGTGTAGACGGCAGCATGCAGGTCTCGGTTGGACACGGCTTTGATTCCTGAGCCAAGGATACTCGAGCAAAATTGCGGGCCCTCTGCCCTTCCCTGCCGGACCGATCCGCCCGCCCCCTGACCAATGTAAAGGCCGGCTGACCGGCCAGCAACGGACACCCGGCGGGTGGGGTGCGGCCGGGGGCCATTTTCCGGCAGCGCGTCTCGCGGCGGTGGCTGTCAGGGGCCGTCCCCCACCGGGTGCCACGCTCAGGGGCCGCTCAGCTCCTTCAGGGCCTCCACCAGCCGCTGGATGTCCTCCTCGGTGTTGTACGCGTGGGGGCTGATCCGCAGGCGGCCGCCGCGGTAGCTGAGCACGATATTTTGGTTCAGCAGCTGGTGGCGGAGGGTCGACATGTCTCCCGGCCAGGAAAACGAGACGATCCCGCTGCGGTGATCCCCTTCGCGGAGGGAGGCGATCGTGCCTCCGGCCTCAGACAAACGCTGGCAGGCCAGGTCGGTCAGCTGCAAGATCCGCGCTGCGAGGTGGGCCACGCCAAGGGAGCTGAGCAGTTCGAGGCTGGCGCCTAAAGCCAGGTTCCCGATCACGTTTTCAGAACCTCCTTCGAACCGGGCCGCGGTGGGTTTGAGCTCCAACCGGATGTGGTCGAAATCATGCTCACCCACCACACTGTGCCAGCCGACACCCCAGGGATGCAGCAGGTCCAGGTGTTCCCGGCGGATGTAGAACAGGCCTGCCCCCTCGGGTCCCAACATCCATTTGTGGCCGTCGGCGGCCAGGAAGTCCACGGGCGTCTGCCCGACATCCAGGGGAAAGATCCCCATCCCCTGGATCGCGTCCAGAAACAACAACGCCCCGTGATCGTGCGCCAGGGCGGCCAGTTGATCGACATCGTTCCGCCAGCCGCTGGCAAAGCCAACCCAGCTGACCGCGATAATCCGAGTCCGCGGATCGCAAGCCGCCGCCAGTTTTTCCAGGTCCACGCGGCCGTCCAAAACTTCTACCTGCCGCGTTTCCACTCCTCGGGATGCCAGGTTCAGCCACGGATAAAGATTGGAAGGAAACTCGTTGGCCAGGGTGACCACGTTGTCGCCGGGCTGCCAGGGATAGCCTTCGGCCACCAGACAGATGCCGGCCGTCGTGTTCTTGACCAGCGCGATCTCGTCTTCCCCGGCCCCGATCAGTCGGGCTGCCAGGCGGCGGACCTCTTCCAGCCGACGACTCCAGGCGGGCCAAACGGTGGCCCCCTGCCGCGCCGCCTCCTCCGCCCAGGTCACGGCCGCGTCGCAGGCCGGACCGCTGATCGGGGCCACCGCCGCATGGTCCAGGTAGACCAGCCGCCGGGCCACCGGCATCTGGGAGCGAAAAAAGTTCCAGTCTGGCATCGCTTTCCCGTAATCCCCTCTGCCCCTTCGCCTTGGCTCAAAACACCCTTCCGGAGAGAGGGTTTCATGAGTGGAACCACGTATCGGCTTGAATTATACTGTGGATCTTCAGCCGGGAATGATGCAGAACGCGAATTCCGACGACGTATGATGAAGGCCATGAGCATTTCGGGGATCGCATTCGGCATCCTCCTTTTTGTGATTTTCGCCCTGGACCTGACGCCGCTGAAGATCCCCTTCGGCCAGCCCAGCGCGACCCTGGATATCGGCTTCATCATCGCCGGCCTGCTGATGGCTTACCTGGGCTGGTCGGCCATGCAAGCCACCAAATAGCCGCGGGGACCTGCCGGCGGGCCCACGCCCCCCGCCGGCCTGCCACAACTGACCGGCTTGGCTCAGGCAGCATACGGGATCGGCGACGGGCGGCGGAGAATGGATTGCGCGGGCCGCCCTGACCTTCGGCGGGGCAACTGCAACGCCACCTGGGAAATCGTCTGCACCTCCAGCTGTCGTTCCTGGCGACGCCGGGCCACGTGCCGGAAGAGGCGTTCCAAGGGTCGCAGGACCTGTCGGTCGGCCGTGACCGCTTCCCCCAGCGCCACGTGGCACAAACCGCCCGCCGACATGGCTCGATCCACCCGCCGACGCAGCCCCAATCCCCCGGCCCGCATCCGCTCGTCACCCATCACCAGCGAGGACTCCATTTCCCAGAGACCATACCGCAGGGTTTTGATGGGATGGTTCGCGTAGCGGTTCGTCGAGGTGATGCGATCACGGACCACCATACGAATGCCGGCGCGGACCAAACCTCCACACCAGTCTGTCAGGGATTCCCCCCTGTCCTGATCGGATGGACCCCGGCAGACCAAGGTCACGACCTCGCATCCGGCCCCTTTGGCCGCCGAGACCTGCCGTGGCCACGGGACAGCCGCTGCCTGACGACCAGTCCGCGCACCCTGCGGGTCCGCCTGGTGGTAGAGGGCGATTTCGTGAGCCAGCGGACGGGATCGCAACTGGGCAACCCGGTCGCGGTTTGTCGGATCGACAAGGCCCCAGGTAACCGGAATTTCAAACTCGTCAAACAACTCCAGGTAACGCTCGATCACCCGCTCGCGGGCCCCCGCCTGGTTTGCCGGATGCGAGGGCAAACAAATCGAAAAACAGGTAACCCGCGGGGGAACATTTGACGGCGGCAGGAGGCGCATAACAACTATCCTGGGTCGCGAAGCCGGTCAGATGTCCACCGAAACGCCGGCCAGAACTCCGGGGCAGTGGACCACCCTCCTGTTCGGCCGAGCCAGCTAGCGGGCATCACGAAACTGCCCGGAATAACGCTTGGGAAAGCCTGGGAAAATCTGACAGCGGCCGGCTGCCACCACCGCCGGCCCGCCCGTCTGGCTGTCCCCCGCCGGACGACAGGGCCCGAACATGATTCAGGAACCACCACTGGCGACCATCGCCTGCATGACACCGGCGGTGGTGTAAACCTCAGCCTCGGCCTGGGGGGGATAGCCCAGCTCGCGGAGGGTGTCCGAGGTAACCGGGCTGATGCTGGCCAGCCGACTTTTGCGGAGGGAGGGGCCGAACATGGCGACCAGCGCGCGGGCGATGGCCGAACTGGTAACGGTAATCCAGTCGATTTGGCCACGCTCCAGCGCGGTCCGAACCTCCTCGGCCGGCTGGGCCACATCCCGGCTGGTGTAGACCACCACCTGATCGACATGGCCACCAGCGGCAGCCAACTGGTCGGCCAGCACCTCCCGCCCCCGGCTGGCCCGACAGAGCAAGAACCGTTGGCCGGCGGCCTGGGTCCCCAGCGCATCGGCCAAGGCCTCGGCGCGGTAGGCGCCCGGCTGGAGGTCTGGCTGGAGGTAATATCGGCTCAATTCCGCGGCGGTGCGGGGGCCGATGACGGCCAGACGACAGCCCCCCAAACGGCGAAGATCGCCCTGCCGCTGCCAGAGCCGGTCCAGCAGGAACTGCACGCCGTTGGCGCTGGAAAAAACCACCCAGTCGTAGCCGGACAACTGGTCCAGGGCCTGGTCCACCGGGCCCCAGTCGGCCGGGGGTTCGATGGTGATCGCGGGCTGGACGACGCAACCGGCACCCTGTTCGGCCAGTTGGCGACACATCTCGGCTGCCTGGGCCACCGGTCGCGTGACCATCACGGTTTGTCCAGCCAGGGGCCGCTGTTGTGCCCAGGAGAAAAGGGCCTCAGGTCGGCAGGCCGGTCCCACCATCACGACGGCGGGGGGGCGGAGTTGACGGCGAGCGATTTCGTCGGCCAGGGTGCCCAGGGTGGTAGCAATCACCTGCTGATCTGTCCAGCCGCAGCGACGGACGACGACAGCCGGTGTCGACTCGGCGAGCCCGGCCTGGATCAGGGCCGAGGACCAGGTTGGTGCCGTGGTCACCGCCATGTAAAACACCAAGGTGCCCGGAAAGCTGGCCAGGGCGGCAAAGTCGACTTTCAGGGAATCGCCCGCTGGCGCTTGTTCCTGCCCGGTGACCAGGGCCAGGGCAGACGCGTGGTCCCGGTGGGTGACGGGGACACCGGCCAGGCTGGGCGCGGCCAGGGCGGCGGTGATGCCGGGCACGATCTCGAAGCGGATCCCCGCGGCCGCCAGGACTTGCAACTCCTCGGCCAACCGCCCGAAGACCGCCGGATCTCCGCATTTCAGACGGACGACGTCTTGCCCTGCCTGGGCTTTGTCGACCAACAACCGGTTGACCTGCTCCTGCGTCATGATCCGCCCTGCCCCGTGGCGTCCCAGGCAGATGGCTTCGGTACCGGCGCGGGCGTAGAGCAGGATCAGGGGATTGGCCAGATAGTCGTAGATCACGACATCGGCCCGCTGCAGCAGTTCAGCGCCCCGGACGGTGATCAAGCCCGGATCGCCCGGTCCGGCTCCTACCAGATAAACGCATCCAGTTTTGTCGCGTGTCATCATGCCAGGCAAGTCGTCTGTTCAGCCCTGCGGCCGCGTGCCCGCCGCTGCGGTTACCGTTATTTTAACCCCATCCAGCAAGCTCGGCTCCTCAATCCCGGTTGCCGCAGCGCAACGCGTTGTTTTGCCTGTGTGGCGTGGTAAAATAAGGGAGTGGCGGGTCGAGCAGGCCCCTGCGCGTCGCAGAATCGCTCCTTTCGCTCTGCGGCCGCCGTCTCTCTTGTTTCCAGGGACACCCCATGGCACTGAAGGGCAAAGACAAAGCCAAAACCGACGGCCAGACCGGGCCGGCGGACGAAGCGGCCTCCGCGGCGGAAAAGCCAAAGTTGGAGCCGATCTCGCCTGCCAAGCGGAAACGGCTGCAAAAGTGTTTCGAGCATGGTAGTATGCTGTCGGCCAAGGGGGAATATGATTACGCCAACCAGATGTTTGCTCAGTGCGTGGGCGGCGACCCGGGCAACTTGATCTACACCCAGAATTTTCTGGGAAACCTCATCAAAAAATACAATAACAACAAAAAGGGAGGCAAGCTGGCCGGGATGCGGGGTGCGGGTGCCAAGGCGAGCATGAAAAAGGCGATCATGAAAAAAAACTGGCCGGAGGCGATCAAATCCGGCGTAGAACTGATGGCCTTAAACCCTTGGGACACCGCCGCCTGCACCGACATGGCCAAAGCCTGCAGCGAGCTGGATCTGGACGAATGCCGACTGGCCTATCTGCGGATCGCCCTGGACGGGGCCCCCAAGGACCTGGCCTTGAACCGGCTGGCGGCCGACTCCTTTGCCGAACTGGCTCACTTTGACGACGCCATCCGCTGCCTGGAACGCATCGCCGCGGCCAACCCCAACGACCTGGAGATTCGCCGTGAAATCGGGGCGATGACCGTCGAAAAGACGATCAACAAGGGGGGTTATGACGATGCCGAAACGTCCCTGGACGTCAGCGTCGAAAGGAAAGCTCGCCAAGAGGCCAGCAGTGGCGCTGTCACCCTGACCGATGAACAACGCCTGCGACGGGAGTTGCGCCGACATCCCGAGGAAGTCACCAATTACATCAGCCTCTCGAACTATTTTTTCAAGCTGGAGGATTACGACAAGTGTGAAGAGGTGCTGCAGCAAGCGTTGGAAGCGACGGGCGCCGTGCGGGCCAGGGAAGAGCTGGAAAACGTGCAACTGCACCGCGCTCGCCTGGAGCTGATGCGTGCCAAAAAGCGGGCGGCAGAGACGCGGGATCCCAAGGCAGTGGCCCTCTTCGAGCAGATGCGGGGGGAATTGAATAAACGCGAGCTGGAGGTATTTGGGGCTCGCTGCCAGCGGTATCCCAACGACTTCGGGCTCAAATTCGAACTCGGACTGCGGCTCAAACGAGCAGGCAAGTATGAGGACGCCATCAAGGAATTCCAACAAGCTCGCAGTGAACAGCGTAAAAGAGCCTCGGCGAACCTGGAAACGGGGGAATGTTTCCAGCAGATCAAACAGTACAAGCTGGCCTTGCAGGCTTACCAGGAGGCGATTAGCTCCTCAGGCATCTGGGACGAGGAGGTCAAAAAACTGGCCCTCTACCGGGCGGGGGTGTTGAGCAAGGGTTTGAAGGAACATCAAGCGGCCGAAAAGTATCTGTCCGAACTGGCCGGCATGGACTTTGGTTACAAGGATGTCTCCAAGCTGCTCAACGAGCTCGCTCAGGCCCGCCAATAAGCCGTCGGGGCCGTCCCGGGCCCCCCGGCGCCCTTCCCTGGGGGCTGAGCGTCTCGCTGGCCGCCGCGCCCGATCGAGTGGGCGAGGCCTCCCTCGCCTGGCCCGGACGGGAGGGAAAGCGATCAGGGGTCCCCGCCCGGTCGCTCGGACAGGCATCTGGACAGCGTCGAGGTTTTTCGTCATAAATAGGGGCTCGGTCACGGTCTGCCGAGAGCACCGCGTGGCCTGCCAGGGTTGCCTGTGGTCCCTGCCCCGAGAGTCATCGACTTATGCCGAATTCGAAGAGCGCCAAAAAACGACTCCGTCAAAACGAAGTCCATCGTCAGCGAAACCGGGCGACCCGGTCCACCTTGCGGTCGCAGTTGCGTAAAGTCCGTGCGGCGGTCACCGCGGGCGATGTGGCGGCCAGCGAAGAAGCCTTCCGCCTGGCCGCTCAAAAGCTGGATCGTGCCGCCGCTCACAAGGTGATCCACGCCAACGCGGCTGCCCGCACGAAGTCCAGGCTGGCAGCCAAGATCAAGGCTTTGAAAGCCTAAGCGCTCGCCCCGCGTGCTGGCACCCGCTAATTGTGCTCAGCACTCGAGGCACCCTCCTGCTTGCTCAGGTACCGACGCAGCAAACTGGCTCGCTCTTTGTTGCGGTCGGCCGTATCGAGTTGGCGACCACTGATTTTCTGCAGGTGGGCCGGTTGGGTGCAGATGAACAGCTCATTCACCGTCGGCATGGCCACATCGGTCAGCAACCCCAGCTGGATTCCCATACGCACGCTGGACAACAGGTGCATCGTCTCTTCGCTGCTGATCGTCTGCGCCGTAGACAGAATTCCGAACGCGCGACTCACCCGGTCGTGCAGGCTCTCGTGGCCTTCCTTCAGCAAAAAATCTCGAGCTTTCCGTTCGTAGTCGATTAGGACCGGGACCACGTCGACGACCTGTTTGATCAACTCGTCCTCGGAGTTGCCCAGGGTGATCTGGTTACTGATCTGATAAAAGTCGCCCATGGCCTGGGATCCTTCGCCGTACAGCCCGCGGACGGCGAGACTGATCTTGTGCAGGCTACGAAAGACCCGTTCAATCTGACGCGTGATGACCAGGGCGGGCAAATGGAGCATGACGCTGACGCGCATGCCGGTACCCACATTGGTGGGGCAAGCGGTCAGGTAGCCCAATTGGGTATCGAAGGCGTAGGTGACTTTCGATTCCAATCGGTTGTCGATATCGTCGATCCGCTGCCAGGCTTTTTCCAGGTCGAGCCCGCTGTAGAGGACCTGAATTCGTAGATGATCTTCTTCGTTGATCATCAAGCTGGTCCGTTCGCCCGAGTCAATCGCCACGCCACGGGCTCCTTCGCTCTCGGCGTGCTCGCGGCTGATCAACTGACGTTCCACCAGCAACTGGCGATCCAGTCCATCCAGTTTGTTCACGTCCAGGTACAGCAGTTCGCCCGGCTCACTGACCGCGGTCAGCGCCTGCCATAAGGTCTTCTCGATTTCGGCGCGGTCCACCTCGGTCGCTCGGCTGATAAATGGGTAGTCCGCCAGATTCCGGGCCAAGCGAATCCGACTGCTGATCACGATGTCGGATTCGGGCCCGGCCCCGCGGAGCCATTCTCCACTTCGATGGGTTAAATCATCGATGTCCACAAACGTCAGTCTCCGCTTTCTTCCCTCGAATTTTCCGCCGCGGGCTTGCCGCCGAATTCTGCCTCGATCCGCCGGATCTCATCCCGCAAATTGGACGCCCGTTCGTAATTTTCTTCCGATACCGCTTCTTTCATTTCCCGACGCAAGCGGATCAGCTCGGTTTGCTTGGCACTATCTGTCGCTGAATGCTGGGGGCATTTGCCCACATGTTTCGTCTCGCCATGAATATTGACCAGCAACGGTTCCAGCTCGTCTGCGAAACAGACGTAATCGTGCGGGCAGCCGAAGCGACCCTGGTTGCGAAACTCGTAAAACGAGATCCCGCAGACGGGACAGGTGCGCTGGTCCAGCCGAGCCAGATCTTCGGCCGTCTGGCCCACGGCCAGCTGGTGAGCCAACACGCCGGCCAGGGTGGGCGCCGTCGGCTGGGTCTCCTGCCCGTGGGCAAGGTAGTCCCGAGCGTGCTCTTCACACAAATGCACCTCTTGCGGCTTCCCCCCCGCCAGCTCGGTAATGTGGAACGTGGCCGTCTTGTCACATTCTTGGCACTGCATTTTTCCGCCGCGTTGGAAGTAAATCGTTAAAGAACAGGGACTTGCCATCAGGATTCTAGCAGCCGCCGGTACACTGTCAATATCGAGCTCGTGCGGCAGGGATCACCAACCTTGGCCGTCGCCGCCGCTACTCTCGATGGTGCTCAGCCACTCCTTCCCACACGGCGTTGTGACAGGGTTGCCGGGCTGATAAAGTACGCGATGATGCCACATTTTCCCAGCTTCGAGAAGTTTCGCGAGTTGGCCGGAGGTGTCGACCTGGTGCCGGTCTATCGTCGCCTGGTCAGCGACGCCCTGACCCCGGTCAGCGCCTTTCACAAAATCGACGAGGGCCGCTGCGCTTGTTTGTTCGAAAGCGTCATTGGCGGGGAACGCGTGGGGAGGTACAGCTTCCTGGCCAGTGACCCCTACCTGTTGCTGGAAGCCCATCAGCAGCAGGTCACGGTGTATCGGGGCGCGGAGGTCGAAAGGTTCAGCAGTCCCGATCCCCTGGCCGAACTGGAACAGCGGGTCCACGCCACGCGAGCCGCCAGGCTGCCCGAACTGCCCCCTTTTATCAGTGGAGCCGTAGGGTATGCCGGCTACGACGTCGTCCGGTATACCGAACACCTCCCCGCGCCCCCCCCGGACGACCGCCAGCTGCCCGACTTGTCATTCGCCTTCTACGACCACATGGTCGTCTTCGATCACATCACCAAGGCGATCGTGGTCGTGGCCATGGCCCGCGTCGGCGATGGGGACCTGCAGGACGCCTACCGCGAGGCCTGCCAGCGGGTGGACCGCCTGGTGCAAAGCCTGGCTGCCGATCGTCCGTCGCTGGAACTGGCCGATATCGACCTTGAGGGCGAACCCCAGATCGCCGCGACGTCGAATTTCGATCAGCCGCAATTCGAAGAGGCGGTCCGCCGTTGCGTGGAATACATCCGTGCCGGTGACATCTTTCAAGTCGTCATCAGCCAACGGATGCAGGTGCCGATCCAGACCCATCCCTTCGAAATCTACCGCACCCTGCGGGTGGTGAATCCCAGCCCGTTCATGTTCTACCTGCGAGCGCCGTCGGTCACCCTGGTTGGCAGTTCTCCCGAGGTCATGGTCCGCGTCGTCAACCAAACGGTCACGGTTCGCCCCCTGGCAGGCACCCGCCAGCGGGGCCGCACGCCGGAAGAAGACCGGCAACTGGCCGCAGAACTGCTGGCCGATCCCAAGGAAAGGGCAGAACACGTCATGCTGGTCGACCTGGGCCGTAACGATATCGGCCGCGTGGCGAAGTACGGGACAGTCCAGTTGAGCGATGTGATGACCATCGAACGCTACAGCCACGTGATGCACATCACTTCCAACGTCACCGGGCAGCTGGCCGACGGCAAAACCGCCTTCGATGCCCTCCGCGCCTGTCTCCCGGCCGGCACCGTCTCCGGGGCTCCCAAGGTCCGCGCCATGCAGATCATCGACGAACTGGAACCCCACCGCCGCGGTCCCTACGCCGGCGCCGTGGGCTACGTGGACTTCGGCGGAAACATGGACACCTGCATCGCTCTGCGCACCATCGTCGTGCAGGACGGACAGGCCTACGTGCAGGCCGGCGCGGGTATCGTGGCCGACAGCGTGCCGGCCAACGAATACCAGGAAACCCTGAACAAAGCCCGCGGACTGCTCAAAGCGATCGACATCACCCAGCGACGCCAGGCCAAGGCGGGCTTGTCCTGAAGAGGATCCGGAACAGCGTCGATCGCAGTCAACAAATTTTGACGGGATCGACCGGATGACACAGGATCGGGCGGCAGACACGAGCCAGCGCATCAGAGCATCTGCTGCGTGATGGCTTTCAACTGCCGACTGTCCTTCTGGAGGCGGTGATCCAAGAGATGGATGCTGTCTTCATCCTGTCTTCCTGGTGAAAGTCCCGCTGCCTCGGGATTTATCCCGTCAAAAATGAATTTCCGTTTCGCAGCCCCAACCGATACGCTGCGGTCCGAGGGAGGTCTTCTGGAGAGGTCCAACCGGTGTCCCGCGTGTTCGCCGCCGAGCCCTTCTGGGGGTGCCGCCGCGGAATCCAGCCCGCTTAGCCACAGACGAGCGCTTCCCGGGCTGCCGCCACGGTGGCGTCGATGTCGGCCTCGGTGTGTGCGGCCGAGATAAACATCGCTTCGTATTGGCTGCATGGCAAGTAGACCCCCCGGTCGATCATCCCCCAGAAGAACCTGGCAAAAGCCTGCGTGTCACACTGGGAGGCGGTCTGCCAATCGATGACCGGTTCCGGGTGGAAGAACAACGTCAACATGCTCC
>CAYFZZ010000235.1:0-33738 GCA_964347545.1 uncultured Planctomycetaceae bacterium | reverse complement strand
AGGTTAGCCCAGCGGAGACCCCTGGCCGACTGCTAACAGGGCCACCCTGGGCGCCCATCCTGGGGACAGTCCCCCCGGCCCGGGGCACGAAGATAAAGCCAGACCCCGGCCCTCGGCCGCTGGCGGTTCGCGATCATGGAGCTCGCATCCCGTAACCCGCATCCCGGGGCTCGCAAAGGGATGGCCCCGTTGGTTTGCTGAGCGGTCCCGGCCCGGCCGGGACGGGGGAGAGGGGACTGTGGTGCACGAAAAACGGGGCTGCCCTCTTACAAGGCCGCCAGGGTTTGGTCGACGTTCAGGCGGCCATGTCCCAGGCGGTGGGTAAAGCCCGTTTGGCCGGGCACGAAATCGGCGCCGGCATGGAGCGCTCGGCGGATCTCCCCCACGGTCGCCGTCGGTTTGTGGGCCAGGCAGAGGGCCACGCAGCCGGTCACCAGGGCCGCGGCCATCGACGTGCCGTCCCAGCCTTCGGCATCGTACAACGTCTGGTGGGCTCGGCGGGTCGCATAGCGGGGTACGGTGCTGAGGATCCCGGTCCCGGGAGCGACCAGGTCGATGTGCGCCCCCCGGTTGCTCTTCCGCCACAACTGGTCCGCCGGCGTCGTCGCCCCAACGGCAATCACGTTGCGGTAGGCGGCCGGATAAGATCGCTGGGCAGAACCTCCATTCCCCATGGCGGCCACTACCACCATGCCTCGACGAATCGCCTTGCGGATCAGCTGCTGTTCGGTCGCCGTGGCCGGACCCTGCAGGCTGATGTTCAAAACCTGGATCCGCTGCTGGATGGCATACCGCAACGCGCGAAAGTAGCCCCGCAGGTCGAAGGGATCGAGGACCTTCAGCGAGGTGAGTTGTTTCGACTGGGTCACCCCGCAAATGCCGAGCCGGTTGTTGGCCACCGCGGCGATGGTGCCGATCACGTGGGTGCCGTGTCCGTCCTTGTCGCGAAGGCGGCCCCGGGTGAACTGCTGTTGCGTAATCCGGGCGGCCTGCAAGTCGGGATGATCGGCATCGACGCCGGTGTCGATCACGCCGATCTTGACCTCCGCCGCGGGATTGAAGTGTTTCCGTTGTTGGGCCCTTGCCAATTCAATGGCGGTTAGCGCCCACTGGCGATTCCGCAAGGGATCCGGTGCCCCGGCCGTCCGCTTGACGACGCCCAGGTGGGCGTACCGCAGGTGTTTGTTTCGCTGTAAGGCGGGCAGAGCGGCGGTGGCGTCGGCGGGCGAGCGGAAGTGGAGGATGCAGGTGCCCGTTTCCGGCTGCTTTTCCTCCTCCATCAACGCACACAGCTCGGCCAGGGGCTGGCCCTTGCCAGCCCCGCAGCTGCCAAACAGGGGCTCAATCGCCACCACGCGGCCGTCGGCCAGCAGGCGGCCGAGGGACCCACAGGCCCGCAGCGGCCCCGCGGTGGGGCGGGCCGTCGCCGTGGCCAGCCGTTGGACCTGTTGGCGGGCCACGGCGTTGCCGCGAAACTGCACGTAGACTTCCGCACCGGCCCGCCGGCGCGGCGTGGGGTGGGGTTTGCTGGACATCAGGTTCGCGGTCCCCCCAAGTTGGTTGCTGGCGGTGTCAAGCCGAGCGCCCTTCATGCTAGTTGCCCGCCCCGGCCGCTGCCATCATGCCGTGTCCCTCCGCCGGGGGCGCCCCGTGGCCCGCCGGGCGGGGGAGAGCTATAGTGGACGGTTTCACCACCCTGGCCGGCACCGAACGTCTGTCCCCCCAGTTGCCGCTGGGCCACCCCCTCGATCGAAAGCCCTTACCGGTTTGCCATGACACGCGTTGCCATCCTGGGAGCCACGGGTTACACCGCCCTGGAGCTGATCAAGATCCTGCTCAGGCATCCCCAGGCGGAAATTGTGGCGGTGACCAGCCGTCAAGAAGGCCGGCCACCGATAGCGGCCATTCATCCTTCGTTGCACGGCCGTCTGGACTTGGAGTTGGAGGATCTCCAACCCGCTCAGATCGCCGCCCGCGCCCCCTGCGTGTTCAGCTGCCTGCCCCACGGCGTCACCGCCTCGATCGTGCCGGAGTTGCTGGAGGCCGGAGCCCGCGTGATCGATTTTTCGGCCGATTACCGGTTGGACGACCCCGCACAATACGCGGCCTGGTACGGCGTCAAGCATGCCGACCCGCAGCGGTTGGCCAGCGTGGTCTACGGGTTACCCGAGCTGTTTCGCGACCAGATTGGCGAGGCCCCGCTGGTCGCCAATCCGGGTTGCTACCCCACCGCGGCGATCCTGGCCCTGGCGCCCCTTTTGCAGGCTGGCCTGATTGATCCCGGCGACATCATTGTGGATGCCAAGAGCGGGGTTTCCGGAGCGGGACGCACGCCCAAGCTGACCACGCACTATCCGGAGTGCAACGAAAGCGTTTCGGCCTACAACGTCGGCCGCCATCGGCATACGCCGGAAATGGAGTTGATCCTCAGCAAGGTTGGCGGCGCGGCCGTGCAGGTTGTGTTCACCCCCCACCTGATACCCATGGACCGCGGAATTCTGGCCACCACCTACAGCCGGCCGCGGGAGGAGGTGACCGAAGAGACGTTGGGACAGCTTTACCTGGACTTCTACGCGGACCACCCCTTCGTACGCGTCGTCCAGCACCTGCCAGCCACCAAAGATGCGCTGGGGACCAATTTCTGCGACATCACCGTCCGCCTCGTGGCAGGCCGGGTGCTGACGATCAGCTGCCTGGACAACCTGGTCAAGGGCGCCGCCGGGGCGGCGGTACAGAATTTTAATTTGATGTACGGATACCCCGAGACGATGGGGCTGTAAGTGCGGGCGCCTGGAAGCGCGGGGGGCTGGAAGCGCGGAGGGCCCGCGACGGGAGGGGAGACGAGAGGCAGGCAGATGTCGATCCACATACCACACGGCTTCCGTTTTGCGGGCGTGCATTGCGGCATCAAGCGGAACCGGGACAAGCCCGATCTGACGCTGGTGGTCGCCGACCGCCCCGTCACGGCTGCCGGGGTGTATACCCAGAACCGGATTTGCGCCGCCCCGGTGCAGTGGGACCGCCAGCAGACCCCCAACGGCCACACGCGAGCCGTCGTTATCAATTCGGGCAACGCCAATGCCTGCACCGGTCCCCAGGGGCTGGAAGATGCAAAATCGATGTGCGCCCTGGTGGCCGATGCGTGCCAGCTGGACCCGGCAGCGGTGCTGGTCATGTCGACCGGCATCATCGGCCAGCCGTTACCGATGGAGAAAATCGCTGCGGGGATTACGGCGGCGGCGGGGCAGTTGGCGGCGGACCAGCCCGCGGTACAGGACGCGGCGCGGGGCATCATGACGACCGATACGGTTCCCAAATGGGCCAGCCGAGCCCTGGAACTGCCAGGGAAGACCGTCCGGCTGCTGGGCCTGGCCAAAGGCGCCGGCATGATCGGGCCGCAGATGGCCACCATGTTGGGCCTGATCGTCACCGACGCGGCGCTGGCCCCGGACGCCGCGCAAGAAATGCTGGCCGATGTCTGCGACCAGACGTTTAATTGCATCAGCGTGGAAGGGCACACCAGCACCAATGACACCGTGATCCTGCTGGCCAGCGGCGCGGCGGCCGCAGAACCGCTGAGCGGACCCGACCGCCAGGCCTTCCACACGGTCCTGCTGGACCTGTGCGCTCAGCTGGCGCGATCCATTCCGGCCGACGGTGAAGGGGCGACGCACCTGATCACGATCGATGTCCGCGGTTGTCAGCAACCGGCCGATGCGCGCCGGATCGCCCGCAGCGTGGCGAACAGTCCGTTGGTGAAAACGGCCATCGCCGGGGGGGACCCCAACTGGGGGCGGATCGTCTCGGCCGCCGGTTATGCCGGAGTGGAATTTGACGCCGACCAGGTCGATCTCGAGATCAATGGGTACGCCGTGTATCGCCAAGGGGCGCCGCTGGCGTTCGACGCGGCGGAAGTCTCCGACAGCATCCGCGCTCAGCGGGAAACGTCGATCGAGCTGAGTGTGGGCCGCGGTCCGGCCGCCGCACGCTTCTGGACCACCGATTTGACGGCCGAGTATGTGCAGATCAATGCCGATTACCACACCTAGCCGGGCAAGCGCTATGTTCGGTAACGGCCCCTGCCGCTAAACTGGCGGCTTTCCCCGCGGGCGGACCGCCGCCCTGCACGGAGGCCCAGCATGTCGAGCCTTGGGGAGGATTCCCGACCCAAATTGACCGTGGCCCTGATCGTCCGCGATGCCGCCGGGCTGGTCGCCCAGACGCTGTCGTCGGTGGCCCAGATCGCGGACGAAATCGTGGTGGCCGACACCGGTTCAGCGGATAACACGCGTGAGGTGGCGGTCCGTTACGGCGGCCGCGTGATCGACGTGCCGTGGTCCTCTGATTTTGCCGCGGCCCGCAACGCCTGCCTGGCCGCCATCGAAAGTGACTGGATCCTGGGGCTGGACGCCGGGGAAACGCTCAGCCCGCTCGCCGCCGCCAGGCTCCGCCGTTTTGTGGACACCGGTGCCGAGCCGGCGAGCAGCTATTCCCTGCTGGTCCGCCTGCCCCCCGCCCCGCAAGATATTGCCGCCCCCCAGATCGCCCGCCTGCGGCTGATGCCGCGCCGAGCCCAGCTGCGGTTTCGGGGCAGAGTTCGCGAATACCTGGAAGACCCGCTCGACCCCCAAGGCCCCAAGGTGCAGCCGTTGTCGCTGGTCGTCCAGCGACCGGCCTGCGATCAGCACGTCGAGGTCAAGCTGAGGAAGGCTCAGCGGAACCTGCAGCTGGCCGAACGGGAGATGCGCGAAGAGGGTCCTGCGGCGCGGCTGTGGCTGGTCCGGGGCGAGGCCCTGGCCCTGCTGGGGGAACCGGACCAGGCCCGGGACTCCTTCCGCCAGGCTGAACAGGCCGCCCCCGTTGGCTCGGACGAGCTGCTGGAGGCCTACTACGGCCAGATCACCTCGCTGGACGAGTCGGCCGCCGGTCGCGAAGCTCAATTGGACCTGTGCGTGGCGGCACTCCAGCGGTTTCCTGCCGACCTCCAGCTGTTGTGCGCCTTGGGGAATTTTCTGCAGGCCGGGGGGCGGATGGACCTGGCGATTCGAGCTTTTGAAACGGCCGTGCAGTATGGCGAGCTGAGACCGTCGCTGTGGCACCTGGCCGATATCGAGGACGTGGCCGTCGTCTGTTGGGCGGCGACGTTGCAGCTGCAAGCACAGGTCGCCGAGGCACAACGCCTCTTGGAGGACGCCCTCCACGAGCGACCCGCTTCGATCCGCATCCGCCACCACCTGGTCGAACTGCACATCCAACAGGGGGACGGGGATCGGGCCGTGCAGGAGGCCGGGCAACTGCCGGCCGGGTTTCCGCATAGGGAGGCCTTTGTCCAGGCGGTCCGGGGCGCTGGCCTGGCTCGCGGGGGGGATTGGACCGCCGCCGCCGCTTGCCTGGAAACGGCCAACGAAGCCGGCTGCCGAGATCCCCTCTGCCTGCGATGGCTGACCGCCGCCTCCCTGCAGCTGGACAAACCGGACGCCGCCCGGCGGGTGTTGAGCGACTGGTATGCCGTCGCGCCGGAGGACGAGGAACTTGCCCGCTGGGCGGCCCGCTTGCCCGACCCCCCCATGGAACCGGCCGCCGGTTTCACCCCGGCCCTCTCTTCCGCTAACCGCCGAATCCACATCCACCGCCCCCCGCTGCCCGGCGTCCCCGCGCTGCCCAAACCAAAATCGGCCCCCCAGGGGACCCCCGCCCACCACCCCGCCGAGCGGCAACCCCTCGATCCCTGACCCCTCGGTCCCGTGCCGTTTCCGAGATGACCGGTCTGGTCGCCAGCCCCCCGCACACCACTCCGCCGGCCAGCCCGCTGCAGGCCGACCCCAGCCGCCATGGCCTGTGGCAAAAACGCCACACGCTGCACGGGATAACCCGTAAGAACTGGACGACTGCCGGAGCCGGAGGGCCGCTCTTCAAATTTACCCATCTTTTTTAAACAGTTTATTTTGACAGCGGCTGTGGTGCTCCTAAAATTTCTTAGGAGCCGGTTGGGGGCCTGCTGAGAGGCTCTCCTGGCCGGTGCCTATCAACTTTGGCTTTCTCACCCCCCGTGTTGGGCAGGGTTGGCGGTTCTCGCCGGCTCTGCCCTTTTTTTCTGCCCGGGTTTCAACCTGCCCCGCCCTTACCGGCTGGGGCTCGGCGATCTGGGCCCCCCGGGGTCGGCGGGACGCTGTGCCCGCGGCCCCCCCGGGGCGGCTGGACACCCCCCGGCTGGCCCGGGAGGCGGGCCGGGCGTATCCCGCATCCCGAGTTGGTGGCTGAGCGGGGCGGCTGGCTTGCTTGACAAGAACTAGCCGGTCCCCAAACTTGTCAGTTTGCCCCTCCACAGCGGCCGAGCGTTGGCAAAGCGGTTCGCCCCCAGCGATTCGTCCGGGAGGCGGGCCAGGGGGGGAAGGTTCCCCAGGTTTTCCAGAGGTTCATGAGGAGGCGCGAGCGACGATGCGGGTAAGTATGGGTACAGAGCTGGTGACGGTCGAGCCGGGTGACGAGCTGCCGCGGTGGGCCGGCTGGACGAGCGAAGTGTGGGCGGCCAGTGCGGAAGAGGATCCCGACGTGGAGGAGGACGAATTCGACGACGACTTCGACGAAGAGGATTTCGACGACGACTTCGACGACGACTTTGAAGAGGAAGAGGACGACGGTTACGAGAACCCGTTTGAGGACGACGAGGCTCGGGGCGGCGATGACGAGGGTGACGACCCGTCCGACGATCTGTTTGCCGAGTGATTTGTCGAGCGCCCCGGGGTGACCGTGGGAGTGCTGCGCACGAAACCAGCATGTTTGAACCTGTCGATTCCACGATCAGCTTTCCGCAGTTGGAAGCCCGCATTGGCCGCTGGTGGAAAGATCGAAAAATCTACGAGCAGTCGTTGCGGCAACGGGCGGGTTGTCCCAAGTTTGTCTTTTACGAAGGCCCGCCAACAGCCAACGGCATGCCCCATCCGGGCCACTGCCTGACCCGCGCCATCAAGGATCTCTTCCCCCGCTACCGCACGATGCGGGGTTATTATTGCGAGCGGAAGGGGGGCTGGGATACGCACGGCCTGCCGGTCGAAGTCGAGGTCTGCAAAGAGCTGGGCATCCATTCGAAGGAGGAGATCGAGCAGTACGGAGTCGAGCCGTTCATTCAGAAGTGTCAGCAGAGCGTCTGGCGGTACATGCGCCAATGGGAACGGCTGACCGAACGGCTGGGGTTCTGGATCCACCTGGACGAAGCCTACGTGACCTACCACCAGTCCTATGTGGAGAGCGTGTGGTGGTCGCTGAAGCACCTCTTTGATCGCGGGCTGCTGTACCAGGGTCACAAGATTGTCTGGTGGTGGGCCCAGGGGGGCACGGCGCTCTCCAGTGGCGAAGTCGGGCTGGGGTATCGAGAGGTGGCCGATCCCAGCGTGTTCGTCCTCTTTCCGCTGGTCGACCAGCCGGATACCTCTCTGCTGGTCTGGCCCACCGCGCCCTGGACGCTGCCCAGCAACCAGTTTGTGGCCGTCCACCCGGACCTGGAGTACGCGGTGGTCGTTGACGAAGAGGCGGACCGCAAGCTGGTCATCGCCGCACCGCTGGTCAGCACACTGGAGGAAAAGGTCAAGCGCGAGTTGCGGGTCGAGCGGACCTGGCGGGGCCGGGAACTGATCGGTCGCCGCTACCTGCCGCCGTTTGATTATTACTATGGGTCGAGCGGCGATGCGTGTGGATCGCTGGTCGACGGCGGCACCCAACCGCTCGCCTGGCGCATCGTCTCCGGCGATTTCGTGACGACCGACAGCGGCACGGGCCTGGTCCACCAGGCGCCGGCCTTCGGCGAGGTCGACTACGAGGTGCTGGTGGCCGAACAGGCCCGCTTTGCCGACGGCCAGGGTCCTCCCCTGATCTGCGCCGTCGGCCCCGACGGAAAATTTACCGCCGAGGCGCCCCCCTACGAGGGCCGCTGGGTCAAGGAGGCAGATAAGGAGATCACCCGCGAGCTGCGACAGCGGGACCTGCTGTTCCACCAGGAACAGTACCTGCACGATTATCCGTTCTGCTGGCGAGCGGAAGAGGATCCGCTGATCCAATACCCCCGCCACAGCTGGTTCATCCGCACCACGGCCTTCAAGGAAAAGATGCTGGCCAACAACCGGGCCATCCGCTGGCTGCCCGAACATATCCGGGACGGACGCTTTGGGAACTTTCTGGAAACCAACGTCGACTGGGCGCTCTCCCGCGAACGCTATTGGGGTACCCCCCTGCCGATCTGGGTCTGCCAGGAGACGGGCCAGATGGAGGCGGTGGCCAGCTACGAGGAATTGCTGGGCAAGCCCGGCGTCTCCGGCACCGAGGCCTGGCAACAGGCTCAGACCGCCCGGCCCGAGCTCCCCTCCGACCTGAAGGTCCACAAGCCGTACATCGATCAGGTCACCTATGACTCGCCGTTTTCCCCCGGGGCTCGCATGCACCGCGTCCCGGAAGTCATCGACTGCTGGTACGACTCCGGCGCCATGCCCTTCGCTCAATGGGGGTACCCCCAGCAGGGCCAGGCGGAATTTGAACAACAGTTTCCGGCCGATTTTATCAGCGAAGCCATCGACCAGACGCGGGGCTGGTTCTACAGCCTCCTGGCGATCAGCACCCTTTTGTTTGACGACCCCGAATCCCAGGACGACGCAGCCGCCCTCCACCGGCTGCCTCACCCCTACCGCAATTGCGTCGTGCTAGGGCTGATGCTGGGCGAAGACGGCGGCAAGATGTCCAAGAGCAAGCGGAACTATCGCGAGCCTAACGAGATCTTCGACCGGTACGGGGCCGACGCCCTCCGCTGGTACTTCTTCGCCAATCAACCCCCCTGGACTTCCATCCGCTACAGCGAAAAGGCGATCAAGGAGAGCATTCCCGAGTTCCTTCTCCGGCTGTGGAACGTCTACAGCTTCTTTGTGATCTACGCCAACATCGACGGGTTCCAGCCAGCCGAGCAGCTGAGCGGGAAGGGGGGCCAGCTGACGGCAGCCGAACTGGCCGGGGCCGACACGTGGCGGCCGGTGGACCAGCGGGGAGAGCTGGATCGCTGGATCCTGAGCGAACTGCACCGCACCCTGGCCGCCGTCACCGCACGCATGGACGAATACGACAACTACGCCGCCTGCGGCCACATCACCCAGTTCGTGGATGCCCTCTCCAACTGGTACGTCCGCCGCAGCCGAGATCGATTCTGGAGCAGCGATCGGCAGGCGCCGGAAAAACGGGATGCCTACTGGACGCTGTACGAATGCCTGGTGACGACCAGCAAGCTGGTCGCGCCCTTCGTGCCCTTCCTGGCCGAGGCCATCTGGCAGAACCTGGCGGGTGTTTTCCAAGGCAGCGCCACCGAAAGCGTCCATTTGTGTGACTACCCCGCGGCCCAGCTCGCCCTGGTCGATCAACAACTGTCGCAGCGGATGGCCCTCATCCGCGAGATCTCCTCCCTGGGACGCAGCGCCCGCATGAACGCCAAATTGAAGGTGCGGCAGCCGCTGGCCAAAGTCGAAGTCATCCTGGCCGACCCCCAAGCTCAAGCCTGGCTGGAAGCCCACGACGCGCTGATCCGGGACGAACTGAACGTGAAGAGCGTCGAGTACACCACCGAAGCGGATCAGTACATCACGTACCAGGTCCAGCCCGATTTCAAACGGCTGGGCCCCCGCGTGGGGAAAAAGATGCCGGAAGTCAAGCAGGCCCTGCTGGAGGCAGACGCCAGCAGCCTGCTGAAGCAGATGAACCGCAGTGGGTGCGTCACCCTGGATCTGCCGGAAGGCGAGGTGCAACTGACCCCCGAGGATGTGCAGATCCGCCTGCAGGCCAAACAGGGCTGGGCCGCCGCCCAGGGGTCGTCCTGTGTCGTCGTCCTGGCCACGGAATTGTCCCCCGCCTTGATCCGCGAAGGACTGGCGCGCGACCTGACGCGGCTGATCAACGACCGCCGCAAAGAAATTGGCTGCCGGTACTCCGATCGCATTGTCCTCGGGGCCGTCACCGATTCGGACGAATTGAAACGGGCCATTCAAGAGAACCAGGAGTACATCCAGGGGGAAACGTTAGCGGTGGAGATCCGCCTCCAGCAGCTGGCCGGCAGCCAGCCCGCCGTCCTGGATGTGGCGGGACACCAGGCGACTGTGTACCTGATGGTCCACGAAGATGCCCGAGGCGGGTGAAGGGGACCCCCTCGCGAGACATCGCCCCTGGCCGCGACCGCTCTGGCCGCCGCTGGACAGCCAAGCTGGGACCGGCCCGATTCCCCGCCGGCGACCTGCGGCAGGTTCTGCGTGGTGGGCAGGGGGGGAGCGGGCGTCGTTGGCTGCACCGCCCGGGGGGAGTTGATACACTGAAGATGCCCCTGCGGTTGGTGGCCCCCACGACGTTCCCGCCGTGAATCGGCGTTAGACCACCAGCGGTCAGCCAGGGCGGAATGGTAGGGAGCCATGCGGGTTGCGGTGTTGATTTCCGGAAGTGGGACCACGCTGCGGAATCTGATCCAGCACCAGGCGGCGGGAAAGGTCGACCTGGATTTCCGGCTGGTCATTTCCAGCGATCCCCAGGCCGCCGGGCTGGGATTCGCCAGCGACGCGGATATTCCCTCGCAGGTCATCCAGAGCTGCGATTACGACAGCCCCGAGGCCTTTGGCGCGGCCATCTTCGCCGCGGTCCGCGAGGTGGAGGCGGAATATGTGCTGATGGGGGGCTTTCTGAAGCTGGTACCGATTCCCGACGACTTTCAAAATCGGGTGCTCAATATCCACCCCGCCCTGATCCCCGCCTTCTGCGGTCACGGTTTTTACGGCCGCCGCGTGCATGAGGCGGTGCTGGAATACGGTGCCAAGGTGTCCGGTTGCACGGTGCATTTCGTGGACAACCAATACGACCACGGCCCAATCATCCTCCAGAAAGTCGTCCCTGTGCTGGACGACGACACGCCAGCCACGCTAGCAATGCGGGTGTTTGACGCCGAATGTGAGGCCTATCCGGAGGCCCTCCGCCTGCTGGCGGCTGGTCGCCTGCACGTCGAGGGGCGCCGCGTGCGAAGCGGCTGATTTTGCGACTTATCACCCGATCCAGCCCCGCCTGCGTCCCCTGCCAGCAGCTATCGCTTGGAGAGGGTGGGGAGGCTACCAAGTCGGAGTCACCGGTCGTCCGCCTCGACCACCGTAACGACGAGTTAAATTTTTCCGGTGTTAACGATTTTTTGCCTTGATCACGTTTTATTGGTTCATGGCAATGGGGTGGTCGAATAATCTCCTGTAAGAGCTAACGCGAAAGCTGCTGCTGAGTGTTTCATCTCTGGAGTTTGTCCAGGGGGCACCCAAGGAACGCAGCGTGGTTCACTTTGATGTCAGGGAGGGCGAAGTCATGTCGTTTTGTCGGTATCTGTTGTTCATGGCAATTGCGGTCAGCGTGTGTAGCGTCGTCACAACTGCTCAAGAACAAAGTCACAACGCGTACTACCGTGACGCGGAAGACCAGATCGTATCCCATACCAGCCTTGCGTCTTTGACGCAGCAGATTTCGGAAATGGAAGCCCGTTTGGCTTCCTTCGAAAATTCCAGCTTCGACGGCTGCGACTCGGCCAGTGCCTGCAACGGTTGTGACGCGGGGTGTGGCTGTGGCGACTGTTGCTGGGATTGGTGGACTAGCCCGAATTGCGGCATTGTGGGCTCAGCAGAAGTTGTCTGGCTGCGACCGCAATACTCAAGTCCCGCCACTGAGGTCGGCACCACGTATCATCACGGGTCGCGATTTACGCTCGGATACCTCAATAACTGCGGCCGCGAATGGCGCGTCCGTTATTTTGAACTCCATGGCGACACGCTCGTCCGCAGCCCGAGTGTGGACAATTTTGTGCTCGACATGAATTACTGGGATGTCGAATACGCCGCGCGATTCGCGTTGGGCTGCAATTGGGCCGGTGAAATCTCGCTGGGAGCTCGCTATGCCAGCGTTGACGACAACAGGTTATCCCGCGTTCGTTTCGAAGATACGATTGGTCCCGTTATCGGTTTGCATCTGAAATCCGATGTCCTGTTCTGGGATATCCATGGATTTGGAAATCTCCGCTACTCTCATCAGTTCGGAACAGGTTCGGACGAGAGCAGCGAGCGTCAAAACCTTGCGTCGTTTAGCATTACCGAGTTGCAGCTTGGACTTGAGTGGTCCCGAACGGTTAACTTGGGCACTGTTTTTGTGCGGGGATTCTTCGAAGCCCAAAAGTGGGATGGAGATTTTGATTCCTCGGACGAGGACATCGGCCTGATTGGCTACGGTGTCGGACTCGGACTGACCCGCTGAGTTGCCTTCTCCAGCCGCGGGCCAAGGGCCTGACGCGGCTGCAGAAGTGCTGGTAGAGCCAAGCGAAAAAGAGCACCTGGAACTTTGTTTCCAGGTGCTCTTTGTTTATGGCTTGCCTCACCGGCAGACGCAAGCGAACCCCAGAGCTCGGTACGCCCCCACGGCCGCTCGCCAGTGGGCGTGCGTTTCCAGCTGGATCTGCCGGTGACCCTCTTGCCAGCAGGCGTCCTCCAGGTGGGCCAGCAGCCGCCGTCCCAGCCCGCGGCGACGCCAGGCGGGCAGCACGGCCAGCCAGTGCACCACCGGCCGCCGCTGGCCCCGCCTGCCGCGCCAAGCCCGGATCACGGTCCCCACGGCCCTCCCCTCCTGGACGTCTTCGGCCAGCCACAGACCCGCGGGGGACCACCAGGGCTGGGCCAACACTTCCCGGGTGAAGTCGGCGACCGTCCAGGGTCGCACCGCGGGCCGTTCGCTGGCGAATGCCTGCTCACGAATTTCCAGCCAGGGGGCGATATCCTGCGGGCCGGCATAGGTGCGGACCACCACCTCGGGGTCTGCGGGGATCGCTGGCCGGGCGACCAGCGTCTTGCTCATCTGCAGCACACGCGCCATCGGGTTCACGCCCCATTGGTGCGGGCCAGTTCGCGAAGGTAGTCCAGCGCCTCGGGGACGTCCGGCGCGGGCACCCCCCGCTGGCGGCCCTCGCGGTCGCATTGGACCAGCAGCATCAGTTCGTCGAAATCCTCGGCCGCCTCCAGTCGCCGCCGAAACCGCACACCCAGCCGCCCGTCGCGCAGCTGGCCCCCCGCCATGTGATATTCGATCAGCCAGGCGGTCCGCTCGGTGATGTGCCCCTGGAGGGCCTCCAGGCCGGCCGCGACGTGATCCTTGGGATCGATCCCCTTGCCCACGTCGTGCAGGAGGGCGGCCAGGAGGAACTCTTCGTCGTAAGGCAGTTCGTCACGCGCCAGGTCAAACACCTGCAAGCTGTGATAAAGCACGTCCCCCTCGGGGTGGTATTTGGGACTTTGCCGCACCGTTTCCAATGGCAACAGCAGCATTTCGTAGATCTGAAACCGGTCCACCTTGCTCTCTGCCTCCAAGATCTCCTGCTCCAAAGGGGTGTCCGGATAGGTCTCGCCCAGCAGTTGTTCCAGCTCGGCGATGCTCGCCCGCTCAATCGCTTTGCCCGTAATCGAGCTCTTGAACACGTAATGCGCCTGGCGGGAGGGATAGACGGTCAGCTCGAACGTAAAATGGTCCTGCACGTGAACGTGGGTAAACACCCGCTGCTGGCCCTGCTTCTGCACCTGTTTGCGTTCCACCTCGTAAACGATTCCTTGCTGGTCCAGGACCGCGGTCACGCCCTCGACGCCATCGGCGAAGAGGTGGATGTCGATATCCGAGCCGGCGCGGACGTGCCCGGTCAGCGTGCTGCCGATCAGGCGGGGTCGGTAGGCGCCCAGCAACCGCATCAGGCGGAGGGCTTCCAGCCGCATTTCCCGCAGCGTTTCCTCGCGGCGGCGGCCTTCGTAGGTCCGCGCCAGCGATTGGACCTGGTCGCGGATTTCCCGGTTGCTGGGCAGATCCTGGGGCTTGACCCAGCCCCGACAGAGCTTTTTGGCCGCTTTCAGCTTGGCCCGATAATATTCCGACTCTTGTCGGACATACATCAACCGTGCGGCTTCCCAGGCGATCTGCCGCCGCATTTTCTCGTTGGCCATGAAACGTGGGGCGGGATCACGAGCCCCGCAGGGGGAGAGTGTCTGGCAAGCCACTACTTGAGTATAGGCAGCCACCGGGCAGCTGTCCAACGCACAGCGGCCGCCACCCGGCTCGACAGCCATCCCCCACCACAGACATCTACCCCACCGCCTGTCGGAAACCAGAGTCGAACAGCAGTTCCCATTCGCGGCGGGCAACGCGGCGAAGGGTTTCCGCTTGCTCTTCGCCTTGCCGGACCGCCGCCTGGCACAAGTCTACAAATGCCAGCGGGTCCCAGGTTTGGTCTGAAAAACGAGCCGCGTCGATGGCGTGGGCTGCGGCCGCCAGCGGCCGGTAAATTTCATGCTGACCCACCCGGCGAAACCAGTATTTGGCGTTCCCATAATCCCCCTCGCGGCGGTGCATGATGCCGTGCCAGAAACTGCCCGTGGGGTTGCCAATTTCCTGGCTGATCGTGTGCGACTCGTCCAGGTAGTTATGCAACAGCCAGAGGCCGCTGTGACAAGCGCGAGCCATCCGGTGGTCGACGATCTTGCGCGGGGCGAAAGCCTGGTCCAGGTCCAGGCCGGCCAAGGCTTCGGCCAGCTCGTGGTGCGGCTGGCCGGGACCCAAGGGGGCCTGGTCCTCGTCGGTCAGCAGCTGGGCCAGGCCAGCCGGGTAGGTGGCGCGATCGGGGGACATGGCGTCTGGGGGTTTTAGAGCAGGGGAAAGAGGGCTCACGCGGCTTTATAACAGAAACTTCCTAGTAGATTCACCCGGCCCCCGACGGCAGACCGGCTGGTCCGCCGCGAGCCCCCCGGCCGAAAGCGGCCGGAATCCCGTCTGGTACTGGCCCCCCGGAAACGGTAACACATGGTGCACCTGGTCGGGCCTGCGCCACCGGGTCGACGGGCAGGAACCCCTCCCCTGAAAAAGCGTGACAACCCGCATGGACCTCTTCGGCTGGTATCTGGTCGCGGCCGCGAAACCGGCGACCCTCCTGACCCTGGCCACGGTGGTGGTGCTGGGCATCGGTTCCCAATGGCTGGCCTGGCGGCTGCGGATTCCGTCCATCCTGCTGCTGTTGGTCGTCGGGTTTGTGGCCGGTCCGGTCACCGGGTTTCTGAACCCGGACCAGTTCCTGGCGGCCGATTTTTTGTTCGCTCTGGTCTCCCTCGCCGTGGCCTTGATCCTCTTCGAAGGCGGGCTGACGCTGCGGTTTGGCGAACTGCATGAATCGGGCGCGGTGATTCGCAACCTGTGCACGATCGGGGCCCTGGTCACGGCCGTGCTGACCGCTGCCGCGGCCCACCTCTTCCTCCGTACCGGCCTGGCCGTTTCCATCATTCTGGGCACGATGCTGGTCGTGACGGGGCCCACCGTGGTGGGGCCCTTGCTGCGGCACATCCGTCCCACCGGCCGCGTGGGCACGATCGCCAAGTGGGAGGGGATTGTGATCGACCCGGTGGGCGCCATGTTGGCCGTGCTGGCGTTTGCCTCCATCGAAGCGCTTGGCCTCCGCGGCGCCGGCGGAGCGGTGGAGGCCGTCGTCGGCGGATTGATCCGCACGATTTTTTGGGGCGGGCTGATCGGGCTGGCCGGCGCCCTGCCGGTCATCTTCTGTTTGCGACGGTATTGGATCCCGGACCATCTGCAGAGCCCCGTGCTGCTGACGGTGGTGGTGGGATGCTTCGCCGTGGCCAATTCCCTCCAGGCCGAATCGGGGCTGTTCACGGTGACGCTGATGGGAGTCTTGATCGTCAATCAGAAACATTTTCCGATCAAGCACATCATCGAGTTCAAGGAAAATCTGCGCGTGCTGCTGATCTCCCTGCTGTTCATCGTCCTGGCCGCGCGGATCCAGCCCACGGCCATGACAGGCTTGGGATGGGGCAGCGTGGCCTTTGTCCTGACACTGATGCTGGTCATTCGTCCGGCGGCGGTGATGCTGTCCACGATCGGTGCGGGATTGAGCTGGCAGGAGCGGGTCTTTCTGGGCTGGATGGCCCCCCGGGGGATTGTGGCCGCCGCCCTGGCCTCGGTGTTTGCCCTGGCCCTGCAAGGCTTGCCCGCGGCGGCCACCCAGCGGCTGAACCTGGTCCAAGAGGGGGATATCGAGAAACTGGTACCGGTCACCTTCCTGGTGATTGTGGTGACCGTCGCCGTGTACGGACTGACCGCCGCTCCCCTGGCCCGCCGGTTGGGCCTGGCGACGGCGCATCCCCAAGGAGCCCTCATCGCCGGTGCCGATCGACTGGCCCGGGCCGTCGCCCAAGCTCTGCAGAATGCCGGCTTTGCCGTGCTGCTGGTCGATACCAATCGCGACAACATCCGCACGGCGCGGATGGGGGGACTGCCGACATTTTACGCCAGTATTTTGTCCGAGCACGCCTTGGAGGAGGTGGCCTTAGGCGGCATTGGTCGCTTGCTGGCTGTGACCAGCAACGACGAGGTCAACGCCCTGGCCGCTCTGCATTTCAGCGAGGTGTTTGGCCGGGCCGAGGTGTATCAGCTGGCCCAGACGATTGTCGGATCGACGCGGCAGGAAACTGCCGGAGAAGTGCTGCGCGGCAGGCAGCTGTTCGGCGAACGGGCGACTTACGGCGAATTGCGAGCTCGTCTGGTCGCCGGAGCGATTGTGAAAAAGACCAGCCTTACGGCCGAATTCGATTACGCCGCTTTTCGCGAGCGGTACGGGCCCTCGGCACTGCTGCTGTTCGTTGTCACCGCCAGTGGGTTGCTGGTGATCAACACGGTCGATCAGCCCGCGGTGCCGAAACCGGGGGATGCGGTGATTGCCTTGGTCCAGCCGTTGGAGCCTGCGGAAAGCGAAGCGTCGAGTTGACCCGGGTCGTTCCGCCCCCGGGAACGGCTCTGTAGAAAGCCCGCAAAGCGGCTTCCCCGGGTCGTGCTCGTGCCCAGTCCGCAGGACGGTGCTCGTACTCGCCACCCTGTTCGTGCCTGATCGTCCGCTCGATTACGATTACGAGCACCGCTTCGCTGAGCACGAGTGACAGGCAGACGATATCCTCTAAGAGGGGTTTTCTACAGAGCCCTCGGGAACCTTTCTTCGGGACCCGCCGGGCTGCTCGCTGCGGCTCCATGCCACCCCCGCGACGGCGGCTGGTGATTCTGGCGCGCGCCGCTCGCCGGTTGCTCCCGCTGCCTTCCCCGCGGCGCGGATCGGCGGGCCGCGCTCGGCCGGGGAGGTCTTGCCCAGACCCTCGGAAGTGCATGACCACTTCTGCACCGGACCCGTTCTGCATGGTCGTGGATTGCGCTGGCGGCCGTCCGCATCTTGACGGCCGTGAATGATCTCCTTTACATTGGCCCGACTCGCCAGGTACGCTGGCTGCCCGAGCGTTACTTTCCCAGGTTCCAAGGAAGATTTGATGGCCACACGAGCGAAAAAATCGAAACGGATCTACTATTTCGGGTCGTCGAAGACCGAGGGCGACAAGAGTATGCGTGAACTGCTGGGGGGCAAGGGGGCCAACCTGGCCGAGATGACCAGCATCGGGCTGCCGGTCCCGCCGGGATTCACGATTACCACGCAAACTTGCGCGGACTACAACCAGGGGGGGAACAAGTTTCCCCCCGGACTGATCCAGGGAATCCGCAAGAATGTGGCCCTGCTGGAGGCAGAGACCGGCAAGAAATTCGGTTCCGCGGATAATCCGCTGCTGGTCTCCGTCCGTTCGGGTGCCGCCGTCAGCATGCCCGGCATGATGGACACCGTGCTGAATCTGGGTTTGAACGATCGAGCTTGTGAGGGGCTGGCGAAATTGTCCCACAACCATCGCTTTGCCTTGGACGCTTACCGCCGCTTGATCAACATGTTCGGCGATGTCGTGATGGGCGTGGATCATCATCTCTTCGAAAAGGAATTCGACCGCATCAAAAAGAAATATCGTGTCCAGGAAGACACCGATCTGGACGCGCGGGGACTGACCGAACTGGTCGAGGCCTACAAGAAGGTTTATCGCAAGTACACCCGCGAGGCCTTTCCGCAGGACCCGATGTTGCAGTTGGAAAAGGCCATTCGGGCGGTCTTCGACAGCTGGAACGCGCCGCGGGCGATCGCTTATCGCCAAATCAACGAGATCACCGGTCTGTGGGGCACGGGCGTCAATGTGCAGACCATGGTCTTCGGCAACATGGGAGAAGATTCCGGTACGGGGGTGGCCTTTACCCGGGATCCTTCCACGGGCAAGAACGCTTTTTATGGCGAGTTCCTGGTCAACGCCCAGGGGGAAGATGTGGTGGCCGGCATCCGGACCCCACAACATGTCAGCCAGATGAAAAAATGGAAACCGAAGGTTTACAAGCAGTTGATCGCCATCAAACAAAAGCTGGAAAATCATTATAAGGATGTGCAAGACCTGGAATTCACGATCGAACGCGATCGGCTGTACATCCTGCAGACCCGCAATGGCAAGCGGACCGGGGCGGCGGCGGTCAAAATCGCTTGTGATATGGTCAAAGAGCGGCTGCTGACGCAGAAAGAAGCGATTCTGCGCGTGCCTGCCAACGACCTGACGCAACTGTTGCTGCCATCGTTCGATTCCAAGGCCAAGCGTGAGGTGTTGACCCGAGGTCTGCCGGCGTCCCCCGGGGCGGCCGTCGGCCGGCTGGCCTTCACCGCCGAGGATGCCACCGATCGAGCTCATGCCGGCGAAGCGGTGATTCTGGTCCGCAAGGAAACCAGCCCCGAGGATGTGGAAGGCATGCACGCAGCCGTGGGGATTTTGACCAGCACCGGGGGGATGACCAGTCACGCGGCGGTCGTGGCCCGGGGATGGGGCAAACCTTGTGTCTGCGGAGCGGGGGATGTCCAGATTGACCAAAAGAAACAGACGATCGTGATTGATGGCCATAGGCTGACCAGCCGAGATACGATTTCGATCGACGGTTCCACAGGTGAAGTCATGGCCGGCAGTGTGGCGACGCAGACGCCGAAGCTGAGCGGCGACTTTAGCACGTTGATGAAATGGACCGACCGGTATCGCCGCTTGGGCATCCGGACCAATGCCGATACGCCAGGCGATGCCAAACGAGCTCGTGACTTTGGCGCACAAGGGATCGGCCTCTGCCGCACGGAACATATGTTTTTCGAAGGCGAACGGATCCTCGCCATGCGGGAGATGATCCTGGCGGAAACCGAAAAAGACCGCCGAGCAGCGCTGAAGAAACTCCTGCCTTATCAACGGAAAGACTTTGTCGGAATCTTCACCGCCATGCGAGGTTATCCCGTGACCGTGCGGCTTCTCGATCCGCCGCTGCACGAGTTTTTGCCCCATGACGAAAAGTCGCAAAAAGAGCTCGCCCGGCGACTGGGGATCAAGGTGGCCGAAGTCAAACATCGTGTCAGCCAGCTGCACGAAATGAATCCTATGCTGGGGCATCGCGGCTGCCGACTGGCGGTCACCTACCCAGAAATCCTGGAGATGCAGGTCACCGCCATTGTCGAGGCAACGATCGCCTGCAAAAAGAAAAAAATCGATGCTCGACCCGAAATCATGATCCCCCTGATCGGGACCGCCGCGGAACTCTCCAAGCTGCGAGGCAGGACGCTGGAAACCATCGCGGCAGCGCGAGCGGCGAGGAAATATTCCGGCAAACTGGAGATCCCCGTGGGGACGATGATCGAGATTCCCCGAGCGGCGATTACGGCCGACGAGGTGGCTCGGCATGCCGATTTCTTCAGCTTTGGGACGAACGACCTGACCCAAATGACGTTCGGGTACAGCCGCGACGACGTGAGCACGTTTTTGCCGGATTACCTGGAGCAGGAGATTCTGCCCAAGGATCCCTTCCAGTCGCTCGATTCCGACGGCGTGGGGCAGCTGGTCGAACTGGGGGTGGTCCGCGGACGGGAGACGGCCAAGCGGCTGAAATGCGGGATTTGCGGGGAACACGGGGGAGACCCCGCCTCGATCTCGTTCTGCCACAACGTCGGTCTGGATTACGTCAGCTGCTCGCCGTTCCGCGTCCCCATCGCGCGGCTGGCCGCCGCCCAAGCGGCCGTGGCCAACTCGGCTTAAAAGTGCCCTGGCAACACGGTCGCGGGCCGGGATGACCCCCGCCCCGCCAGCTGCCGCAGGAACCACCCCCACGCCCCCACGGCTGCTGCCATCGCGCTGCCCCCTACAACCGGTATCGGTCCCCGAAACCGGCTCGATTTCAGGCCTCCAGCGGCCTTTGTTTCCCTGCCCCGTCCAAGCGCTCGTCCTATGCTTGGAAAGAGACCACCGAGGGACCTAACCACCCCCCCTCAGCCTCTATCTGCCAGGAAAACTGCCCGTGCACACCCTGATTTCCATCTTGCCCTGGGTGATCGGCAGCGTTGCCGTGGGCCTGGTGATCGGATTTTATCTGGGGATGTCCCGCTACGTAGAGAGGGACAAAGAACGGGTCGAATCCGAGCGGGAATTGGTGTTTCGCGTGCTGAACGATCTGCTGTCTTCCACCGAGCGGCTGACCAGCGATGTGAATGAACGCAGCGTCGAGATTAAAGAGGTGGGTCAGGACCTGAGCGGCTTGCATCTGGATGGCGAATTGCAGGTGATTCAACAGCGGCTGATGGAACAGATCAGCGGTGTGCTGGAATCTAACATGCGACTGGAAGACGACCTGACCATTACGCGATCCCAGGTCCAGCAGCAGGCAGAGATGATTGACGAGGCGCGGCGGGAGGCCCGTACGGACGCCCTCTCGGGTGTGGGCAATCGCCTGGCCATGGACGAAAGACTGGAGGCCTCGCTGGCGAACTGTCGGCGCAGCGGCGTCCCTTTCGCCCTCTTCCTGGCCGATGTCGATCACTTCAAATGGGTTAACGATACCCACGGGCATGCGGCCGGCGATATCCTAGTCACACGCATCGGCGAATTCCTCAAGAAATCTGTACGCGCTAAAGATTTCGTGGCCCGTTATGGAGGAGATGAATTCGCGCTCCTGCTGACCGAGGCCGATCCGGACATGGCCCTTGACACGGCCGAGCGGTTACGGGCCCACGTCTGCCAGCACAATTTCGATCTGGGGAAAGCCGCTGAGGAAGTGGCGGTGACCTTGAGCATGGGGCTGGCCTGCTCGTGGCGCGAAGCATCCGCAGAGTTGATCCTCAAGCGAGCCGACGAGGCACTCTACAAGGCCAAGGAAGATGGCCGAAACAGGGCCTGCTGTTACTGGAAAGGCGAGGTGATGCCGGTGACCAAGGCCCTCAGCCTCTTTGCAGATCAACCCGTCGAGCCCTCCGCTACGGCCGCCGCCGAGGAGGATGCCCCTGGGACGGCGTGCGAGGACGAGCGTGCGGTGGCGGCTGCCCCGCCGACTGACTCCGCAAGTCCCCTGCCGCTGGGCGAAGCGGACAGCTCCTCCCTGCTGCCGTTGTCGCCAGAGACCAGCTAGGCCCCCTCCCATCCGGCGGCTCAGAGGACATGGCCCTCCCGGCCCCCCTCCCGGCCTCGACCGACCCCCCAACCCTTTCCCCCGCTGCCGCGCCCCCGCGGGGTCTCGCAGCCATCCCACCGGCCGTTGCGTTGACCGCCAGGCGCCCGGTCCCTATGCTGGCGACGCGTCCCGAAAAAGACCCCGGCGTTTTGTCGGGGATGTTAACCCGCCGGCGACAGGAGGGCGGCCAGGCAACCGCCCTGGGGGGACGACCCGGGGGGCTGCCGTCCCCACCGGCCCCCTCGCCCGAGGGACCCAGGCCGGTGGCCCCCGGGGACGACTTGCCTCCGCCACGGCGGCGTGCCCCAGCATGGTGAGCCATCCGGTGTCTGAAACTCCACGTGAACCGCCGCGGCCAACCACCCCACAGCGGTCCTGGAGGACCGACGTCAACTTCAGCGTGATCGTGGTCGTGGTGATGGGGTTGATCTTGACCTGGATCGCCACGCGGACGGCCGATCAACTGGACCAGGACTACAAGAATGTCTCCTCGATGATCACCCTGGCTGTCGGCGGATTGTTGCTGGGAGGATGGTATTGGAGTCGGTCGTCGATCCGCCGCCGCTGGAAATGGCTCGTCCCCGTTCTGGGCCTGGTGGCCCTGATCGCCTGCGTGCGTTTCGAGGATTTTACGGCCGACATGCGGTTCCAGTTGGGCTGGCGATTTGCCGCGCGGCCGGATCAGCGGCTGCCTCCTGCCGAAGCGGAAGTGACCCGCGACCCGCAGCGTCCGCTGGCTGAAGGAGCGTGGGATTATCCCCGTTTCCTGGGCAGTGACGGCCGCGCCACAATCCGCAATCTTCCCCTGGCCACGGATTGGGCCACCGACCCGCCGCGGTTGCTGTGGCGACAACCGATCGGGGCCGGCTGGTCCGCCTTTTCCGTGGTGGGCGACTACGCGGTGACTCAGGAACAACGTGGCGCCTACGAATTGGTGGTGTGCTACGAATTGCAGTCCGGCCGCATCATCTGGTCCCACCAGGATGAGGCGCGTTTTTACGAGGTGTTGGGAGGCGTGGGGCCTCGGGCAACGCCGACGATTGACGGCCCGCGAGTTTATACCCAGGGAGCCACGGGGATCTTGAACTGCCTCGAGCTGGCCAGCGGACGGCGGATCTGGAAACGGGATATCATCACCGAAAATTCCGCTCCGCAAATTCAGTGGGGACGCAGCGGCTCTCCCCTCGTCGTCGACCAGATGGTCGTCGTCAGTGCCGGGGGGCCCGCCGGAAAATCGCTGGTGGCGTACGATAAACGGTCTGGCGAGCGGATCTGGAGCGGGGGGGATGATGTGGCCAGCTATGCGTCCCCCGTCGTGGCCACCCTGGCCGGACAGCGGCAGGTGGTCATCCTCAACGAAGACCAGGTCCGCGGACACCGGCTGGAAGACGGCCAGCCCCTGTGGAGCTTTCCCTGGCCCGGAAACAGCGGGGCCGACGCCAATACCTCACAACCCGTTCCCCTCGGCGAGGATCGGGTGTTTGTCTCCAAAGGCTATCACCAAGGCTGTGCCGTCTTTGAAATTCGCTTGACGGCGGACGGCCAGTACACCGCCCAGCAGCTGTGGCGATCCCCCCAATCTCTGAAAACCAAAATGACCAACGTGGTCGTCCACGAGGGCCACCTCTACGGGCTCAGCGGCGGCATCCTCGAGTGCGTGCAGATCGAAGGCCTCCGACGAAAATGGAAGGGGGGGCGGTATGGCCACGGGCAGCTGATGTTGGTCGATGACCTGCTGCTGCTGACCTCCGAGCAGGGAGAAGTGGTGCTGGTCCGGGCGTCTCCCCAGCGACACGAGGAAGTGACGAAATTTCAAGCCCTGGAAGGCAAGACCTGGAACAACCCGGCCCTCCGCGGACCCCTCCTGCTGGTCCGCAATCATCTGGAAGCGGCCTGTTACCAACTGCCGCTGCGAAACGCCCCCCCGACCCCATCCCCCTGAACGGACCGCGTCGCAGCCCAACACGCTCGAAAAAAGGGGCTGGCCCGCGTCAGGGGACCTCCGCCGCCCGCGGCTACTTTCCAATACAAAAACGACTGAAGATGCGGTCCAGGATGTCGTCGGTATAGACCGCCCCCACCACCTCCCCCAATTCGTCCAGGGCCTGCCGGATTTCCGCAGCCACGATCTCCTCCCCCGTCCCGGCAGCGGCCGCCGACCGCGCGGCCTCCAGGTAAGTGGCCGCCCGTCGCAGGGCCTCCTGGCAGCGGGTCACCGTCGCGGAAACGTAGACGTCGTCCGACCGTCGCGTCTGTTGGATCACCGTTCGCAGGACCTGCCGCAGTTCGTCCAGTCCCTCCCCCGTGTGGCTGCTGACCGCAACGACCGGCAGCAGGCCCTCGCGGTTTAACCCCTCCGCCGGGATGGGTGGCCCCAGATCCCGTTTGGTCAGCACGATGATGCGTGGGGGGGTGACGCCTGGGGGGAGGGGTTTTGTGGGGGGGGTGGGGGGCCCGTGGGAGAGTTCCCGGCACAACAGTTCCACATCCGCCGCTCGCAACTGCCCAGCCGCGGCCGCCTGGGACTGAGAGGCGATGGCGTCAGTCGGCTCGCCCGCCAGCTCTGCGAACCCGGCCGTATCGACCAGCTGGCAGGTGGCGCCGTCCAGTTCCAGCGTGGCGGTAAGGTAGTCGCGGGTGGTACCCGCCCGCTGCGACACCAGGGCCCCCTGTTTTTCCAGGAGGGCATTAAACAGGCTGCTCTTCCCGACATTGGCGGCCCCGGTCAGGACGACGCGCGGGGCGGTGGGTACCTCTGAGCGACCTCGCATTTGGGCGACCAGCTGGGACACCTCCTCGGCAGCGGCCTGCAGCTGTTGGCGTAATTCTGCAGGAGCGATAAATTCGATCTCTTCGTCGACAAAGTCCAGGCCGGCTTCGAGGTGAGCCACGAGGTGCAGCAGCTGGTCGCGCAAGCGGACCAGGGGTGTGCTGAGCCCGCCGGCCAGCTGTCGCAGGGCGACGTCCAGCTGGGCCTCGTCCGTGGCCTGGACCACTCCCCAGACGGCCTCGGCCTGCGTCAGGTCGAGCCGTCCGCCCAGAAACGCCCGCAGGGTGAACTCACCCGGCCCCGCCAGCCGGCAGCCGCTCTGACACAGCGTGCGGATCACCGCTTCTGCCAAGGGTACGGATCCCAGCAGGTGGATCTCCGCCAGGGGGGATCGGGTGTAACTCCGTTCGTCCGGCCACAGCAGCAGCTCACACGGCAATTCCCGCTGGAGGGTGGCCAGCTGGAACCGCCCTTCGATCACTCCCGCCCCGCGGACGCTGCCCAGGGCCGTGCCGCCGGTGGGAAGGAAGCAGCTTTCCAGCACCCGCACCACGTCGGGACCCGCGATCCGGACGACGGCCCGAGCGGCGGGCGCCGGCGCCGTGGCCAGGGCCACGATCGTGTCGCGGGGATCATAGCTCATCGGACAAAGCAGCCCCCCTTTTTGAGCAGGGAAGTTTGGCCAGCGGCAGGGGAGCGTGGGGGCGCACCGCGGTGGGCCTGCTCAGCCCTGGCGGCAGATATCCCTCCCGCAACTCACCTGCCCCGCCCGCCACCGCGACCCTGTTTTTTCTGTTTCTTGCGGCCGGGTGGCGAGCTGCTGGCAGCCGCGCCCACCTTGGCCAGCTTGTCGGCCGGCTTGGAGGAAGCACCGGATTCTGCAGACTGCGCCCCACTGGCCTGCGACTTGGGAAGCAGCTTCCGCTCGCCGACCCCCCACAGGCTGGAAGCGATGAAGTACACACAGAGCCCGCTGGCCACTTTGAAAAAGAGAAAACCCATGAAGACCATCATGTACTGCATGATCTTCTGCTGCATGGCCGCTTGTTCGTCCGTGGGGGGCGGCATGAACATTTTTTGTTGCCAGATGAAGAGCACGACAGTAAACAGGGGAAGGATATTGAGGTAAGGGCCCAGCCAGCCGGTAGGGGCGGCCAGAAATGCCGGCAGGTAGGGCTCCCAGTACCACAGCATGTCCGGCGCAGCCAGGTTGCTGCACCACCTCACCGCGGCACTGATCAAGGGCGCCTGCCGCAGCTCAATGTCGACCATCAGGGCGCGGTACAGCCCAATAAAGATCGGCAATTGAATGAACAGGGGCAGACATCCGGAAAGCGGATTGTAGTTGTGCTTTTTGTACATCTCCTGGATCGCCTTGCTGCGTTTCTCCAGGTCGTTCTTGTACTTTTCGCTGATCCGCTTCATCTCCGGCTGGAGTTCCTGCATTTTTTGAGCGCTGAGGGCCTGTTTGCGGCTGAGCGGAAACATGCTGAGCCGGACGAGGACGGTCAACATCACGATCGCCAGGCCGTAATTTCCCACCAGGACGTAGAAGATGTGCAGCAGAGCGGACAGGGGTCGAGCAAACCAGCCCCAGATCGCCCAGCCGTAGTAGATCAATTCCTCCAGCGTCACGCGGCGCGGAAAATCGTTCGGCTTGTAGAGCGCCAGAATGTCAGGGACTTTGGGGCCCGCAAACACCACAAACGACTGCCGCAGCCGGTCGGCGTCGCCCGGGGCAATCAGGTGCGGGTTGCTGGTCAAGCGACAGGTCACATTCGATAATTGGCGGCGCCGAGCGTTGGAGGGAACTTCCCCCACCAGCCGCGGCTCGATGCTGGCAAACAACGACTCCGCATCCTGGGATCGCTGAGGCAGCAGCACGGCCGCAAAGTATTGCGCGTCGATGCCGGCGTAGGCCATCAGGTTCTTGCGGCCACCCTCTTCCAGAGGAATCCGCTGCGTCTCCCCTTCCTCCGCGGCGGCGACAATCTCGGAAACATCGATCAGCACGGGCCCCTCCAGCTGGAGATGCAGAGCGACGTCGCGCAACCGTAATCCACCCCACTGGCGACCGAATTTGTTGGACCACCACCAGCCCTCGGTGGGCAGCCCCGTGGGACCATCCAGCCGATAGGCGATTTGGCGAGCTCCGGTGTCGTGGTTGACAATTTCGATCTCCATCAACAGATGGTAGCCCGCACGGTCCACACCAACGCTGGCCGCCCGGTCCACGGTCGCCAGGCGATACCTTTTTACGACGGTCAGCTTCTTGGCCGGGACCGATTTGGTGAACTCCACTTCCCACTCACCACGCTGAGTGACCCGCCAGAGACTGTCGCGCAAGGAAACCCCCGGCAGCTCTTCCTCGTCCTGCGGTAACCGCTCGTCCCCCACCTGCTCCAGCGTCATCAGCAGCGAGAGCTGGTCATGAGCACCCGGTTGGAAGCTGTCCAGCGGCATGGTTCCCAGCTCCGGCCGGATCAGCTGCAGGGGGCGGGGGGCGAGCGTCGCGGAGCGCTTTGCCTGCGGCTGGCCGTCGCGGCGGACCAACAGCGTCACCTCCTGGCCAGGCTCGGTCTTCTGGAGAGCCGCAAACAGGCCGGCCGCGTCAGCCACCGGGGTGTCGTCCAGCGCGGTGATCACATCCTGCGGTCGGAGCCCGGCCGCGGCCGCCGGCGTCCCCCGGCCCACCACGGTGACCAAACACCCCCCCTCAGGACTGTCCGCCGCTCCTAAAAAGCCCAGAAAACCGCTGTCGTCGTCCAAGTCCCCATAGCGGGGGTTGTTCAACACAATCCGCTCGATCGCAGCCCCCCGATTGGTGAAGTAGACCAGCATCCGCGCCTGGCTGGCGGGGTCCAGCGAACCGAGCACCACCCGCTCAATCTCCCCCACCTCCGGCTCGGCCTCCACCCGTGGTGCCTGCCCCGGCGGGGAAACGGACGAGGCGGCCGCAGGTTCCTCGCCAACGCCCGCAGGGGCCTCCAAAATGTCCGGGCCGCCCAGCGGCCGAGCCGCGTCAGGCCCCGCCCCCGGCGGCTCGTCCTCGACCAGCTGGTCCAGCGGGGGCGGTGGAGGAGGTGGCCAGATCGCCTGGATGATCATCTGCGTGCCCATCAGAATGGACAGCGATAAGAGCAAAAACAAAAAGAAGCGTTTTTCCACGAAGGAATCCTCACTGAGCGGGGGTCAAGCGTGGTGCTCATCAGCGGGTGGTGCGCAAACTGCAGGCGCTGCCTGCCATCCCGCTCGTCTCCCCCGTCGCATGTATCCGCCAGACCAATGGCATCGCAGGTCAGCGACCATCGCGAAGCCTGTCACCCAAAAAATTATCCAAGTCGGGAATGTTGTAGATCTTCTGGATCGTCCTGTCCTTGTCGTACTCGACCCGACGGAAGCAAACGAGGTCGTCCTCCAGCACCACATAACAAGAACGCCAGTCTCCGTCGCGAGGCTGCCCCACCGAACCGACGTTAATCATGACCTTTTCATCCCCCAAGCGGTATTCGTGCCCCAGCTCGGCAGGACTGTGAAACCGCAGACCCTCCGTAAAAACACCAGGCACGTGGGTGTGCCCCTGAAAGCAGGTTTGATCAATCAGGCTGAAGATCTTTTCCATCTTCCGCTGATTGTAAATGTCTTCCGGGAAGACATATTCGTTGAGCGGATTTCGCGCCGAGCCATGTACGAAGAGCAGACCGTTTTCCTTGCGATTGCGAGGGAGCTCGCCCAGAAAATCCCACCGCCGCGCCCGCTCGATGGGATCCGTCTGCTGATTCTCCAGCTGCTCGCGCGTCCAGAAAATAGCCCGCTCGGCACCCGTGTTGAATCCTTCCGGGTCAAACAGAGCGCCCTGGTCGTGATTGCCCAACAGGCAGACGTCGCACTTCATGATCAGGTCGACGCACTGGCAAGGATTGGGGCCATATCCGACAATGTCACCCAGACAATAGATCTCGGTAATTCCCTGGTTGCGGATGTCCTCCAGGACCGCTTCGAGACTCTCCAGGTTGCTGTGAATGTCGCTGATTAACGCTCGTCTCACGGCCCGTTCTTCCGTCCAACAGAGTGCCCGATCGGGATGTAAAGTTAGCTCAGCAGGCGTGTTAAGGCCAGCCACGCAATGTAAATTGACGGCGGGGCAGGGTCAACCCTGGAGGCGGGTGGATTGCCCTCGCGGGGATCTCCCTGCAAGCTGGGTGACGGCAGTAACTAATGCCTTCGAAAGCAGATCGGTAATGCCCGGCTTGGCGGGCGTGCGATCCGCCGCGGGAGCTCGAGAGATTTGAGATGCGAACCGTCGCCTTGGAAACCAGCCACACCACCGGCACGATCGCCCTCCTGGAGGATGCTCAAGTGGTTGCCGATGTGGCCCTGGATCCAGACCGCCGTACCGCGCAGACCCTGATCAGCGGCTTGCACCAGATCCTCGATCAATACGGCTGGAAACCCCAGCAAGTGGATCTGGTGGCCGTCGCCGCCGGGCCAGGTTCGTTCACCGGGCTGAGGATCGGAGTCACCGCCGCCAAAACCCTGGCCTACGCCGTCGCCGCACAGATTTTGAGTATCCACACTCTGAGGGCCATCGCGGCGGCAACGCCTGCCGAATTCCAGACCGTATCCGCCGCCATCGACGCTCAGCGCCAACGGGTCTTCGCGGCACGCTTCGTTCGTGGCGAGCAAGGGTGGTACGAGACGCAGCCGACGGTGGTCCTGCCAATCGACGTCTGGCTGGCCGGGTTGACACCCGACGAAGCCGTGACGGGGCCGGTGCTGGCTGAGTGCCGAGCGAGGATTCCCGCCTCCACAGCCGTCGTCGATCCAGACCTGTGGCTGCCGCGGGCTGCCTGGGTGGGCCGCCTGGCCGTCACGGATTTTGCCGCCGGTCGGCGCGAAGACCTCTGGCAAGTGGTGCCCCATTACTACCAAAAAAGCGCCGCCGAGGAGAAATGGGACGATCGAGCACGCGAAGCGAACTAACGGGGGCTGGGCAGGGGAAGAACGTTTACCGGTCTTCCCGCGATAACAACGGTTCCAGCGCCGCCGCGAAGGCCCCGTAGCTGCCCGCGTCGAACAGGACGAAACAGACCAGGCCCGGGCGAGCGTGTTGCTTGAGAAACGCGATGGTTGTGCTGAGTGCAATTTGAGCGGCCAGATCGAGCGGGTAGCGGTAGGCTCCGGTGCTGAGCGACGGGAAGGCAAGGCTGGCACACGCGTGCTCGACCGCCAGCTCCAGACAGCGGCGGTAGGCAGCCGCCAGCAACTCGGGCTCGCCCCGCTTGCCACCCCCCCACACCGGGCCCACCGCATGGATCACGTACTCGGCAGGCAAGTTGCCAGCCGTGGAAATGACCGCGCTGCCCGTGGGACAGCCTGTGGGGTAACGCCGGGCGGTCTCCTCCATGATCGCCGGGCCGCCGCGGCGGTGAATGGCGCCGTCCACGCCCCCCCCGCCCGCCAGACGGCTGTTGGCGGCATTCACGATCGCCGCCACCTCCTGCTCGGTAATGTCGCCCTGGCGAAGTTCCAGCGTCTGTTCGTTGATGCTGACACGCATGGTTGCTCAGCCTCGGTAAGAAGAGTTCGCCGCCTGCGATCGGATCGCATCTTTGCCGCAGAGCATGAGGCCTTTATTGCTGAGCGGCCTTTTCTTCCGCCTCGATCTCGATTTCCTCGGCTTCGTGAATCATGTGATCCACCTCCCGCCGACTGCTGAGGTAGAATCCCACGCCGATCAAAGCGACCCCGATGCGTATCACCCGATATACCAGGGCCACCAGCAAGCCTTTGGCGTCGCTGACCAGGTCCGGTGTGGTTTGAGCATAGAGGTATTTCAGCACGGCTTCGAAGGCCCCCAAGCCCTCCAGGGGCAGCGGCAGAGCAGCCGAGACCATCGCCAGAGGCACAATAAAACAATGGACACCCAGGGGAGGAGCTGCATCGGGCAGCCCATGAGCAATCAAGAAAAAGGAGAGAACTCCCAGGCTATGGACGCACAGCGTGATCCCCATCGCCAGCAGCAGCACGCCCCGTCGTCGCTGATACGTCCGCGCCGCCTGATACAACCGCTGAAAAAAATCACCCGCCAGCCCCGGCCGGCACAGCCAGTCGGCCACGGGACCCTCCGTCCCGAAGCGAAACATCATCAGAATAAAGCCGGCCAATCCCAGGATGCCGGCCACCAACGTGGCGGCTGCTAGCTGGCGTATCGGTGCAGAAAACTGGTTCACGTCGAAAAACATTAAGGCCAGGCAGGCCACCAACAACAGCCCGACCAGGCCGATCACCCGGTCAACCACGACAGAAGTTACCGCCGCCGTCCGACGGCCCGGATGTTCGCGAGCGATAAAGACCGCTTTGAACAGGTCGCCACCCACCGAACCCAGAGAGACGAAATTCAGGAGATAGCCCAGAAAGCCCAAACGGAAGGCATCCCGCAAGCGAAACGGCAGGTCGAGCGCTCGGACTAGAAAGTACCACCGCGTAATGGCCAACATCACGGCACCGGTCATCGTGACCAGGGCCAAGGTCAGCAATACCCAGTTTTTGTCACCCTCGCGAAGTCGGACGAAAAGATCCGGATTGTTCTTCTGGACGTCGATCGCCAGGTAAATGATTAACCCCAGGGAAACGGCCAGCTTGGCAAAATTGGAGAGGAGTTTCTTCACAACGTTGCTGCTCGCATCGATCGGCTGGAGCCACCCTGTGGCCGCCACGCGGCCGTTCCCGTTGACAGTTCGTCGGACCGGTGATAAGGTTTTCTTGCCTCGACGGCAACACGACCTTCGGCCCTTGACGAGCGTCCCGTTAAGGATAGCATGCCCGCGGACGGCGGGGCGAGGGTCGCAAAGCGTTAAGCGTTGGGGGATTAGCTCAGTTGGGAGAGCGTCTGGCTGGCAGCCAGAAGGTCAGGGGTTCGAGTCCCCTATCCTCCACTCGAAAACCGCCGCACAGGAAACCCTTCCCGCGGACGGGTGGATGTGGCTCAGAAAGGTCTGGCAGGCGCCGAGCCAGCCCGTGGTTTTGCCGGCCACGGCGGGGCACAAGATCGACCGGCCGGTCGCTGGTCAGCCAAAGCGGGGCCGACTGAGCGGGAAAGGTTGGCACCGCCCTCTCTCCGTGCGGGAAGACAGCACCCGCCTCCGTCCCGGCGCCCAGGACGGCTGCCTCGGAAGTACTTCGCAGCAGCGGCGCCCGCACCGCCGCACCGCCCGGATGGCGGCTAGGCCCAGCCTGCGCTTACGAAATCCTGCACACCAACTCTGCCTACAGCCAATATTGCCAGTAGGTCGTCAGCAGGAGAAGCACGCCGACGGTCCAGCCGGGGACCTGGAACACCGAAAGTTCGACGTGGTCTCGGCAGGCGGGACACCAGGCGGCGTTTTCGCCGGTGATGTATTGCGTGTCGAGCGATAATTTGCAGGACGAACAATAAGCCATCTTTGTATTTCTTTGATCGGGGGGCCCTGAGCAAGCCCGCTGCGGAACCCGAGGATGAAGAGGGCAGTGGTTTACAGCTTGAGGATCACCGGCTGGTAGACGGCGTAGCTGGACGAGCCTCCGTTGCCGATGGCCGTGGCGTCGACCACCAGGGCCGGCTGAATCATGACAAAACTGTTCGCCGAATGCAGATCGAAATCAAGGATGCGAATGCCGACGAATCCCACAATCGTAAAGATTGCGGTGTCCCCACTTCCCGTGACTTTGCTGTACAACGGAATGGTCCGGGGCTGGCCGAGCACGTCGCGGAGGGCAAGTTCCAGGTTGGCGTCGACGCCCGTATCCCCGTCCAAAGGCAATGTGCCCGTGCGTGGGTCTAATGCCAGCTCGCCCCCATGGTAGTCCAGGTCCTGTTGGGATACGCCTTCGCGAATCTGGCGCATGAGCGTCGAGCTGCTATTGTCCGTGGAGCCGATGTCGATCGTACCGAAATTGCCCGGCGTGATGCCGCTCCTCCCGTTTTGCCTGCTGGGAAAGAGTTTCGTCTCGTGAATGCCATCGGGGCCGCGAAACAGCGAATGCGTCTTGGAGTCGTAAGTCCAGTCATCGAAGCCTTGGCCGTTCAGCAGGTTTCTCCATTCCTGGACATCCAGAGCGAAGGGGAGCAGTTTCGCGTTTCCGGTGTGACCAGTGACGCGGAAGCCCGTGATGCCGTCCTGGTAAGTGGCGATCGCCTCGGCCTTCAGGCTGGCCGAATTCCTGCCAAAGATCCGGGCAAAGAAGAGCCCAATTTCGCCATTGCGATGCAAGGACCGCTGGACACGCACCCGCACCGCGTTGTACTGGCTGGCGTCCCCCTCCAAAGATATTTCGCCCCCTCCCACATATCGTCCAATCACCACATCCCCTTCCAGCTCGTTCTCGCGATTCAAATCGAGAAGGGGGCTGTTGCCGACAACCTTGTTCAGCGATACGTACTCAGCCGCCGTCTCTCGAGCGGCCGACTGTAGCTGCTGGACATACTCCTTGCCCTTCAGCCTGTTTTCATCCAACAAGGTCCAGGCACTGGCCATGGCCGCGGAATCTGCCGCACGCTGCAGCTCCGTGCGGGCCATCAGCAGGTAGCCTAAGTCGCACGCGAAGGCGAGCAATCCCAAAAGGAATACGATCAATAACGATGCCAACACGATCACGTTGCCGCTGCGATCCTGGCGCGGACGCCCGCCCCGGCCAAGCCGATCGATGCACAATGCCATGATGCACCTCCCAAGTGAAAGGAACCATTCGGCAGCCTGGCGATCCACCACAGCGGGGACCCATGGCTTTGCGTCCCGACCTTCCGATCGGTTTGCCATTGTCGAGGAACCCCTGGGCAGGGCTCCGCTAACACTCCCTGAAAAACTCCAGCAAACGTTTTAACGGCACCGTAGGCGACCTGAGCGGCCTGGCGGACACGTTATCGGGGGGGGGGTACACACCCACGTACTTACATCGCGGCAAAAACAAAAACCACAACTGGTTGGGGAACGGTGACAAAAGCAAACAACAGCTGCCCAAACACCACTCCCACGGGCAAAATGCCCTCGCAGCCCCACTCCACTACGGTCAGTCTGGCCATTGTGAAACGTAGGTCGCATTTCCCAACCTGTCAAATCGTAAAAAAACTGGAAAAAAACTGGAAAAAAGAAACTGGAAAATGGAAAAAAGGACAGGCAGAATTGAAAAAAGAAAGAATTGAAAAAAGAGAATTGAAAAAAGGACAGGCATAATATTTGGCGGTACCAAGACAGCGCCCGGTGATTGATGAGCCAGTGAAAGATGGCATCTTCGGCAAGCCAGGTAGGCTTGGTCTGCATGGTTGGTCCTCTTTTAAGACGACCAGCGCAGAGTCTCAGCCTAACGAGGGAATTCCAGAAAATGGTGTGGAGCGAAGAGAACGGTGGCGAGGTTAACTAACCCGCAGGGACCGGGATCAGGTTGTCCAGGTGATGCACCCCCCGCCGGGCGGCCAGCTGCCGCAGCCGCTGGCGGTCGGTGGCGAAAAAGCTGCCCAACAGCCGCGAGCGGGCAAACAGCTGACC
>CAYFZZ010000234.1:0-12226 GCA_964347545.1 uncultured Planctomycetaceae bacterium | reverse complement strand
TGCAAGGGAGGCGGAAAAGGACCACGAAGAGCGCGAAGAGCACGAAGGGGGAAAAGCGAAAGGCAACAGGGGGCGTAAAAGTCAGTGGCCCTCGCCTTGCTGAATACGATTGACGATTGTTGATTGTTGAAGTGCGAAGTGGAAGCGGGGCGTACTCCTTTTTCGACTATCGAATGCCCCCTTCGTGCTCTTCGTGTCCTTCGTGGTAAATTTCCCCTTTGCCGGGGGCCCCAAGCCGGTGGTCCCCGCCCCGCTGCAAGGGAGGCGGAAAAAGACCACGAAGAGCGCGAAGAGCACGAAGGGGGAAAAGCGAAAGGCAACAGGGGGCGTAAAAGTCAGTGGCCCTCGCCTGGCTGAATACGATTGACGATTGACGATTGTTGATGGTTGAAGAGCGAAGTGGACGCGGCACGCCGCCCGACTTTGCACTTCAAAAATCAAGCTTCGTCAATCATCCCTTGGCCGCCGAGGCGGAGGATGTGTGTCCTTTCCCCAGGCCCGCTAGTCCCGCACGCGCACCTTCCGCAGACTGTGGGTGTCCAGCCCCACCAGCGAGCTGCGGTAGATGCTGTCCTGCGAACGCAGGCCGCTGGGAAATTTTGCCGCGTAACAAGCCGCTTTGCCCGAATTCCGCTCCACCACGTAAAACACCGAATCGCTCCACCGCAGATTCCCCTCCTTCTCGACCAGGTCCGCCACCCCTGCCACCACCATGAAATGCGGGTTCTTGACATCTTTGTCTAACTTGAAATCCTCGGCCACATTGCGACTGAATTCCGCCATGAACTTCCGCGTCCGCGGATTGATCGCCAGGACCTTGAGCTCGCCTGTCAAACCGTCAAAGAAATAAAAGGCGTCCAGGTCATCCTCCAGCCTGGCCGTGCCGGTCACAAATCCATCCTCGCCATACGACGCCCCCTCGGCCCGTACGGGAATTTCCAGCACCGTAAGGGGTGGTTCCCCGCCCCCGCGGCTGAAGAGCATCCCCCCGGTGATGCCCAGGCAGAGGACACCGGCGGCCAGCATCCCACCCGGAAGGGAAAAGATCCTCCCACCAGAACTCGAAAACTGTGTCATCGCGTTTCTCCACGTTGGAACATCATCGGAGGACAAACATCGTCCGGCTAACTCGACAGGCTGACGACTCCCGCAGCCCCCTAATCGTATACTCGATGCCCCCCGATTTCCAAAGGGTCCACGGCCCCTCGCCGCGGTGGCAGCCGCAAAGCGTTGCCACCCCCACCCTTCGCCCCGCGGCGCCGACCCACGCCATGAGGGCAGACAGCCGCCGATGCGGATGCCCGCCGCCAGGCAACGGGCCGGAGGGCTTTGCGGGTGCGAGGCAAAAGAAGACTGGTGGGGGGGTGGCCGCCGTTTAGGAGGCCGCCCCGCTGACGGGGGTGGGCTGTCCGGTGGCGGGACGGCCCAGCGGGCGTTCTTCTAGCGGCAGGGTGGCCGGTGACCACTGGTCCTGCCCGCAGTGCTTGGCCAGGAAGCGGACCATGCGGTCCTCGTATTTCGCCGTCGCCTGGTGGAGGGCCTCGTTGTGGTTGGCCCGTTCCACAATCCACAGCTTGCACTGCCTGCCAATCCGCCGTTTCAGCGTGTGGGCCATCTCGACCGGCACATACTGATCTTGCCCGCCATGAATCAAAAACACCGGAGGCTGAACGCGGTCCAGCACGTACAGCAAGTCACACGTCTTGACTCCCAGCTGCCGCGCCACGCGAGCCTGGATAAAGCGTGCGTAAACCAGGTACAGAAACCAGGGCATTTTGCGGACCACCGACGCGGCGACCGGGGTGAAGATACCCACATACCGGCGGAAGTAATAGGACGTAATCCAATCGACCGAAAAGGCACTGTCCGCCACGACCGCCCAGACCCGATCGTCCGTCGTCGCCAGATGCAGGGCCGCCGCCCCCCCTTTGCTCAACCCAATCAACCCCACCCCCCGCGGATCGGCGTCGTGTCGAGCGGAAACGTAGTCGATGGCGGCGGACAAGTCGTCCACTTCGAAGCGGGTCAGGTTGGGACGGGGATAATAGCCTTCTTTTTTGTCGCTGCTGCCGTGATTGCGAAAATCAAAGGCAAACACGTCGAAGCCGCCGCGGCGCAGAGCTGCCAGGTGGTCGGTGACCGCCCAACGGCTGGCGAATAAGGGATGGCAAAACACGATTACCCCCCGCCGCGGCTCGCATTCGGTCCGCAGGTAGGTGCCCCGCAAGGTAAGCCCGTCCCGGGTCTGAAACTCGCACGCCTCCCCCTCGACCTGCCTCGCCGACTTGACGGCCGGCGGCAGCGGAGCGATCCGAGCCGCCCCTTGCGTCGCCGTGGGATAGACCCGCACCCACACGTAGAGCACCACGCCCGCGACGGCGACCAACGGCGTCAGAAGGAAGATAATCCACCAGATCATACGGGCGTCCCATTCCTGGTCTGAGCAAAACGGCTTGGTCCCAGCACATCCGGGCGCTCAGCATCCCGCGGGATCGTCCCGCGAAATCGCATCCGCCTCACAGCTCGGCAGCCACTTCCTGTTGTCGACGCGAAAGGGGGGAAAATCGGGGGGGTATACCATCCTGCTGGCCAAGGTCGAGCCAAGCCCAAATTGTAGCTCAGCAGGCGTCGCTCGGCAAAGGGGTCAGCCCCCGCCAGTCCGCCCTGGCCCGCCACGCGGCCGAGCGACTTTCGGCCACCGCCGGAGGGGGCGTGGTGGGACTTTTTCCGCAACTTTGGCCCGCCAGGGACCCCCTCCCCACCCACGGGACGACCGCGGCCCATCCGCTCAGCAAGGACCCCGTCGCCGGGAAAGGAAAGAGGACGCAGGGCGAAGCGGGATCCGCCGGCACTCAACGCTCGCGGTAAGTAATGCTCCCCTTGGTCAGGTCGTAGGGCGACAATTCCACTCGGACCCGATCACCCGGCACGATCCGGATGAAATGTTTGCGCATCCGGCCGGCCACGTGCGCGATCACGTCGTGCCCGCCCTCGATTTGCACGCGAAAGCGGGTGTTGGCCAGCGCCTGGGTGACAACGCCGTCTACTTCCAGGGCCTCTTCTTTGGGCTTGGTCACATTCGTCTCCTGGTGTCGCCGTCTCGCCGGTGTCAGTCGTCCTCTGAGCTATCGCTGCGGCCCGCCGGAAAATCAAGCTTACCTTCTGTATGTCCGGACATGATACCATGTCGGTAGGGCAAGTCCAGGCCAACCCGCCGCTGGCCTCCCGGCCGCTGAACCACCCGCCCCCTTCACCGCTCGGAATTTTCCACAATCACCCGCAGAAACGTGGCGCCGTATTTGGCCAGTTTCCTGGCCCCTACGCCACTGATCTGTGCCAGGGTATCCAGGTCATGCGGCTGGTGGATCGTCATTTCGTGGAGCGTGGCGTCGTGGAAAATCACATAGGGCGGCACTCCCTGCTGGCCCGCCAGGCTCAGCCGAGTGGCCCGCAAGGCCTCGAACAGCTGCCGTTGCGCTGCCGTTTCCAGCAGGACGGACGGTCGGGCACGGGGGGCTCGCGGCTTGGCGGCCGAACGGCCAGAGGCCAGCACGGGGTCGCGGCGGAGCGGGACGGGGCGGTGGCCCTTCATCACCTTCCACGATTGGGCCGTCAACTGCAGGGACCCGTACTGGTAATCGACCGCCAGCAGGCCGCTGGCGACCAGTTGGCGGGCCACACTGTGCCAACCCTGTTTCGATAGTTCCCCGCCAATCCCAAAGGTGCTCAACTCCCCGTGCCCCAACCGCTGCACTTTTTCCGAGTCATTCCCCAACAGCACGTCGATCACATGGCCGGCCCCAAACCGCTGGCCGGTGCGGTATACGCACGACATGAACTTTTGAACTGCCTCGGTCCCCTCCCAGGTTTCCACGGGATTCAAGCAGGTATCGCAGTTGCCGCAAGACCGCTCAACCGCCTCGCCAAAGTACTGCAACAACACACGTCGGCGGCACTCGGTGGTCTCACAAAAGCCATGCATCACTCCCAGCCGCTGATGCTCGATCCGCTTCTGCTCGTCCGCCGCCTCGCTCGAGTCAATCAGCCGCCGTTGAGCCACGATGTCGGCCAGGCCGTAGGTCATCCAGGCGTCGGCGGGCCGGCCGTCACGGCCGGCCCGGCCCGTTTCCTGGTAGTAGGCCTCCAGGCTGCGGGGCGGATCGAGATGAGCCACGAAGCGGACATCCGGTTTGTCGATGCCCATCCCGAACGCCAGGGTGGCCACCACCACCAGCCCCTCTTCCCGCAGGAACCGTTCCTGATGGCGATGCCGCACAGGGCTCTCCAACCCCGCATGATAAGGGACCGCCCGAATCCCCTGCTGGTTTAACCAGGCGGCGGTCTGGTCGACCCCCTTACGCGTCATGCGGTAGACAATCCCCGCCTCCCCCGGATGCTCGTCCCGCAGAAAACCCAGCAGCTGTTGGTGCGGATTCTGCTTGATCAACACGCGATAGCAAATGTTGGGACGGTCGAAACCGCTGACAAACAAGCGGGCCGAGCCGAGCTGCAACCGCTGGACAATGTCGCGTCGCGTCGGTTTGTCGGCGGTGGCGGTCAGCGCGACCCGGGGAACCCCTCCAAACCGAGTGGCCAAGGCCGCCAGCTCCAGGTACTCCGGGCGAAAATCGTGCCCCCATTGGGAAACGCAATGCGCCTCGTCGATCGCGAACAGGGCCAACTGGGTCTGGTCCAGCAGCTTTAAAAAACGGTCTGTCATCAGCCGTTCCGGCGCCACGTACACCAGGTCGTAATCGCCCGCCACCATTTCGTCTTCCAGCCGAGCGGCCGCGGAGGCGGGGAGCGACGAGTTGATATACGTCGCTCGTACCCCCAATGCCATCAAGGCTCGGACCTGATCCTGCATCAAGGCAATCAGCGGCGAAATGACGATGCCCACCCCAGGTCGCACGATGGCCGGGATCTGGTAACAGAGCGATTTGCCGCCGCCGGTCGGCATCAGGACCACCGCATCTCCCCCCCCGGTCACGTGCTGGATAATCCCGGCCTGCTGATCGCGAAAGCCGGCATAGCCAAAGACGGTGTGCAGGACGTCCAGCGGAGAAGGGGTCATCCGTTACCTCGCGGCTCAGCCCCCCCCCCGCGGCCGCCCGGGGCGGCCCAGACACCGCCCGGCCACGACGGCCGGTTTCCTGCGGGGGGGCGTGGCGTTTATCATCTTAACGAGGGCCGCCACAGGCGTCGACCAACCGCCCGGCCCTCCCGCTGGTCCTCCCCCCCCAAGCCCCCGTCACCCGCTATGAAACTGCTGTTGCTGGGCACCACCGGATACCACCCCAACCGCCAGCGCCACACGGCGTGCTTCCTGATCCCCGAACTGGGGATCGTCCTGGATGCCGGCACGGGGATGTTTCGCTTGCCGGAACACTTGCAGACAACCCAGCTGGACATTTTTCTGACCCACGCGCATCTGGACCACATCGTGGGACTGACGTACCTGTTGGGAATCCTGGACCAGCATCCGGTGGAGGAGGTTGTGTTGCATGGCGAGGCAGAGAAACTGGCAGCCGTGCGCGAGCATCTGTTTGCGGAACTGATTTTTCCGGTCCCACCGGCGATGGAGTTCCGCCCGCTGGCCGACGTCGTACCGTTGCGGGGGGGCGGCCGCTTGACCCATTTTCCCCTGGAACATCCCGGGGGCGTCGTCGGCTTCCGGCTGGACTGGCCCCACCACAGCCTGGCTTACGTCACCGATACCACCGCCGCGGTGGGGGTGGATTACCTGGACAAAATCCGGGGCGTGGATCTGTTGCTGCACGAATGCTATTTTCCCGACACCCAGGCCCAGCTGGCTGCGGACCTGTTTCACAGTTCCACCTCGGCCGTCGCCACGCTCGCCCGCGAGGCCCAAGTCGGCCGCCTGGTGCTGGTGCACCTGAATCCGGCGGACGACCGAGCGGACCCGATCGAGGTGGCCGACGCCCAAGCGATCTTCCCATCGACCGTGGTGGGAGAAGACGGGATGGAATTGGACATCTGAGCCCGGCGCTGCTGGAGAGCGGGCCGATAGCCACGAAATGCCCTGAGGAACCCGTTCCGTTTTGGTTCTTCCGCAGAATCTGTGGGTGGGTTGCCGTTTCCCAAAGGTGGCCACAGCGACAGTCCGTCCGCCTGGGAAAAAAGTGTGAGCAGCGGGGAGGATGGGGATCAGCGGGTCGTGGAAGGGTGTACGGTGAAGCGTGTTCGGGTAAGAGTGGCGGTTAAGAGCAATTCGAAAAAGGAGAGGCATCCTCGGGCTTTGCGGTCGATGGATGATTGACGAATGCTGATCTTTGCAGTGCAAAGTCAGGCGGCATGCCACTTCCACTTCGCACTTCAACAATCGTCAATCGTCAATCATCAATATCGTCTCCAGCCAGGCGAGGGCAACTGACTTTTACGCCCCCTGTTGCCGTTCGCTCTTCCCCCTTCGTGCTCTTCGTGCTCTTCGTGGTCCTTTTCCGCCTCCCTTGCAGGCAGCCGGGGACAACGGACTTGGGGGCCCCCGGCGAAGGGGAAATTGACCACGAAGAGCGCGAAGAGCACGAAGGTCAAATTCGACCGTCTCAAAAGTGTGAGCAGCGGTGAGGATGGGGATCAGCGGGTGGTGGAAGGGTATTGGGTGAAGGGTGTTCGGTGAAGAGTGTTCGGTGAAGGGTGGGGGGTTAAGAGTGGGGGTTAAGAATACATTGCATCGCAGGCTTCACCGCCACTCTTAACCGAATATCCTTCACCGACCTGCTTAACCGCTTTCTGCGGGCCAAACCATATCGCTGAGCGAAAAAACTCCACCCATGGCTGGAAGCCATCGCGCTTAATTTTCCTCTGCAAGGGACCACTCCCTGTTCTATGTCAGTCGACTCTTACCCCCAGATTCCTCTGAAGACCCTCATTTTTGACCGGACACCCACGTTGAAACAAAATCGCCATCCGGGACATCCTGTCTATCCCGTCCAACTAGGTCTGCTGCGATCCCACTTCCTGGTGGTCCTGATTCACGCCAGCTCGGCAATCAGGCTCTGCAGCCGCTCACGATAGCTGAAGTGTTCGACCTCCAGCAGGTGGCGGTGGCTGGGCAGGTAGCGAATTCCCCCCGAAAGGTCGGGCTGGTCGGCTCGTGCCCGCCGCCAAAACCGGTCGGCCGCCGGATGCCCCGCCTCCTGCAGCTGGATCACCCGAGCGATCAGGCGGGCCTGGTAATCGACCAGCCCCCATTGCCCGCTGTCCGGCTGGATCATCCCGGCCACAAACAGATTTTCGCGGTGGGGATGAAAAATGTGCAGATACAGCTGGGGATGGTCGTGGTCCCAGTTGAGGTACTGTTGGTCGATGAAGGGGAAACTGATTTTAAAGCCGGTGGCCATCACGATCACATCGACCGTTTCCCGACTGCCGTCGGCGAAGAGGACCTCGGGGCCGCACAGCTGCCGCAGATCCGGTTTGGGCAGAATCTGTCCGTGGGCCAGGTAGTAGTACAGCTGGGAGTTGATGATCGGGTGGGTTTCGAACAGGCGATGGTCGGGATCGGGCAGCCCCACACGGCCGGCCGGTCCCAGCGTGATCCGCACGGCCAGCCGGCTGATCGCTCGTCGCAACCAGAGCGGAAACCGCCACCGCAACAACGCTTCCCCGCACTGATCGATGGGCCGTCCCAGCAGGAATTTGGGCAGGTAGTGGTAACCGCGTCGCGTGCTGTGAAACGTGACCGCCGCGGCCTGCGCCGCTTCCACGGCGATGTCACAGCCCGAGTTGCCCCCGCCCACCACCAACACTCGACGGTCGCGCAACACATCCGGGGTCTTGTACTGGGCGGAATGCAACAGCTGGCCGTCAAACTGGCCTGGGATCGCAGGCCAGCTGGGGTCCCAATTGTGCCCGTTGGCGATCACCAGGCCGCGATAGCGGCAACGCTGGCCGTCGGCAAAGGTGATTTCCCAAGCGGCGTCGCCGTCGACCGGCCGAGCCTCCTGGACGATTGTGTGGAAACGGATGTGGGGGTAGAGCTGGAAATGTTGAGCGTAATTGCGGAGGTACTGCCACGCCTGGACGCGACCCGGATAAGGCGGGTACGAGGCCGGCATGGGATAGTCGGGATATTGGGTCAGGGTTTTGGACGAGATCAGCCGCGCCGAGTCGTACACGCTGCTGGTCGGCGTGCCGTAATACCAGATGCCGCCCACATCGTCATTGCGTTCCAGCACCTGGAAGGGAATCCCGGCGGCCTGCAGATTTTTGGCGACCGCCAACCCGGAGGAACCCGCGCCGATAATGCAATAGGCGGGCGTGGTCTCGGCGGCGATCATCTCGGCAGACTCCTCCCCTCCGACGGCGGGACACGACACCTGCCCCCCAGCACTCCCTGTCTGAGTGTAACGCTCGGAGACCACCCCGCCAACGTGCCGCTGGCGGCCTGAAAAACGCCCCCGCTGGCCAGGGGCAGGCAGCAGCGGCCAACCCGCGCACGGCGAGCGGGGACAAGAGGTGCAACCGCTCGGTCGTCCCGCTGGCGGGGGAGGGAGCCGCGGGTCGGGACGGCCCCCGCAGAACCGCTCACTTCCGCGGTGCGGTGTCGGGCCGCGCCGCCACAGGGCCGCGGCTGCCCCCTTCATAAACGCTGAAGTCCGCCCACACGGGAAGATGGTCCGAAACCTCTCGCGCCTGCTGAGTGGTCAAATTGAACACGCGGACCAGATCCAACACGCCCGCTCGGCCCACATACTCACTGGTACTGCGGCGGTGAAAAACCAGGTTGTCGTAAGCCCGCGTGCCGGCGGCGTTGGTGGGTGTGCCGCTGAGCGCCGTTGTGAGGGCCGGTACAGCCCCCAGCTGATACATCCGCTCTTCACTGGTGTTGAAATCCCCCACAAGGATCACGTCGTCCTCGGCATCGCCGTCATTCAAGACCGCATGGTAAACGTCGTCCAGGGCATTCAGTTCCTCTTCCACAACATCCGGGTCGACGTGGACATTGACCAGCTTGAACGTAAAAGCCTCTTTCTGGTCAGGTCCCCGGGCCCGAAACAGGGCCACCAAAGGCTCGCGGTGCATCCGATCGTGCGGGTCGCTGACCGTGTACGTGGCCTGGCGATCGACTTCGATCGTTTGGGAATTGAACAGGTAGGCGTACTGTTCTTTGTTGTGCGAACGGCCCAGGCGGGGTCCCAGCAGATATCCGTACTGGGCCCCCGACGCATTCACCCGCCGCACCAGCTCGGGGATCAACGACTGGTCCTTCGAGCGAATTTCTTGGATGGCCAACAGATCGAACTGCCGCGCGGTCCGCGCGATAATGTCCATAATTTGGGGCTGAGCGGCTTTGTGGGGTCCCAGGACCTGGATGTTGAACGAGCCAATGCGAATCGTGTTTTCCGGCCGCACCAGCCCGCTCGGCGATTCCCGCGTGGCCGTCACGGGGACGTGATCCGCCGGCGATCGGCGACGGATGTAGACGCCCTCCAGCCCCTCAATTTCAAAGAGCAGATGAAACAGAAAGGCGCCGCCTGCGACGCCGAGCAACAGCAGCAAGGCCAAGATCCTGCGCATGCCGAGCCCCTCCCTGGGCCGTAAGCTGTCCGGAACGGATTCTGAGGCAGGCGGGGAGAATAACGGGGCACCCCCGCCAGCTCCAGATCAGTTGGCCCGGGGAAAGAGTCCCCACCGGAAGAGCGCCCGCCCGGAACTGCTGGCACTGCTGGCCCATCCGCTAACGGCGGGCTTCGCGGACCAGATGTCCCAGTTCGGGCAAGATGATCTTGTGCATCGCCAGGCGGACCGCGGCCGGCGACCCGGGCATGGTCAGGACCACGGTGGTCCCCACCAGCCCCCCCACCGCTCGACTCAATATCGCCGCCGGACCAATCTGGTCATAGCTCAAGTGGCGAAACAACTCGCCATAACCTGGCAAAGATTTGTCCAGCAATGCCGAGACCGTTTCCCAGGTTTGATCGCGACGGCTGATGCCCGTCCCGCCGGTCAGCAGGATCGCATCCACATCGTCCCGGCTGGCCAGGCCACGGACCAGACCGCTCAGCCCCGTCGGCTCGTCGGGCGTAATCTCCCGAGCCACCACCGGGTGGCCGGCTTCCCGCAACAGGTCCTCCAGCAGGGCGCCCCCCCGATCGTCTGCGAGGGTGCGGGTGTCGCTGACGGTGATCACGGCACACCGCAACTCCCGGGGCGCGTCCGCCCGATGCTGGGCCAGGGTATCGCTCATCCAAGGGCTCCCACGCGCCTGGCAGCCCCCCGCGCTCGCGGTCTTTCGCCACGTGCGGCTGCCGGGGGGCCGGTTGGCAGCTATACTAGAGGGGAGGGGTTTTCGAAGGTTCCACCCGCCCCCAGGCCGCCCGCGGGGCGTCACCGCGAACCGGCGGCCAGGACCATCATAAAGTCTGGACGCTCGAAATTTTAGGGCCGCCGGCCGCTGCCCCTGTCGGGAAGAACGTGATGCAACGTCCCGTGGGAATCATGATCTGGGGGGGGCTGAGCGGCGTGCTGCTGAGCCTGATGGCGGCTCCCCTGCGGGCCGATATTTTCGTCCTGCATACCGGGGGCGAAATTCGTGGCCAATGGGTCAATCGCCAGACCGACCCGCCACCCCACTACGTGATCCGCCCTTTCGCCGGAGGGGAAATCACCCTGCCCGCCTCGGCCGTCATCCGCGTCGTCTCCCAGACGCCTGAAGAAGTCGCCTACGAACGTTTCCGCCTGCAGCATGCCGATACGGTGGAGGGCCACTGGGCGATCGCTGCCTGGTGCCAGCAGCAACGGCTGCACGACCAGCGGAAAGATCATCTGCAGCGGATTCTGGAGCTGGACAGCGATCATGCCGAGGCTCGGCGGATCCTCGGATACCAGCCGGTGGGCAACCGCTGGCTGACGCAAGACCAGATCATGACCGAACGGGGGATGGTCAAATACAAGGGGCGCTGGATCACGCCCCAAAGGCTGCGGCTGATCGAAGAGGAGGAACAGCAGAAGCGGGCCGAGTCCGAATGGTACCGCCGCGTGCGGCAGTGGACCAGCTGGCTGGACAGCAGCAGCAAGGCCGTGCGGGCCAAGGAGTATCTGCTGGCCATTCGAGATAAAGCGGCAGCCCCGGCGCTGATCAAAAGCTTTCAGGCGGCGAAGGGGTACGAACACAAGGAAGTCCTGGCCGAGGCCCTGATCCATGTCGGCTCGGGAGACGCCGTAGAGGTCGTGGTGCGGCATTCTATCGAAGACGAAGACGAAGAGTTTCGCTACTTTTGCCTCGATTTGCTGGAACAATCCAAGCCCGCTTCGGCCGTGGATTTCTACATCCAGCTTTTGAAAAAGAGCGACGATAACCGCCATATCAATCGGGCGGCGATCGGCATTCAGCGGATGGGGGACGCCAAGGCCGTCGGTCCGCTGATCGACGCCCTGGTGACCAAGCACAAATTCAAGCTGGGTCCGGGCGGACCGGGACAGACGACCACCACCTTTAGCCGCAGCGGAAATGGGAATCAGGGCACGTCGTTCGGGACCAGCACGCCGAAGGTGGTCCAGCGCTGGCTGCGCAACCCCGAGGTCCTCGCGGCCTTAATCGCTTTGACCGACAAAGATTTCGCTTACGACGTCAAGGCCTGGCGGGACTGGTACCAGCACCAGCGGCCCGCCCCGCCCCGCATCAACACCCGCCGGGACTAAGCCCCCCTCCAGGGACAAGCCCCGCAAGGCTCTTCCGGGAAGGGTCTTCCGAGAAATCTGTGGATAACAGTGGCGGTTAAGACTGCAATGAAATGTACTCTTAACCCCCACCCTTAACCGCCCACGCTTCACCGACCACCCTTAACCGCCCACGCTTCACCGAATACCCTTGAACGACCCACTGATCCCTATCCTCCCCGCTGCTCACACTTTTTCGACGGTCGAATTTCCCCTTCGTGCTCTTCGTGTCCTTCGTGGTGAATTTCCCCTTCCCCAGGACCCCAAGTCCGTTGTCCCCGCCTGGCTGCAGGGGAAGCGGAGAAGGACCACGAAGAGCGCGAAGAGCACGAAGGGGGAGAAGCGCAGAGCTACAGGGGGCGTAAAAGTGAGTTGCCCTCGCCTGGCTGCAGACGATTGATGATTGTTGATTGATGATTGTCGAAGTGCGAAGTGGAAGCGGGGCGTACTCCTTTTTCGACTATCAAATTTCCCCTTCGTGCTCTTCGTGTCCTTCGTGGTGAATTTCCCCTTCCCCGGGGCCCCAAGTCCGTTGTCCCCG
>CAYFZZ010000233.1:0-12238 GCA_964347545.1 uncultured Planctomycetaceae bacterium | reverse complement strand
CCCCAGCCCCCCGCCTGAAAAAGGACACGCCTGAAAAAGGACAGGCATAGTTCTCCAAGCCAAGCATCGCTGAGCATCGATGAATGGCCCAAAAAAGGACAGGCATAATCGGGCCCCTTCCTTTTTCTGGGTTTTTCCTTCGTGATCTTCGTGTCCTTCGTGGTTCCCCCTCCACAGGGCCAGTCGGCGGCCAAAGGAAGCCCGAAAAAGGACAGGCATAGTTCTGAAAACAAAGTATCGCGGGGTATCGATGGGTAATACCGGATAATGCCTGTCCTTATTCGAGCCTGATATTCGAGCGTGATACCGGATAATGCCTGTCCTTATTCGAGCGAGTGTCCGAGGCCTGCCGGAAGATGCCTGTCCTTTTTCGGGGGGGCAGGGTTGGTTGGGGAGGTTTAGAACCCGAAGCTGGCTCGGACCAGCAGCGTGTCGTCCAGGTCGATGTCCGTCCGGGGACCCTCAAATTCGAACTGGCGGTCAAAAACGTAACCGACCTCCACCGCCAACTTGTGTCCCACGCTCAACCCCACCCCCGGCTGCGGGGTCGGCACCGATTTCCAGCCCACCAGCGCCCGCCACTGGCTGTAGGTCAACACGTCCTCCGCACCGCTCGCCTGCTGATAGGCCCACGTCCCCCCGCTGATCCCGCCGCCAACATACAGCCACTGTTGGCGACCGCGGCGCTGGGCGATCCGCCAGGCGGCCTGGGGCTGGGGCATCAGCAGGTCCAGCTGGAGGGTGGGGGAAGGCTTCCAGATCAGGCCGGCCGCCGGGAACACGGGCCAATCGCGCCGTCCGCTGGCGACGGCCCCCACCACGGCCTGCCACGTTTCGCGAGCCTGCCAGATGCCCAACACGGCTCCGCGAAACTGCCACGCCTCGCGGCTGTTGTTTTTTCCGTCCGAGGCGTAGGCCGGGGCAAAGGCCAGCCGCAACATCCACCGCTCGTTGATCTCCCGCATCCAGTCGAAGCCCAGCGAGACATCGTACAGCTCGCTGGGCAAATCGGCCGCCGGCGGCGCGACCAGGTCGGTAAAGGAAAAGCCCGCTTTGACAAAGGGGGGTGGCGGGCCGAAGAGGGGCGGGGTGGCCATCTTCACCGAGAGGTCGGCCGTGACCAGCTCCCATCCCCGCGCCGCCGCCTCCCACTCGGCCCCCACGTCGACGAAGGGACGGCGGAGGCGAGCCAAGACTTCGGCGGGGATCGGGTCGTCGCTCTGCTCGGCAGGGATCCCCACCCCCCGGTCGGCGAACGGGTCAGGCGGTGGCCACACGTTGGGGGGAGCCAGCTCGGTCAGCGGAGCGGTCACGCGATCGGTCGGCAGCGAGGTCAATTCCAGCTGGTATTGGCTCAGCACCCGCGCATAAGGATTCTGCTCGCCCGTCCAGGCCTCACCGCGAACCGCACTGGGAGACCAACCGGCAAGGACCAGCCCGCCGACCCATGCCCAAACCAGCCAGGCATATCGCCCACCGCTCATCATCGGCCCCATGTTCCCCGCCGCCGGTGCCTCACGAATCCTGCCTTGTACAGAAATCCAACCGCGGTCGCCACGTTTATGTTCGCCCGCAGCTGCCAGCCAGCCAGCGGCAGACGCCACCCAAGCGTGCCATCACTGAGATCATCGCCAGCACCCACGGGTCGACCTGCATAGGAAAAAATCGGCGAGGGGCCGGGGAGGGCATGGACCGGCTGGGGAATTTTCGTCGCGGACCAGGACTGCGGTGGCGGCGCGGCCGCCCTCCACGCCACCGAACAACCTCCACCGGCCCCCAACGCAACCGGCCCTGCCACCTGAGAGGGGGCAGAGCCGGGATGCTGGTAGAGACGGTATTTCCGGGAGATCTAACCGGCGGTCGGCGTGTCCGCCAGGTCTTCGGACATGCTGCGGTACGCAGCCTCCATACCGCGACGCAAAATCCACGCCTTCGAGTCGGCACAGTGGGTGTGCTGAGCTCGGTGCAGGGCGGAGGTCATGGCTTTCACGGCGTGAGCGTTCAAGCCGTGATTTTCCTGACCCAAAATTTCCTGCATGGCATGGGTATAGGTCTGGGCACAGGCAGACGCATGGCCCTGATTGTATTGCCGCGAACCTTCCGCGACCGCCTCTTTCATCCGTTGACGGGGTGTAACTGCCGCGGCATCCTCGGCCGGCGGCAGGAGGACCGCGTCGATCACGTGAATCACCCCGTTGCTGGCGTCGATGTCGGTGGCCAACAACTTGGCCTCGTTGACCATGGCACGCTGCTGGTTGGCCGTAATCTTCACCTTCCCACCTTGCAAGGTCTTCGCCTCGCCCGCCCCGAGGGCCGCGTCCGAGTAGACCCGACCGGGGACGACGTGGTAGGTCAGGATGGCTGTTAACTGGTCCCGATTCTCTTCCTTCAACAACGAATCCACGGTACCCGCCGGCAGCTTGGCAAAGGCCTCGTCCGTCGGGGCAAATACCGTGAAGGGACCTTTCCCTGCCAGGGTTTCGACGAGGTTGGCGGCTTTCAAAGCGGCGACCAGCGTCTCGAATTTACCGGCCTCGACCGCCGTGGTGGGAATATCCGCCTCGCTGGGAAGGATCACGCTGTCGATCACATGGATCACGCCGTTGTCGCATTCGATATCCGTCTTCACGACCTTGGCCTCGTCGACGCTGACCGACCCCTTCTGGACCGCGATGGCGACCCGCTGGCCGTTCAGGGTGTCGGCCGCATTGAGTTTGACGACGTCGGCCGCCTTCACGGCGCCGGGGACGACGTGGTAGGTGAGGATCGCCACCAGGCGATCTTTATTCTCGGGTTTCAGCAGGGACTCGACGGTACCGGCCGGTAGTTTGGCGAAGGCCTCGTCGGTGGGGGCAAACACGGTGAAGGGTCCTTTCCCTTGGAGAGCCTCCACCAGCCCACCCGCCTGGAGGGCGGCCGCCAGGGTTTTAAACGATCCGGCCCCCACGGCCGTCTCGACAATATCTTTGGCCGCACCCGCCCTAGGGGCCGCCAGGCCCGCTGCCAGGATTGCCACGACCAAGCCGCTAGTCCACGTTCGCATCCGCATGATGTGCTCCTTTCCCAAAGCCTTGCAAGAAAGAGGTTTACCCTGGGCGGGTCAGCCCCGGCAGCCTGTCTGCCGGCCTGGCTCGCCCAAAAAATCGTTCAAATCGTTCATACGTGTGGTAGGGGTCAGCGGGCCGGGCGACAAGCCAAAAAATCTGAAATTTTCCGCGGCCACCCGCCGCTCGGAACCCCGTCCGCCAAATGGGGCAAACTGGGAGATTTTCGAGGGTGTCCAAATCGGCCGAATGTCCCACTATGAGAGGGGCGACGCTGTGGCGGGCGGCCGCCAGAAGAGGTATGCAATAGGCGTGGCCGAGCGGTCCTGGATCTGCCCGGCCGCGGCGAGGGAACTGGGTCGAGCGACCCGCGAGGCCCGGCAAGGGTCAGGGAACCAAGCACCATGTCTGAGGCACCCCATGTTTTATTGACCGGGGCGACCGGTTACATCGGCGGCCGGCTGCTACCGTTGCTCGAGCAACGCGGCTACCCGGTCCGCTGTCTGGCGCGGCGGGCGGCCCACCTGGAGGACCGCTTGGGCGCCACCACCCAAGTCGTATCGGCCGATGTGCTGGACCCCACCTCCTTGCCCCCGGCCCTGGAGGGGATCGATGTGGTCTTCTACCTGGTCCACTCCATGGGAACGAAGGGATCGTTTGAATCCCAGGACCGCGTGGCGGCCGAGAATTTTGCCACAGCGGCTCGGCAAGCCGGCGTGCGGCGGATCATTTACCTGGGCGGCCTGGGCGTCGACGATCCCGGGCTGTCCCCCCATCTGCGCAGCCGTCACGAGGTGGGTCAGATCCTGGGCGAGTCGGGCTGCCAGGTGATTGAACTGCGGGCCTCCATCGTCATCGGCTCGGGCAGCCTCTCGTTCGAGCTGGTCCGCGCTTTGGTCGAGCGGTTACCGGTGATGATCTGTCCCAAGTGGGTCGCCACGCCGTCGCAGCCGATCGCCATCGAAGACGTCTTGGCTTATCTGCTGGCCGCCATGGACTGGGAGGGTAAAGGAAACCGCATCTTCGAAATCGGGGGGCCGGATGTGGTGACGTATGGGGACATCATGCGCGAGTACGCTCGTCAACGGGGGCTGCGCCGGTGGTTGATCCCTGTCCCTGTCCTGACGCCGCGGCTGTCCAGCCTTTGGCTGGCCCTGGTCACACCCGTCTATGCTCGGATCGGCCGCAAGCTGGTCGAGAGCATGCGGAATCCGACGGTGGTCCGCGACCATTCCGCTCTGCAGGCCTTTGACATCCGCCCTCGCGGCTTGGCTGCCGCGATTGCCCGCGCGTTGGTGCATGAGGACCGCGAACTTGCCGAGACCCGGTGGTCCGACGCCCTTTCCTCATCGGGCCAGCTGCAAAGCTGGCGGGGAACGAGATTTGGAACCCGGATCATTGACTCGCGGGTCACCTCGGTGGACGTACCGCCGGAGGCGGCCTTTGCTCCCATCCGTCGGATCGGGGGAGCGCAGGGATGGTACTGCGGCAATTTTCTGTGGACCTTGCGGGGCTGGTTGGACCTGATCTGCGGGGGCGTGGGACGCCGCCGCGGCCGCCGCGATCCGGAACAACTGCGGGTGGGCGATACGCTGGACTGGTGGCGGGTGGAACAATACCGGCCCGACCAGCTGTTGCGGCTGGCGGCCGAAATGAAATTGCCCGGACGGGCCTGGTTGGAATTCGAGGTCACGCCCGACGAGGAGGGGGGTTCGGCCATCCGTCAGACGGCCATCTTCGATCCTCGGGGACTGGCCGGCCGGCTCTACTGGTACGCGCTCTTTCCGGTACACGCCCTGATTTTTCGTGGAATGTTACGACGCATCGCCTCGCTGGCTCGACCCTAACCCGCACCTCCCTTGCCGGCTCGCCTGCGGGGCCCCCGCGGGTGGGTCCGCCGCGGCCTGAAAAAACCGTGAACGTCTTTTGTACCGACAGTTTCCCGCTGCCCCTGCCCCCTGGGCATCGGTTTCCCGTCGAAAAATACCGGCTGCTGCGCCACCGCGTGGCCCAGCTGCTGGGTCCGCAGGTCCACCTGGCCATCCCCCCGGCCGCCACGGACGATCAGCTGGTCCGCGCCCATCACCCGGACTACGTGGCCCAGGTGTGCGGGGGGAGGTTGAGCCCCCTTCAGCAGCGGCGGATTGGATTTCCCTGGTCGGTGGCTTTGATCGAGCGGGCTCGGCGTTCGACAGGCGCCACCCTGGCCGCCGCGCGGGATGCGCTGCAGACCGGCATCGGTGTCAATCTGGCAGGAGGAACCCATCACGCCTCGGCCACCGCCGGGCAGGGTTTCTGTGTGTTCAATGACGTGGCCGTCGCCGCGTTGGTCTTGCAAGCCGAAGGGCGGATCCGACGAGCGGTGGTGATCGACTGCGACGTCCATCAGGGAAACGGCACGGCCGCCATCTTCGCGGAGGACCCCACCGTGTTCACCTTCTCGATCCACGGCGACCGCAATTTCCCCTTCGCCAAGACGGCCGGCGATCTGGATCTGGGTCTGCCCGACGGGACGGGTGACCAGGCCTACCTGGACGCGCTGGCCGGGGCGCTGGAATCTGCCATCCCCTGGGAAACGGCCGATTGCGTGTTCTACCTGGCCGGGGCCGATCCCTACGCACACGACCGCTGGGGGCGGCTGAAACTCACCCCCGCCGGCTTGCAAACCCGCGACCAGATGGTCTTCCGCGCCTGCCAGGCCGCTGGCCTGCCCGTGGTGGTCACCATGGCCGGCGGCTATGCGCGGGACATCCGCGACACGGTCGAGATCCAGGCGACCACGGTCGCCACGGCCTGCCACCTGCTGACGGCCGGCCACGCGGATCCCTGAACACCGGTGGGGAACGAGCAACGCGCTGGCCCGAGCCTGCGGATCGGCCCAAGCCCCAAAAGCGCCTAGGGCTGCCCCGGCGGATCGGCCGGCTGCTGGGCAAACAACTTGCCGATCGTCTCCATCCGCCGCCGGTTGGCACCCAGATCCCAGTGTCCTACCCGCGAGGCGGAACGGAAGTGGATCACCGCTTGGCCTCCGTCTTCCCCGTCGTCCAGCAGAAACTCGACGTCGTCCACAAAGCGAAAGATCCGGCTGGTGAATTCGGCGTGCAGATACCGCTCGTCCACGCTCACGACTCGCGCACCCGGTTGGCCGGCAACGATCGCCTGCAGCCGTTGCATGGCCTGGGGTGCGGCACCGGTCACCGGGAGGGGCGGCAGGGCGTGCCGGGGATCGCTGGCCATGCTGCTGACACAATTGGGCGACGACGGACAGGGCGCCAACTGCCCCTGGTGCACACCCAGACCGGCCGGCCGGCCCGCCCGGCTGCCAAGGAATCCCATCACGACGGCCACCGTAACCAAGACCAACCCTCCCAGGCCAAGCCTGCGTTGAGTTCGGGAAAATTTCATGGGACCTGCCCCGACGGCTGTCCGCCTCCCCGGCCGCGGTGGCGATCCACAACCGCCACCGATCCGCTGGGAATTTTAACCCTTCCCTTCCCCGCTGGCTGCCCTGCCCGCGGGAATCGAGAGCGGTCCGGGGCCCACCTCCAGGTGCCGTCACACTTTCGTCGCTTGCAGCGGCCGCATGTTACCGCGACTTGAGATTGATGACAGTCGCCCCTGGCCGTTCCCGTTCAGCCCACCAAAGTCCCCTCTCCCGTCCCGGCACGCCGGGATGGGGGAGAGGGTTAGCGTGAGGGGGCGGCAGCGGAGGGCCCTCTCACCCTGGCTCTCTCCCCGACTCGCGACGCGTCGGGAAGGGGGAGAGAGCCCGTTACCGCCACGGGGTCGGGAGTCTTTTTCGACATAAGTCCACCCCCCCGCGGGTCGATTATCGATCGAAAAAGACTCCCGACCCCTTCCGGGCCGCCCACGGATAACGGGCGGACCTGGGCTCCCCCTAAAGTTCCCTCTCCCCCGCCGTCCCGGCGTGCCGGTACGGTTGGGGAGAGGGGACCGCAGGCGTGTCTGGCAAGACGTGGAAACACCGCCATCTTTCCTTCTGCTGCAATCCGGTAACGTGTTACCAGGTCCCTTTTGGCCGGCGACCGGCGGGAGGTGCGGGGGAGACCTGCGGCCGCCCGCCGCGTCAAGATTGCCCGGCGGACCCCTTCGGCTTATCATAAGGACTTGATCTTGAAGGAGGTCCGCATGTCGCGGCGGCTTGTTTCCCTGGCCCTGATTGCGGCCGTCATCGCCTGTCCCTGGGGTTGTATCCCGGCGGTATGCCCGGCGGCGGCCGGGTGGGAGGACCGGGCGGCCGCGGTGACGCAGGCGACCGCGCCGTCACCCTGCGGCTGCTGCGGGGAACCACCGCTGGCGGGACCGCGAGGAGACGATTCGGATCCCGGGGACGCTCCGCGGGATTCCTCCTACCAGGGGATTTGCGGCGGGGCCCTGTTTGCCAAGCCGCTGCAGGGGGACATCCAACCCGAGGATTCCCCCCTGCCGGGTGCGGACCACCTCCGCTGGGCCGCTTCCCCCAGGGCCCCAACCCCCGCGCTCGACGGCGGAAATCTTGCGGCCAGGGGTGCCAATCCGGGCCGCCTGCTGCGCACGCGGTACCTCTCTTTCTTGTGCTAGACCAGCGACGGCTGGTGGATCGCTGACAAGCCGGCGCGACTGCGGACGCGCGGAACCAACGGCTTGACGCCTTCCCCCAGCCCGGCGAACGGTCGTTGGTTGCCCCGGATCTTCACTTGTTGGACGCTCGTCACGTGACACCTTACTTTCGCCTTCTGCCCTGGGAATATGCGGTGCGGAACCTTTTCCGTCGTCCGTTGCGAACGTCACTCACGTTTGCCGGCCTGACGACGGTAATCGTGCTGGTCTTCGCCGTGGTGGGATTCATCCGTGGCCTGGATCGGTCGCTGGCGATCAGCGGCGATCCGCAGACCGCGGTAATTTTTTCGCTGGGCATGGGCCAGAACCTCGAATACTCGGCGATCCCCATGGCGACCAGCGATCTGGTCCCGGCCAGTGTGGCGGGGGTGCAGCAGCGGTTTGGCCAGGCGTACGTTTCGCCGGAACTGTACCTGGGGACCCAGGTCCGGGCGGCCGGTCTGCCGCCGGGCGCGGGGTCGGAAGCGGCTGGGGGTTCCCCGCCGGCCCTGGGGCTGGTCCGCGGCGTGACCCCGCCCGCCCTGCTGGTGCGACCGCACGTCCAGCTGGAGCAAGGCGACTGGCCTGGCCCGGGTGAAGTCCTGGTGGGCCGCCTGGTGGCGGCCAAGCTGGGCGCGACCCGGGCCGACATCCGCCCGGGGCAGTCGCTGGAATTTGAGGGCCGCCGCTGGCGGATCAGTGGCACCTTTTCCGCCGGCGGCTCGGCCTTCGAAGCGGAAGTCTGGTGTCGACTGGACGATCTCCAGCAGACCTTGCGCCGCCAGGACCTCAGCCTGGTGGCCGTCACCCTGGCGCGCACCGGCGACTTTGCCGATCTCGATTTGTTCTGCAAGCAGCGGGTCGATCTGCAACTGCAGACGATGCGGGAGTCCGACTACTATGCCTTGCTGCAACGGGACTACGGTCCGGTGCGGTGGCTGGCCTGGCTGGTCGTGCTGATGGTATCCGGCGCCGGCGTCTTCGCCGGGCTGAACACCATGTACGCCGCGGTGGTAGGACGGGTCCGCGAGCTGGCCACTTTGCAGACCATCGGCTTTGCCCGCCGAGCGATCGTGATCAGCCTGATTCAGGAGGGCGTGCTGCTGGCCGCCGCCGCCAGCCTGCTGGCCGCCCTCCTCGCCCTGGGATTCGTCCACGGCTCGGCCGTCCGCTTCACGATGGGCGCGTTCACGCTGAGCATCGATCGGGTTGCGATCCTGGCCGGTTGCGGAACGGGTCTTTTGCTGGGGCTGTGCGGAGCGATCCCTGCCGCGGTCCGCGCCCTGCGGATGCCCGTGGCCGAAGGCGTGAAGGCGGTGTGAAGCAAGTCCCCGGACCGGATCCTGCCACCACAACCAAACCATTTTTTAAAAATCCACTTTTCAACCCCCAAGGTCTCCACCCATGCCACGCCATCCCTTTGTGCTGTTTGTCGCGCTGGTCGCTGGACTCTGGACCTACAGCGGCTGTTCCCAGGAAACCCGGCCGGTCCTCCCCGCGCTGCCGGCAGGTTCCGCGGCGAAACCTGCGGAAGAGGAAACCCCGTATCGGCTGGCCCGCGAGCCGGCCGGGGCGGTGGGGGTCGCCCGCTTGCGCCGCGAGGCGCGGCACCAGGATCAGGTGGTGGCCATCGGCCGCATCGGCGGCAGTACGAACCCGTGGGTGGAAGGTCGAGCGGCGTTTTTGCTGGTCGATCCAGAATTGCAGTCTTGCATCGACGTCGGCTGCCTGGACTGCGACAAACCGTGGGACTTTTGCTGAGGGGACGCCGACCAGCTGTCGAGTTCGACAGCCTTGATTCAGATCGTCGATCCCCAGGGAACCCTGGTGAAAACGGACGCCCGCGAACTGCTGGCGGTCACCGAATTGGACACGGTGGTCGTGTCGGGCAAAGCCCAACGGGACGAGGCCGGCAACCTGACCATCCTCGCTCGGAAGTTGTACCTCAAAAGCCCCGCGGCGGCGGCACCGCCGGACAAGGAACAGCCTCCCCGCTAACTTTTTCACCACGCTCGAACAGGGAACCCTTTCACGCCGGACCTGCGACTTAGGAATTGACACCATGAACGTTGATGTGCAGCAACTGGCCTTCGACCGCGATGGCGGGGACCAACCACCCGGGCGACCGCGGGGCCGGCACCTGCTGACCCGTTACCTATTGCCGCTGACGCTGCTGGTCGGTTTCCTGGGGCTGCTGGCCTGGGCGGGCCGCGATCTGCTGTTTCCCCCGCCGGAGGTAACGGTGGTGCCGGTGCTGGCCACCAGCCGGCCGGTCCAGCAAGCTGGCACGCCGCTGTTCCAGGCCGCCGGCTGGATGGAACCGCGCCCCACGCCCGTGCGGGTACCTGCTCTGGCCCCCGGCGTGGTCGACCAACTGCTGGTCATCGAAGACCAGCCGGTCAAGGCCGGACAACCGATCGCCGAGCTGGTGAAGGATGACGCGGAGCTGGCTGTGCGACGAGCCATGGCTCGGTTCGAGCTGTGCCAGGCGGAACGGGCGCAGGCCCAGGCGGCGCTGGCCGCCGCGGAAACGCGGTGGCGGCAACCGGTGCATCTGGACAGGGCGGTTAGCGAAGCGGAGGCCGCCTGGGCGCGGGTGGAAACCGAACGAAAGAAGTTGCCGTTCGCGATTCGGCAGGCCGAAGCGGAATGGGCAGCGTTGCGGAAGGCGTACGAAGGAAAATTGGCCGCGACGGGGGTCGTCGCCGGCGTGGCCGTCGAGGTCGCGCACAGCCGGCTGGCCGCCGCCCAGGCGCGGGTCGAACAGCTGCGGGCCGAGGCAAAAGCCCTGGACCAGGAACACGCCGCTCTGCTTCGGCGGCGCGACGCCGTACGGACCGAGCGCCAGCTGCTGGCCGAGGAAACCCGCGCCAAGGCGGAGGCCGAGGCGGTGGTCCGAGCCAAAACCGCTGGCTTGGAACAGGCGCGGGTCGATGTCGAAGCCGCTGGGCTGCAGCTCCAGCGGATGACCGTCCGTGCGCCGATCGACGGCCGCGTCTACCACCTGGTCGCTCATCCCGGCACGCAGGTCGGCAGCGGCGGCACGCAGCTGGCCGACCAGGACAGCAGCACCATCGTCACCCTCTACCGTCCCGACCAGTTGCAGGTCCGCGTCGATGTCCGGTTCGAAGACCTTCCCCAGGTCCAGCTGAACCAGCCGGTGACCATCGACAATCCCGCGCTCGCCTCACCGCTGCAGGGCCACGTCCTGTTCGTCAGCTCGGAGGCCGACATTCAAAAGAACACCCTCGAGGTCAAAGTCGCGATTGCCGATCCCCCTTTGCTGCTGAAACCCGAGATGCTGGTGGAGGTGACTTTTTTGAGCATCGGAACGAGGGCCGCTCCCGCCGGTGTCGCGGCCCAGGCGGACACGTCGCGGCGGATTTTCGTACCCGCGGGGCTGGTCCAGCAGGAAGCAGACCGGTCGTACGTGTGGCGCGCGGATCGGTCCACCCTGACCGCTCACCGCCAACCCGTCCGCCTGGGGAAGGCCACCGGGGACGGGCTGGTCGAGGTGCTGGACGGATTGAACATCTCCAGCCGGATCATCGCCACCGGCCGTGAAGCGTTGAGCGACGGGTGTCGGATCCGCATCACCGGCGAAGATCCCCCGGCACTTTCCGAGGGACCTGCCCCCGCGGCACCCACAGAACCGTAACCCTGACCCGCGGCGGCCGGCCCGGCCCGACCGCCGCTTTTGCCTGCAACCTGGAAACGGGCAACCGCATGTCTCTGATCGAACTGGAAGGCGTCACCAAGCGCTACCGGCAAGGCGACGCCACGATTACACCGCTGGCGGATGTCTCGTGGCGAATCGAGCAGGGTGAGTTCGTGGCCCTGCGGGGTGCCAGCGGCTCGGGCAAAACAACCCTTTTGAACCTGATTGCCGGCATCGATCAACCGGACGAAGGGCGGATTGTCGTGGACGGTACCGACATCACCCGCCTGTCGCGGACACGCCTGGCAAACTGGCGAGCGGCCCACATCGGCTACATCTTTCAAACCCACAACCTGATCCCCGTGCTGACCGCCTTCGAAAATGTGGAATTGCCCCTGCTGCTATTGCCGCTGAACCGCCGCGAACGCCACCAGCGGGTGGACATCGCCCTGCAGGCGGTCGGCCTGCAGGACCGGGCCACGCATTACCCTCGCCAGCTGTCGGGGGGACAGGAACAGCGGGTGGGCATCGCCCGAGCCATCGTGGCTCATCCCAAAGTCCTCGTGGCCGACGAACCGACCGGGGACCTGGACCCAGACACCTCGGCGGAAATTTTGGACCTGATGAACCGCTTGAACCAGCAGCTGCAGATCACCCTGTTGCTGGTCACCCACGACCCCCAGTCCGCGTCCCTGGCCCACCAACAGTATTCGCTGGACCGGGGAAAATTGAGGAGTGAGGGGCTAGGAGCTAGGGGCTAGGGACAGAGAAAGCATGCCGTGCCAACCCACGCCAACCTGCCACGCACCTCGCGGCTACCAACCCACGGTCCGCGCCCCTCACCCCTCACCCCTAACTCCTAGCCCCTAGCCCCTAGCCCCTCCCCCCTGAAATTCCTGCCGTACATTTTGAAAACCTTGTGGCGCCCCCGAGCTCG
>CAYFZZ010000232.1:0-4994 GCA_964347545.1 uncultured Planctomycetaceae bacterium | reverse complement strand
CGCGCCGAATTTCGCGATGCGGCAGTTCGAAGTGGAACCGGGCGGCCACACGCCTCGCCATAGCCACCCCTACGAACACGAGATCTATGTTTTGGAAGGGGCCGGCGAAGTGATCGAAGGCGATCAAGCTCGACCGCTCAAAGCCGGCGACGTGGTCTACGTCGCCCCGGACGATGTCCACCAGTTTCGCAACCCCGGCCCCACGACCATGAAGTTTCTGTGCATGGTCCCCCACATCCCCGAGGGAACGCCCGTCAAAGTCTTACCCGAATGCGCCGGGTAGAAGAGCGCGATGTGTGGCGGGTCGAGGGTCGAGCGGCCGGGTGTGGCCCTCCTCCCCCGCTCACCAACTCGCGCTTCCCCTCCCCTGGACCCCGCCCCTGCCATGAAACCGGCCGACGAGATCGAGCGTCTGCGCGAGGAAATCCGCTACCACGACCGGAAATACTACGTGGAGGCGGCGCCGGTCATCAGCGACCTGCAATACGACCGCTTGCTGCAGCGACTGCAAAAGCTGGAAGAGAAGCATCCGGAACAGATCACGCCCGACAGCCCCACCCAGCGGGTGGGGGATGCGCCGGTCGATCATCTGCAACAGGCACGCCATCGTGTGCCCATGCTGTCGATCGACAACACGTACAGTGTGGACGAGCTGCGGAAGTATGGCGAACGGACCGATCGGCTGTTGCGCGGCGAGCCGGTGGAGTGGATCGTCGAACTGAAAATCGACGGCGTGGCCGCTTCGCTGATCTACGAACAAGGCGTTCTCGTCCAGGCCCTCACGCGAGGCAATGGCGTCGTGGGGGACGACGTGACGCACAACATCCGGACCATCGGCGACGTCCCCCTGCGGTTGACGGGCAAAGATCTGCCCGCCGTGTTGGAGGTCCGTGTCGAAGTCTACATGACCAACTCGGATCTGGTGGCCCTCAACCAGACGCTGCAGGGCCGCGGGGAAACGCTCTACAAGAACACCCGCAACGCGACGGCCGGCATTGTGCGGCTGCTGGACCCCCGCATCTCGGCCACCCGCACCTTGCACATCTTCTGCCACGGCGCGGGCTATTGCGAAGGCGTTCGGGCGACCAACCAGGTCGATTTTCTGGCCGAAATCGCCTCCTACGGGTTGCCCCCCACCCCCCTGGTCCAAGCCTTCGCCAGCCTGGATGCGGCCATCGACCACTGCGATACCCTGGTGGCGGAACTGCACGAGCTCGATTTTGAAGTCGACGGCCTGGTCCTGAAAGTCAACGACTTCGACCAGCGGCAGCGGCTGGGCGCCACCTCCAAAAGCCCCCGCTGGCTGATCGCCTACAAGTTCGAAAAATACGAGGCCATCACCCGGCTGAAGGCCATCAACGTCCAGGTCGGCAAGACCGGGGCCATCACCCCCGTGGCCGAACTGGAACCGGTGGAAATCGCAGGGACCACGGTCAGTCGAGCCAGCCTGCACAATGCGGATGAAATCCAGCGGAAGGATGTCCGCGTGGGGGACGTGGTAGTCGTGGAAAAGGCCGGCAAGATCATCCCCCACATCGTGCGGGTGGAAAAACATGAAAGAAAAGGGAGCTTGCGAAAATTCAAGTTTCCCACCCACTGCCCCCAATGCCACCGGACACTGGTCCGGGACGAAGGGGGAGTCTACATCCGCTGCCCCAACCTCCAATGCCCCGCTCAACTCAAAGAACGCATCCGCTTCTACGCCAGCCGCAACGCCATGGACATCGAAGGACTGGGGGAAAAGCTGGTGGACCAGCTGGTCGACACCCGCCTCGTCTCCGGCTATGGCGACCTCTACCGGCTGCCATTGGAAGCGGTCGCCGGGCTGGAGCGGATGGGCGACAAGTCGGCCCAGAACCTGCTGGCGGGGATCGAGGCCAGCAAGCACCGCGGGCTGGCCCGCCTGCTGAACGCCCTGGCCATCCGGCACGTGGGCCGGCGGGTGGCCGCCGTCCTGGCCGACCGCTACGGGAACCTGGCCGCGTTGCGACGAGCGACGGTGGAGGAGTTGAGCGAGATTGACGAGATTGGGGAGATCATCGCCCGCAGCGTGCACGACTTTCTGCACAGCGACTACGGCAGCCGGCTGGTCGACGAACTGGCGGCCCTGGGCGTGCAGACCGAAGCGGAGACCCTGCCGCGGAAAAAGACCGGCGGACGGCTGGCCGGCAAGACGCTGGTCGTGACCGGCACGCTGCAGCGCCACACCCGCGAGGAAATGCACGACCTGATCACCCGCCACGGAGGCCGCCCCGCCTCCAGCGTCTCGAAAAAAACCGATTACGTCATTGCCGGCGAGAAGGCGGGCAGCAAGCTGGACAAGGCCCGCCAGCTGGGCGTGCCCGTGCTGGACGAACAAGCATTCGAAGCTCTGCTGAAATAACGCCCACCGGCCGGCACGGCCCACATCCCCTACCGCTCGGCCGCCGCCACCCCCAGCTCGGCCAGCTTCGCCGCACAGTCCGCCCCGTGCGTCCGCGTATCAACCGCCTTGTCGATGTGCAGGATCTTCCCGTCGCGGCCGATAAAAAACGTCCACCGTCGCGGCAAACCGTCCGCGTCGGCCACCAGGCCGTAGGCCACAGCGACCTGGCGATCGGGGTCGCTGAGGATGGGATAGTCCAGCTTTAACGACGCGGCGAACTTTCGGTTCGTCTCCTCCGTTTCACAGCTGGCAGCAAAATACGCGACCTGAAACTTCCGCAGCTCCTCGCCGCCCGCACGGAGCGACTCGCACTCGGCCGTTCAGCCCCCGGTGAATGCCTTGGGGAACCAGGCAATCACCACCGCCTGCCGGCCCCGGTAGTCTGCCAGGTCATAGGTCTGGCCATCCGATCCGACCAGTTTCAGCGGCGGGGCCGCGTCGCCCACCTTCAGCTCGACCGCCATCGCTCGACCTCCCAGCCACCAGATCCCTGCCAGACACGAGACACGCAACAGTCGCCACATGAAAATGTTCCCCCAACGCTGGACCAGGTCCCTGCCTCGGCACGCGATTATAGCCGCGACCCGTGCCGACCGACAGCGGATGGACCATCCCAGCCCTGCGGACCAGCCCGTGCCTGCCCCACGTCGCCCACTTCCAGCGCCACGCCCGCGTCGCTTACCGCCAGAATTCGACCAGCCCCGCTGGCGTCGTGCTGCGGCGGTAACCGCTGGCCAGGGCCGCCTCCTGCACCGCTCGGCTCCACCGATCCTCGGCACCCGCGGGACAGACAATCACCGCGTACCGCCGCTGCTGAACCGCCTCCCGCAGCGGATCAAAGTCGAGATGGCCGACGTCGAAGAGGATTTGCAGAGCGTACCAGTCGTAGACCACCGGCTGGCCCACGCGGACCGCCAGCTCGTCGCTCAAGATCAACGCCTCCCCCCGCCACTCCCGATAACGTTCCGCTTGCCCCTCCGCCGCCGACACCGGCGGTCCGGGATAGGCAAACGGGGGTCGCACGATCCGCTGATGCGACAGCTGGTTCCATCCCACCCCGAACTGAAAGAGGGGCATCCAGGTCCCGGCCAACAGCAACAGCAGCGGGGCCCAGGCCAGCACGGTCCGCACGCGGAACATGTCCCCCAAGCCGACGACAACCGTCAGGACCATCAGCAGGGAGAGTTCCGCGTGATAGTGCAGGTCGGCCCCCTGCTTGCCCTGAGCCAGGCAGGTCGCCAGCAGGCAGAGGACGAGGTACAGCAGCAGGGGCCGGGCCCGGCCCTGCACGGCCAGCCATCCGGCGGCCACCAGCGTGGCCGGAAACAGCATCCCCCAATGGCCGTGGATCAGTATGGGAAAAAAGTGTTGTGCGGCGGCGAGCGGATTCATCGGGCAGGCCTGCATGGCCCCCACGGTGTGCTGGAAGTAGCCCTGTCCCAGCCAGCCGTAGGAACCGGCCACCACCCCGCCGCTCAACAACAGACAGCTCGCGGTCAGCTGTGCCAGTCCTCGCCGCTGGCCCTGCCACCACAACTGCACGCCGCAGGCCACCGGAGCGGCCAGAAAGGTGGGTTTGAACGCCAGCCCGGCCACAAACAGGATCGCCGCCAGGTACGGCCAACCCCGCGGCCGCCGCTGGACCACCACCCAACCGCCGATCGTCATCAACAACGCCGGAGTCTCGGGCCGATTGCGAAAGAAATCGGTGAGCGTCGAGCTGTGATAGAACAGCACCATCAACACGCAGGTCACCGCGGCCCATCGCTGGCCCGTCTGGCGATAGGCGTCGTACGCCAGGACCAGCAACAGGCCGAACATGCTGCCGAACGGGAGGACGCGGCCGGCGATCAGCAGCCAGTCGAAGTCCCCGTCCAGCCAGCCGGCGGCCCAGCCCGCCGGCAGGTAGGTTAAGGGCTGGTACAGATGAAAGGTGTAGGGCAGTCCGTCCACGACCGGGTACAAGGCCGCCCCCTCCGCGACCTGTTGCATGCCGTGGGCAATGTGCAGTTCCGTCAGACAGGTCGGGACCGGGGTCAGCGCGGTTTCCCAGCCCTGCACGAGGATGCGTGCCGCGTCGACGGTCCAGGGGGCCAAGAGCAGCGACAGGCAGACGACGCGGATCGCGCCGCGCGGAGCGGCCCACTCGGCACCCCGCTCACCGCCACCGGCCCCTACGGCCCCGGAAAAGTTCCCTGCCCCCGCGTGAACCACCCCCCGCTCCTCTCTGAAAACCTGCCTGGCCTCGCACAACCCGGCCCCGCCAAACCGCCCCCCCGTTCGCTGCTCTCTAAATCTAGCTCGCCCCCGCCCCACCGGTCGTACGGCCTGTACCGGTTGTGCCCCCCTCGGTCCGCTCCCAGGGAGTCAGGCACGTTTTCGGGCGGCACGGTTGTTCAATTTTGACAGGATCAACAGGATCGACATGATGCTTTGGTCAGGTTGGGGGGGTGAAAAGTCAGTTGTCCCCGCTGTCGAGTTGTTCAATTTTGACAGGATCAACAGGATCGACATGATGCTTTGGTCAGGTTGGGGGGTGAAAAGTCAGTTGTCCCCGCTGTCGTCCTGA
>CAYFZZ010000231.1:0-18237 GCA_964347545.1 uncultured Planctomycetaceae bacterium | reverse complement strand
ACGGGCGCTGGTCCGGGCCGTGGCCGAAGCGGCCGGTTACGCGATCACCGAGGCGGGCGATGTGTGGGGCATCGACGTTCCCGTCGGGGCGCTCCGTAAACAACGGGTGCAGGTCCGTTTCGATGCGCAAGATCAAGAAGGTCATGCCCTCATTAAGTACACGTCGGTCTGCGGACCGGCCACCGAGAAAAACGCCATGAAGCTGTTGCGATACAACACGCAGCTGGTCCATGGCGCCTTCGCAGTCGCCGACTCCGAGAGTGGCCTGCAGGTGGTCATCCAGGCCAATCAGCTGGCCGAGACCGTGGACCCCCTGGAAATCACTCGCGTATTAACCGCTGTGGCCTGGCAGGCAGACAAGGTGGAAGAAAAACTGTTGGGCGGCGACCAGCATTAGGGACGTCCCACCACGTGATCCTTAACACGTTCGTCCTGGTCACCGGTACGCTGGCGATTAGCCTTCCGATCGGCGTCTTTCTGGCGCTGTTGATCAGCCGCACCAACCTGCCGGGCCGTCGTGGGGTCCTGTTCCTGATCGCACTTTTGTGGCTGGTGCCGCTGTACCTCCAGACAGGGGCCTGGCAAGCCGGCTTCGGCATGCAGGGCTGGTACACGCTGGCCAGCGGGTACGAGTTGCTGCAGGGCATGCGCGGCGCCATCTGGGTCCACGCGGTCAGCGGGGTGGCTTGGGTCACGCTGCTGGTGGCCGTGGGCGTCAAAAGCGTGCCCCGCGAACTGGAGGAGGAGGCGTTGCTGGACGGGTCGGCGGCGGAGGTGTTGTGGAAGGTCACCCTGCGGCAGGCGGCTGGGGCGATCCTGCTGGCCGCGGTGTGGGTCGCCATTGTCACGGCCGGAGAAATGACCGTAACCGACCTGTTTCGCGTGCGGACTTACGCCGAAGAGCTGTACCTGGCTCACGCCGCCACGGCCGACATGGATACCGCCGCGCTGCAGTTGCTGCCCGGCATGGTCATCACCGGTTTGCTGGTCGCCGCCGCCCTGCTGCTGTGCTGGCGACTCATGCCGCGGGCGGACCAGCCCGCCCTGCGGCCGTCAAGCGACTTTCCCTTGGGACGCTGGCGCTGGCCGCTGTTTGCCCTCACGGCGGTCGTGCTGGTCGTGTTGTGGGCTGTGCCCTTGGCGAATTTAATCTATCGGGCAGGTGCGGAAATGTGGCTGACGGCCGAGGGCGAGCCGATCCGCCGCTGGCAGATGTCCAAATTCCTGGAAATGGTCTTCGTCCAGTCGCTGGACCAGTTCGGAGAAGAGCTGGTGTGCGGCCTGATCGTGGGGGTGGGCACCGCCAGCCTGGTGCTGGTGGTGGCCACCGGGTTGGCCTGGTGGGGGCGAGCCGGTCGCGGGCCGGCGGCGGCGGTCTACCTGATCGTGGCCTGCGGCCTGGCGGTACCCGGACCGCTGTGGGGCGTGGCGGTGATTCGTTTGTTGAGCGGTTTTCCGGGGGTTTACGATTCGCTGGCCGCTCCCACGCTGGCCATTTCCCTACGCACGTTGCCGCTGGCCACGTTGATCCTGTGGCATGCCTGGCGGAGCCTGCCGACCAGCATCCTGGATGCCGCTCGCCAGGAAGGTGCCGGGCCATGGACTCGGCTGATCCGCATCGCCCTGCCTGCCCGCTGGCCCGCCCTGGCCGTCACCTGGCTGGTCGTGCTGATGCTGGCCCTGGGGGACTTGTCGGCCAGCCAGTTGGTGCAGGTCCCCGGACAGGGCACCCTGGCCAATCGGATCTTTGATCGCTTGCACAGCGGGGCTTACGACCAGGTCTGTGGCGCCTGCCTGGCGCTGCTGGGCCTCTTCGCCGCGCTGACCACCCTGGTGCTGGGCCTCCTGACCGTCTGGCAACGGCAGGTCGGGGGCGCGGGGCGGGGTTTGGTATGATAGAGTTCCCGGGACGAGAGGAAGGGGAAGAGGCCATGGGCGTGAGAGGTGGCTGTGTCCAGCGCGGGGGACGCGGGGTGGGGAAAGGCAGGGTCGCCTGCCTGGCGGCAGTGGGAATGCGCCTGGCGGCGGTGGGGACCTGCCTGGCGGTGGGCAATGCGGCGTGGGGGGCTGAGCACTTTGTGTTGGAAAAAGACCGCCAACAGGTGCGGGTCAGCGGGCGGGTGGTGGTGGAGGCTGCGGATGGCGGAGTGTTGATTGAGGATCGTGCCGGACGGATGTGGACGGCCCAACCGGACGAGATCCTGGAGCGGGAACAGGACCGCCTGCCGTATGTTCCCTTGGATGCCGACCAACTGGCGGCGTCCCTGCTGGACCAGCTACCCGACGGCTTCCAGGTGCATACCACCGCTCATTATGTGATCTGCTACAACACTTCCACGGCCTATGCCGAATGGTGTGGCGCCTTGTTCGAGCGTCTGTTTCGCGCGTTTCATAACTTTTGGGATCGGCGGGGAATGGAGCTCAAGCAGCCCACCCAACCTCTGGTGGCGATTGTTTTTTCCAGCGCACAGGCTTACCGGCAGTATGCGGCGGACGACTTGGGAACCTCCGTCGACTCGATTGTGGGATACTACAACCTGATGACCAATCGGGTGGCGATGTACGATCTGACCGGCGCGCAGGCGGTGGCGTCTTTGAACGGGCGGGTGCGGAAGAGCGTGGAAATCAATCGCGTGCTCTCGCGCCCCGAGGCGGCCAGTCTGGTGGCCACGATTATTCACGAGGCGACGCACCAGATCGCCTTCAACTGCGGGATGCAAACCCGGCTGGCCGATATTCCGATCTGGGTCAGCGAAGGGATCGCGATGTATTTCGAGACACCGGATCTGCAGAGCTCCCGAGGCTGGCGCGGTTTGGGAGCGGTCAATCGCAGTCGGCTGGCTGTGTTTTCCGCCTACCGCAACTCGCGCCCCACCGATTCGCTGCAGGTGTTGCTGAGCGACGATCGGCGGATCCAGGGACGGTCTGCGGACAGCCGTTTTGAGGGTCGTCAAGCGGTGCTGGATGCGTACGCCGAAGCCTGGTGCCTGACGTATTACCTGATCAAGCACCACCCGGATGAGTTTGTGCAGTACCTGCAACTGCTGGCCGGGAAGGAGCCCTTGGGGCACGATCCGCCCGAGCAGCGGATCGCCGACTTCGAGCGGTTTTTTGGTGGCCTGGCCGAGGTGGATCAGCAGCTGCTGCGGTATGTGGGGAAGATCCGCTGAGGGACCAGCGGGGATGGGGCCAGGGCCGGGAGGAACGCGGTCCGGCGCCGGAAATGACGTCCGACACCGCTTGGGGACGAACGGGTTCCTGCGGACCGATCCGCGGCTAGCCGGCTCGCAGTTTTTCTTCCACGCGGCGGACGGCATCTTCCACCTGCCACTGTCGGTTGGCCACCGCCAGCGGCGTGCCCCCCGACATCCAGGAGTCGACCCGTTTCTGGGCCGAGATCACGGTGGTGTGGCTGCGGTGTCCGAAGTAATCCCCGATTTCCGAGAGGGCGTTGCGGGTGTGTTTGCGGGCCAGCCACATGGCCAACATCCGCGGGTGGCTGATGGATTTGGCTCGGCCTTGCGAGCGGAGCGTTTCGGGGCGCAAGCCGAAAGTTTCGCAGACAGCCTTTTCGATATCCGCGAGGTGGATCACGCGGCTGCGGTGGGCAATCAGATCGCACAAAGCCTCTTCGGCCATGGCCAGCGTGATCGGTTCCCCGGTGGCCTGGTGGGTGGCCTGCAGCCGATTGACGGCGCCAAACAGTTCCCGCGCGTTTTCCTGAAAGCGGCCGGCAACCAGGTTCTGCACTTCGTCCGGGACCAGGCAACCCCGCCGCTGGACATAACGTCGCACGATTTCGCACCGCGTGGCCATGTCGGGCGGGTCCAGCCGACAGACGTTACCGCCGACCAGCCGCGAGGTGAGTTCGGGGCCCAGGCCGTCCAGCTGATGGGGTGGTCGATCGGCGGCCAGGACGACCTGCCGGCCGGTCCGCAACAAGGTGTCGATGGTGTGCAACAGTTCGCCGACGGTGGCCTTTTTGCCGTCGAAGAACTGGATGTCGTCGATGATCAGCAGTTGGAGATGACGGTACTTGCGGCGGAAACTGGGCAGGCCGCTGTGGTGGAGGGCCTCTAGGAACAGGCTGGTGAACTGTTCGGCCGCCAGCATCACGGCGTTCGACTTGGGCGCCCGCCGCCGAAATGCCGACCAGATGCTCTGCTGCAGATGGGTCTTGCCGACCCCTGTCTCGCCCCACAAATACAACGGCGTGACCGAACCTGGCTGTTCGGCCGCCAGTTGCGCCGAAGCAAAGGCCACGCGATTGCCTGGGCCTACGGCGAAGGAGTCAAATTCGGCAGCGGGTACCGCGGCAGGGGAGGGGCCTGCCGAGGGCGACCCGGCAATGGCGGGGGGGGCCTGGCGCGGCGGTGCGGCGGAGTTTGGTCCCGGTCCGGCCGGCGGCGGCGAAACCGGTAACCCGCCGGCAGGCCCTGCGGCTTCCCCCTCCGACGCTGGTTGGTCGATCAGTTCCGGATTAATGCGAAAAGCGATCTGGACGGGGCTGCCGAAGACTTCCCCAGCGGTGTCCCGCAAGATGTCGCGGAAATTGGCACGCAACCAGTCGCGAAAGAAGGCGGTCGCGACCTCCACGGTGAGCAGCCCGTCGCAGACCAGCAACCGTGTCCGCGCGCCGAACCACAGCTGGTAACGTTCCTGCCCCAGACGATGCGCGAGCGCATCACGAAGCTTGACCAGGATGTCCTTATCGCCGGAGGCCACTTCCTGCACGACTCCATCGGCGCACACCTTTGGCGCGTCGCATCGCACCCTCGTGATGCGAAGTGCCCGGCCCGCTCACCCAGCAGGCCGAACATAATTTTTAGGAGAACGGCGTTTGCGAAAGGCGGCGCCGTGCAGATTTCATGTCGGACAAAGCCAAAACAAGATGACGATTTTACGCGAGCCCTTCGTGCTGTCAAACCACCAGCGGGGGGATTTGCAAAAAAAAATTTAGGCCCCACCTTTCTCCGAAAATTTCGGAGCACCGCGCGGCCGGAAGGCCAAAACGGGCGGCTCACTGGCCGCGGACACGGGTGGAAAAGATGTTACCGAATCGGGAGACTTGCGAATAAACGCCACCCAACAGCGAAGATGCATGAATCGAGCGGTGGGGGGGGCATGGCGAGCGGCCCCCCTTGACGATGTTCACAACTGGTTATCGTCCGGCAAGGTCTCCTCGACGCGGCTGACGGCGGCGCCGTGTTGCAACCGCGTGACCAGCTGGGTGCCGATCTTAAGGGTGGCCGCGTCACGCACCAGCGTGCCGTCGTCGGCTCGGCGCGTGACGCTGTAGCCACGCCCCAGGACGCTGAGCGGGCTGAGTGATTCCAGTTGAGCGGCGAGGGTGGTGGTCTGCCGCCGGGCAGCTTCGGTGAGGATCTGCATGGCCCGCGTCGCTCGTCGATGCCATTCGTCCAGCGCTCGCTGCCGGTCGCGGACCACGTCATGGGGGCGGCGGAGGACGCGGCGCGCGGCGAGCGCTTCGACACGGGACCGAGCGGTGAGCGCTCGGCTGCGCAGCCCCCCCAGCAACCGCCGCTGATAGTTGTTCAATAACCCGTTCAATTCCCCCCGGTCCGGCACCACGCGTTCGGCGGCCTCGCTAGGTGTCAACGCTCGGACATCAGCGGCCAGATCGGCCAGGGTCACATCAATTTCGTGGCCCACGGCGGAGACCACCGGGATCCGCGACTTGAAAATCGCTCGCACCACCGGCTCTTCGTTGAAACACCAGAGATCCTCCATACTGCCCCCGCCGCGGCCCACGACCATCACGTCCACGGGTGGAGCCAAGCGGTTGACCAGGCGGATGCCGCGGGCAATCTCTTCGGCCGCCCCGGCACCCTGCACGCGGACGGGGACCACCAACACCTCGATCCCTGCGTAACGCCGTCGCAAAACTTGCAGGAAATCGTGGATCGCGGCGCCGGTGGGACTGGTGACCATGGCAATCCGGCGAGGGAATCGGGGAAGGGGTTGTTTGTGGGCCGGATCGAAGAGACCTTCCTTGGCCAGCTTCTGTTTCAGTCGCTGCAACGCCTGCTCTAAGGCCCCCACCCCCTTGGGCATCAAGCGGCGGATGACGATTTGATAGCTGCCCCGGGGAGCGTAGACGTCGAGCCCACCCTGGCAGATGACCTCCAGGCCGTCGTGCAGGTCGACCGACAACTTCTGAGCAGCGGACCTCCAGAGCACAGCACGGATCTGGGCCTGGTCGTCTTTGAGCGTGAAATAGACGTGCCCTGACCGGGGCCGGGAAAGATCGGTGATCTCCCCGACCACCCACAACGCGGGGAAGGAACCTTCTAACAGATCTTTCACCTGCCGCGTCAGCTGAGTGACGGTCAGGGGCTGGTGTTCCTCGCCGGTGGCGAAAGAGGGCGGTGGAGGCAAAAGCGTATCGTCGTTCATGATCGGCATCCGCCCAGCCGCGCCCTCCCAGGCAGGTCGAGGACCTGGCCCCACCGTCGCCCGGCCCACCCGCCCGGCTGCTGCCACACGTTCATCGTCTGGGGCGTGGCGGGAGAGGTTCGCGGGCAGGTCATGGCCGGATCGTCCCGAACTGCCCATCCCCCTCCGCGGGTCTGTCATCCACGCGGCCAGGGCAGGATGGTCATGGCGCTAATGTAGCGCGGCGAGAGCAGATGTCAAGCGGTTTCTCAGGCGGCGCGATGCAGAGCAGGATCGCCTGTGGCCGAGTCCAGACCGGAGGGGAGCATTTCCAGCAGGGAGGCGGGGGTGGCTCGTAAGGGTCGCGTCGCCGGTCGCACGACGACCTCGTTTTCTTTCCGCGTGCCGGCCGCGGCCCAGGCCTCGGCTTCTGCGGTCAACCGCCGCAGGATCTGCTGCACGCGGCGGCCGTACCGCTGGATTCCCTCCCGGTCCAGGTGGGGCGGGACGCGGAGGGGCGGGCTGGGGATGGCCCGGGCCCGGGAAAAGGGGCGCGGGATCGCAAAACGGTCCCAGGTGTTTAACCGCCAGGGGCGGTCATAGCCCAGCCCAATGGCGATGATCGGCATGTTCAGCTTGGCGGCCAGGTAGACGCAGCCGGCGGCCAGGTGACGGCGGGGGCCGCGCGGCCCGTCGGGCGTGATGGTCAAGTGGTGGGTCTGGCTTTTCCGCATCAGGTCTCGTACCGCCCGCTGGCCGCCCCGCCGCGTCGAACCGCGGACAAATTCAAATCCGAAATGGAGGGCCAGCCGCGAGAGGATGTCGGCATCCCGATGGCGGCTCATCAACATCGCCAGGTCGCAGTTTCCCCGCAAGTACATGAGGAAGGGCAGGTACTCGTGCCAGAAGATATAAATCCCGCGCTCGCGGCACTGGGGGCGGCTGGGATCGATGTTGGGATCGTAGTACGCGGCGCGAAAGTCCAGGGTGCTCATCCAGCCCCGGACCAGCCCGCTGGCGGCCAAGGCGGCCGTGTTGGTCAAGAGTGGTGTCGCGATGCGCATGGGGGGGATTTCGAAAGGCGGATGTCGGATGTGCGGATGTGCGGATGCGGTGCTCGGGGAAGGCCGGCCCTGAGCCATTTCACGGTGCTAGACGGTGCTTCACGGTGCGGGGCCGCGGGAGGGGCCGCCGGGGGGAGGCTGCCACTGTCCGCGAAAGACCTCCTCGGCCGGTCCTGTGAGGTACACGTGGTTATCCTCGTCCCAGTGCAGTTCCAGGTCCCCCCCGGCCAGGTGATTGACGATCTGGCGTTGCGTGCGGCCGGCCAGGACCCCGGCGACGCAGACGGCGCCGGCCCCGGTGCCGCAGGCGAGGGTCTCGCCCGAACCGCGTTCCCAGGTCCGTTGGCGGACTTCGCCGGGCCCCAGCACCTCCACGAACTCGACGTTCACCCGGTGGGGAAACTCGGGGGCATGTTCAATTTTGGGTCCCAGGCCCCGCACCAGCTGGTCGCTGGCCTCGTCCACGAAAACCACACAGTGGGGATTGCCCAGGGAGACGGAGGTCACCCGCAGTTGCTGGCCGTCGACTTCCAGGGGCTGGTTCACGACCGGGTGCCCGGAGAGCGTGGTGGGAATTTCTGCCGCGGCCAGAATGGGCTCGCCCAAGTCGACGCGGACGCGCCTCACGCGATCACGGTCAAGTTCCAGTTTCAGTTCCAGCACGCCGTGACCGGTTTCGATATGCAGCACGTCTTTGCGAGCGATTCCGGCTTCATAAACGTATTTGGCAACGCAACGGATGCCATTGCCACACATCTCGGCTTCCGACCCATCGGCGTTAAACATTTGCATCCGCGCATCGGCCAGGTCGCTGGGCCGGATCAAGATCAACCCATCGCCCCCCACGCCGAAATGCCGGTCGGCGATTTGGCGGGCCGTTTCCGGCAGATCATCCGGTACGGTTTCGCGGAAGCAATCGACATACACGTAGTCGTTGCCGGCGCCCTGCATCTTGATAAACTGCATCCGATCCTCGTGTGTCGTGGGGTCCCGTGGCCGTGACCCGGCGGACTGGATTCTATCCCTGGCCGTTGACCGCGGCAATCGAAGCTTGGACACGCTCTCCCCCTCGCCCTCCCTCTCCCTCGCTCCCCCTCTCCCCCTCTCCCTCGCTCCCAGCACCTCAGGGCTGCTCGGCACTCCGCATGGGGCTCTGCGGCCGCACGGCATCAAACCAGTCCTGGGTTTTCTTCAGCATCGATTTTTCCTGGGGCGGTTCGGTCAGCCCCGCTTCGATTTCCTGCACGGCGCGGCGGAGCCCTGGGAGGGCTTCGCGCGTGGTTTGCGGATCATCGATGGTGCCATGGACATAGACCAGCATCAACTGCTTGCTGGCCATGCCCAGCACGGGTCCGACGACGGGCAATTTCATTTGATCGCGTCCGACCGTGGCGTGGAACACCATCCGGATGTGACGGTCAAAATCCATTTCCCCTTTGCCCCGCAGGCTGATGGCATCGCCATAGAAGTTGACTTCATCCAGCAGAACGTGCCTGCCATCGATACGAAACTTGACGTCGCTGTTGTCAAAGCGGTTGCGGGCCGAGGGATTTTCGCTGAGGAATTTCAAGAGGGACAGCACCAGGGGCAGCTGGTTGACGTCACCATTACGGACGACGGCGTTTCCCTGGCCCTTCAAAGTGTGGATTCCGCGATCGCTGCCGCGGAGGCGGAGGTTGGCGGTAACCTTCCCGGTCAGGGGTGGGGGGTCATGCAGGGCTTCGGTGGCAAACCGACGCAGGTCGGCATCGACGACTTGCGCGTCCAGGGCAAAGCGGGTGGTATCGCCCAGGGCAATCTGGCAGTCGGCGACGACGGCGCCGTCGTAGGCGCGGGCGGTGATTCGTTGCGGCGGCTGGCCGGGCCGCGCCGGTCCAGCGGCCCCGCCGAAGATCATGGAATCGTCGCTAAACCAGCACGGTCCCCGGATGTTGGTGAATTGAAAGCCCTTGTACATCAACGAATCGACGTCCAGCCAGCCCTGGCTGCCGAACCGCTGGCCGTCGTAGCCCCCCGTGAGGCGCAAGCCGCCGTGGATCTGATCCAGCGCGATGCCACGTTCGATGCGGCCCTGGTGAGTGTTCAGCTGAAGATCCCAGCTGGAGCGGAGGGGGGCCTGGGGTTGCCCGCTGCGCGAGAAGCGCATGGCGCCGCTGAGGTTCACCGGCCCTGAGAAATGGAGGGCTGCCAGACCGGCCCGCAGCCGGGAGGGCATGGCCAGCAACAGGTCGCGATCGACCTGCAATCCATCGGCGGTCAGGCGATGCAAGTGGCATTCCCAGGAACCGTCGGCGCCCAGCTGGCAGGTCCCCTGCGACGCCCAGCGGGTGCGGCCGTGAGTGGCCGTGATGTTGGTCAGGTCCAGCTGTCCCGGCCGATAGGTCACCAGCCCGCGGACATTTTCCAGGCGGTAGGGAAAAAAGTCGGGCTCGATCAAGATCCCCTCCTCCCCCAACGCCGCACGGACTGTCAGTTGGAGGTCCTTGGTGGGCGACGAGTAGCTGAGCTGGGTGTCCAGGCGGACCTGGCCGCGCAAGCGGAGGCGAGACCAGGCCTGTTGCATGGCCGGGGCGAGGCATGTGCGGAGTTCTTCGTCCAGCGGCACGTGGTCGCCTTGGATCCGCAGCGTGAGGTGGTGACCATCTTCGAGCGGGACGGATTGGCCGCTGGCGGTCACGATCCCGGTGTCGTTGGTGCCGACCAGATGGTGGAATGTCCAATGCCGGTTGATCCCCTCCAATCGCCCTTCGACATCGCGTAAAGGATAGGCGAACTTATGGTACTTGATGGCAATCTTGTTCAGGTCGATCACAAAATGATGTTCCCAGCGGGCGTCGGGGCGATCCCGCTTGACACGGACGAAACCGTCGATGGTCCCCTGGGGGGCGAAGGCTTTGACGGTGTGGCGAACCTTCTCGGTCAAGGCCTGATAAAAACGCTCGTCCAAGGGCAGGTTCCGGGTGCGGGCCACCAGGGTCCCGATGCCCCGGGGGCCGGGGTGCGTAATTTCGGCTTCGATCTCCACCGGCTGGCTGCCAGCGTACGCCAGCAGACGGAGATGCATCACGTCATTTTTTAACGTGATCCTGCCGCTGGCGTGCCGGAGGCGATACGGGAAACGATAATGCGTGAAGGCGGCGTCGGCGCATTGGATCACCATTTCTGGCCGCCACCGCTGGCCGTCAAATTCCAGCTTCAGGTCGGCGTGGATCTCGCCGGCGGGCTGGTACTTCTGCCAGATTTCCTGCCAGTGGGGCGGCATGACTTGCACCATCTGCTGGTCCAAGACCACCCGCTGACCGCGGGCTTCCAGGAACAAGCGGCTGTGCGGCTCGTAGCCCTCCTGCCTGCCGCTCAGCGACAGCACCGTCCGCCCGCTGCGGGCCGACATGTTTTCGATCGTGTAACCGTCCTGGGTCAGCCGCACCGTGCCCTGGACATCGGTCAACGGGTAGGGGAGACGCGGATCTTCGATCCTTCCGCGGCTAAGCGTGCCGTGGATGTTGAAGTGATAATGCGGTTGCCGCGCCGGGTCGGCGTCGGCGCGAAAGGAAAGCGCCACCGCGCCACGGAAGGGTGCCAGCGGCCGCAGCCAGTCGCCGCTGTGGCCGGGCAGCGAACCCTGCAGTTCGGGCGACACCGACAGATCGTGCATCATCCCTCCCACACTCCACCGCCGGGAGGTCTCGTCCCACCACCCCTGCAACTCGGCTCGGCCAAAATGATCCCCCGACAAAGACCCTTCAAAGCGAAAGCTGGGTTCGGCTTCCTCTCCAGAGGCAGTTCCCGAGGGGGTGACCACCAGGCTGATCTCGCGGAGCGTGAGGGTGCTGGAGGGATTTTTGAGCGGATCGAAGATGATCAGCGTTCCGTTTTCGATGTGGGTGACAGCCTGAGCTTTGCCCAGGGTGGGCAAAGGCCAGAGGGCAGCGGTGCTCCAGGATCCGTCCGGACGGCGGGTGGCCCGCAGCGTCCCGCGGCGGAGGGAAACTTGCCGCAGCTCCAAATTGCCGCTCAACAAGTCCTGCAAGTCCGTGCGACAGGTCAGGAAGACTTCTTCAAAATAAGCCAATTCGGACCGGGGACCGCGGGGGGCTCGTTCGGAAAGCGACAGCCCGCGGATCAAGAGCCCTTTGCCCTCCACGCGTTCGGCCTCCTGGACGTGGACGTCCAGGTGGGTGAAGTGGTTGGCCAGCGTCGTTTGGACCTGATCGCGAATTTCGCTGTTGAGCGTATCGCGGAGGTACCAGAGGGCCACCACGGCGGAGACGATCCCGACGAGCAGGGTCCACTTGAAGCAGAACCAGGCCAGATTGACACTGCGACGGAAAATGGCGGGCTTCCTTTCGCGTCCTGATCCGCGCAATCTCCCGCCTCCCGTGGCGGGCCTACCGCGCAAGCTTCACCACCGCCCCCCGGCGACGCCGCGGCGAACGAGTCGGGGTCAGTCGTGTATAAGCCGCGAGATAGTAGGAACTTAGGTTGCCAGCGGTCAAGGCAGGCCGGCTCGACCATCCCCACCTTCCTCCCCACCTCGCCTGATTTCCTGGCACGACGCGTTTTTAGGAAAACAGGGAAATACAGCGAAAAAAACCAGGAATCCCGGCTGGGCTGCACTTTGGCCAGAAATCTCTACCCCACAATGGTTTACTTGCGGACCGCGGCATGTATACTCGGAAATTCAAATATCGATCCGTTTGCCGAGTTTGGCGGCGGTGCTGTCACGGCCAGCGTAGGCAACAGTGTCAAAGAGGCGAAGCCCGATTCCTGCCCCCTGGTCGTACGGCCCGATCGACGGCGAATTTGCTCGGACCTCAATTCCGTTCCCCGGCGGAGAAACTGATTGATGAATACGAAGAATGACAAGCTGGTGTTTTGGGGATGCTTTATCGCACTGATTACCACATCGTTCGCATTCTTTACGCGGATGTATCTGTGCGACGTCCGCTTTCCTACCGACTTTGGCATCGAGAAGGTAACGGTTGGCGAACTGAAAGGCGCGGGCATTTGGCCATTCGCCATATCGATCATCGTATTCAGCCTCTTCATTGACCGCGTTGGATACCGGGTCGCCATGTTTTTCTCTTTCATATGCTATGCCGTCTATCTTGTGATGGCCTGGCTGGCTTACGGCGCTATTCAGGGTGTGGAAGGCGAAGCGCTGAAAGCGGGCCAGCTGAAGGGTTACAGCCTGCTGTACTGGGGCAGCATCATTCTCGGATTGGGCAACGGCACCGTGGAGGCATTTATCAACCCGGTGGTGGCCACAATGTTCAGTAAGGACAAGACAAAATGGCTGAACATTCTGCACGCGGGTTGGCCGGGTGGCCTGGTCATCGGCGGTTTGATCACGATTGCCATGGCCAGCACAGCGGCCGAGGGGGACTGGCGTCTGGTGTTGGGTGTGATCGCTATCCCGGCCTTGATTTATCTGGTCATGCTGGTCGGTGCCAAATTCCCGGTCAGCGAGCGGGAAGCGGCCGGTGTGACCTATCGTGAAATGCTGGCCGAGTTTGGCGCTTTCGGCGCCCTGGTAGGTTTTGGACTCATCTTCGCTCAACTGGGCCAGGTCTTTGGATGGCCTCCCGCCGTCTATTTTGGATTGGCTGCCGTGGTCACGATTGCTTTCGGAATTTATACGCAGAGTCTGGGGCGTCCACTGATGGCGTTTCTGATCATTATTATGATGCCGTTGGCCACCACGGAAATCGGCACCGATGGTTGGATCAGTGGCTTAATGACCGAGCCGATGAAAGCCGCCGGTTTCAACGCCGGTTGGGTGCTGGTCTATACGTCGGCGATCATGATGGTGTTGCGCTTCTTCGCCGGGCCGATCGTCCACAAGCTTTCGCCGATCGGGCTTTTGATCGTCAGTTCCGTTCTCGCCATCGCCGGACTTTACGCTTTGTCCAAGACAGGCAATGCCGGGCTGGCCACAATTTTCCTGGCGGCCACGCTGTACGGATTTGGCAAGACTTTCTTCTGGCCCACGATGCTGGGCATCACGGCCGAGCAATGTCCGAAGGGTGGCGCGCTGACGTTGAATGCCATTGCGGGCATCGGCATGATTGCAGTCGGTATTTTGGGCTTCCCCTTCATCGGCGCTCTGCAGGAACGCACAGCCAGTGCAGAACTCAAAGCAAACGCGCCGGCCGTGGCCGAGGTCGTGCTGATTGAAAAGGACTATTTGTTAGGAGCGTACAAGGCCATTGACCCCGACAAGGCCGCGGGCATGACGGACGAGGACGGCCAGGCCGCCCTGGCCGCGGCGAATAAGGCCGGTCAATTCGACGCGCTGGCAAAGATGGCGCTCTTTCCCACGTTCATGTTGATCTGTTACGTCATCCTCTTCCTCTATTTCCAATCTCGGGGTGGCTACAAGGCGGTCGATATCGGTGGCGTCGAGCGCGCGGTGGAGGGAGCGGACGAAGCCATCGCCGACGGCTCAATCGGCGGTGCGGAGGCCTAGAAATACCAGCGGAGCAGGCCCGAACAACTCCCGGCGCGCCGGGATTCCGGACTGCATTGTTTAGCCATCAAGGACGAGTCAGCACCAGCTGCTCGTCCTTTTTTTCTGCCGTAATCGAGCCCGGTAGGACCGTTTTACCGCCGTCCGGCTGCAGGAGAAAATGAGCCAGTTGTTCCCACTGCGCTCGTCCCATGTCCTGCTGCGGCCATTCCTGTTGTTGCCAGATCCGGATGCATAGCTCGCGGATGATATACGGCCGAGTCGACGGTAATCGCGCCGTTTGAATGACAACTCGATTTGGCGCCTGAACGCGAACACTGCGCTCGTAATGTTCATCGACCAGCTCGTCGATCACCGCTTGCGCTTCGCCGGCCAGCGTTCCCAGCCGCAACAAGGCCTGGTCCACCGCCGGGTGGAACTGGTCGGCCAGCAGCGGCAGCAACTGGTGGCGGATGCGGTTGCGCGTCAACCGGGTATCGAGGTTGCTTTCGTCGTGGCAATAGTCTTGTTGCAGCTGGCTGAGGTAAGCCAGAACTTCCGAGCGGCGGAAGTCCAGCAGGGGGCGCAGGAGGCTGACGGCTGGTGACAGCTGCCGCACGCGCCGGATGCCGGCCAGGCCTGCCAGACCGGTACCGCGGAGGATGCGGTGCAGGATGGTTTCGACCTGGTCGTCGGCCGTATGGGCCGTGACCAGGTAGCGGGCGGCCTGCTGTTCGGCGACGGCCTGGAGGAATGCGTAACGGCTGTGCCGGGCCGCCGCCTCCAGCCCATCCCCTTGCTGGTCGGCCAGCTGGCCCACCTGGCCGTATCCGACGTGGCAGGGCAGCCTTAGCTGGTCGCACAGCTGACGGACAAACCGTTCCTCGGCGTCCGCCTGCGGCCGGAGGCCGTGGTGAAAGTGCCCGACCAGCAGCTGCCCCCGTCCCCCGGTTTTCAGGCGGGTCAGGCCCCGCAGGAGGCCAACACTGTCGGCACCCCCCGAGACGGCCACCAGGGTCGAGACGTCTCGCCACCGGTCGGCCGGCCACGATTTGGCCAGTTTTTCTTCGAAAGAATGCATGATCACCGCGGCGGAGTCGCTGGTCCCGCCGTTCCCTGGCCGCCGCCGGCCAGCGAGACCGGCAAAAATCGACCAATCTTCCTACTTCCCCACGGGGGAACTGGGCTTTCCCCCAGTAGAACTTGCGAGTTGAAGTTTCGCCAGCCTCCGGTTACATTCATGAGTACAAGAATACTGAAAAGGTGCCGGGCGGCGCGTGAGCCGGTTTGCACCAGGCATGGAAACAACTTCATCACCCGGATTCTTGTCAGGTACGAACTGTGACCAGCGGTGGTCTCGGGCAGGCGATTCCCATGCAGCTGCTATTATTGGTTTTGCGATTCCTCGTGGGTCGGCGGTCCTTAGGGCTGGCTGAGCGGGGGCGCAGAGCGGGGCGGGGGCCAGGAGGCGTGACCTCTTCTCCGCTCCGCATAGTAGCCCGCCGATTTGCCTGCTATCCGCTTTACGCTGAGCGGGTTCTTTTGCCTCACCGCTGTGACCGTCCGATGCACGCTTATGCGCCACGGCAGCTTGGCTGTCGTCCCTCATCGTCTCGCCGTCGCAGGTTGGACGATGGCGAGGGTGATCGACGCGCATAAATCGATTCGGACTTGCGACCCGACAAGGCTTTTGACGAGAGCTTTTCACGAGACACCCGGGTGTCTGGTGGTTCCAGCCTGTTGGGGATCGTTGCCTCGCCACGCCAGGCGCCACGCCCAATTTTCCGAGTTGCGGCCGCTGCGTGGATGTTGTCCGACGTCTGCGGCGCTGCACCAGGAGTCCGCCCGCGCGTGGGGGGAGCAACGAATTATGTATATCAACGTCTGGTTGCTCGTTTTTCTATTGATCGCTGCTGCTTTGTTGTCCAGCGGGGCCATCAAACTGCTGGACCACCTCCGCAAAAAGGATGCCGAATCGGAGGCCCGCAACATTTTGGAAAAGGCCGAGCGGGAGATTGACAATCGTCGTAAAGAGGAGGAATTGAGGCTGAAAGAGCTGGAGTTGGAACAGCGGAAGGCGGGGGAGGCTGAGCTGGGGGAACAGCGGCGGGCCCTGCACGACCGGGATCGAGAGCTGGACAAGCGTTCGGACACCCTGGATAGCCAGGCGGAACAGCTGCGGAAGCAGGAGCGGATGGTGGAGACGACTCAGCGCAAGCTGGCCGAAAAAATTCAAGACACCAACCGGCGCAGTGAAGAGCTCTCCAAGCTGTTGGACATGCACCGCCAGACGCTGCACGAGCTGACCGGGCTCAGCCGCGAAGAGGCCACCCAGCGGCTACTGAAATTGCTCGACCAGGAACTGACCGAGCAGACGGGGGCGATTATCGCGAAGCATGAGAAGCGAATTGCCGAAGTCGTCGAGGGCAAGGCCCGCGACCTGTTGCTGACAACCATCCAACGCTATGCAGCGGCGCATACGGCCGAGACGACCACCAGCACCGTCGACATCCCCAATGACGAAATGAAGGGTCGCATTATCGGCCGGGAGGGACGCAATATCCGGGCTTTCGAAAAGGCCACCGGCGTGGATGTGATTATCGACGACACGCCGGGTGTCGTGATCGTGAGTGCCTTTGATCCGGTGCGCCGCGAAATCGCTCGACTCGCACTCAGCAAGCTAATTGCCGACGGCCGCATTCATCCCGGTCGGATCGAAGAGATCGTGGCGGATACTGAAGCCGAAATCGAAGCTCATATCCTCCGCGAAGGTCAGGAGGCGGCCAGCGAAGTGCGAATCCACGGCTTGCACGAACGGCTGATCAACCTCTTGGGACGCCTCAAGTTCCGCACCAGCTACAGCCAAAACGTGTTGCGGCACTCGATCGAAGTCGCCTTCCTCGCCGGAGAGATCGCCGACGAAATGGGACTGGATGCCAATCTGGCCCGCCGCTGCGGACTGCTCCACGATATCGGCAAAGCGGCGGATCACGAGGCCGAAGGGGGGCACCCCAAAATCGGGGCCGAACTTCTGAAACGCTACGGCGAGGGTGCGGAAGTCGTGCACGCAGCCCTCGGCCATCACGACGATATTCGCGTGGAATATCCCTACACCGTGATCTGCGCCACGGCGGATGCGTGCAGTGCCTCCCGTCCGGGCGCGCGGCGCGAGTCGCTGGAACGGTACATTAAACGTATGGAAGAATTGGAAGGGATTGCTTGCCAGTTCAACGGTGTCCAGCAGGCTTTCGCTATCCAGGCAGGCCGCGAGGTCCGGGTGATGGTCAGCGCCAAAGAGACATCGGACGACTCGGCCGCCAAGATTTGCCGGGATATCGCTCAAGCTTTTGAAGAACGGTTGACCTACCCGGGCGAGATCAAGGTTACGGTCTTTCGGGAGACCCGCATCACCGAAATGGCCAGATAGGGGCGCACGGAAAACCATTGGCCGGGGTTTCGTGCATGAAATCCGAAGCACGAAATCCCAAATCCGAGACAAATTTAAAATGTCAAATCGCAATCAGCAAAACTGCATCTGCCGCGGCACCGGGCCGTTTTGGTCATGCGCGCCTTTGGGTTTTGGATTCGTGGCGAGTTTCGGGCTTCGAATTTCGAATTGGATATCCCCCAAAATGGCACGTTATTTTTGGCCGCCCACGAGGGCGGTTTTCGGAATCCGCGTGGATGAGGGTCGCTCGATGCCCCACGGGCCCTGCCCCAGGGGAAAAATGGTCTGAAAACGAGAAGGGTGGACGTGCGTATCCTGCTGATCGGAGATATCGTCGGCAAGCCTGGCCGGCGGATTGTCAGGCAGGCGGTAGCGGGGCTGGTCGAACGTGAACGGATCGACCTGGTGATCGCCAACGCCGAAAACGCCGCCGCCGGGTCCGGCATCACGCCTGCCAATTACGACGAACTGGTAACGGCCGGGATCGATGCCATTACGCTGGGCGATCACATCTATCGCCGGCGCGAAATCTACCGGATCCTGGAAACCAAGGACAACATTGTCAAGCCAGCCAATTACCCCGCTCAAGCGCCGGGCAAGGAATTTGCCGTGGTGACCTCGCCGGCCGGCGAAGCGGTAGCGATCATCAGCCTGATGGGGCGCGTGTTCATGAAACCCGTGGACTGCCCCTTCGCGGCAGCCGACCGCGTCCTGCAGAACCTCGACAAAACGATTAAGGTCATCGTGGTCGACGTGCATGCCGAAGCGACCAGCGATAAACAAGCCCTGGGGCGGTATCTGGACGGCAGAGTGACCGCCGTGCTGGGGACCCACACCCACCTGCCCACCGTCGACGCACGCATTCTGCCGGGCGGCACAGC
>CAYFZZ010000230.1:0-4038 GCA_964347545.1 uncultured Planctomycetaceae bacterium | reverse complement strand
GGAAGAGGGAAGAGGGAAGAGGGAAGAAGGAAGAGGGAAGAAGGAAGGGGGAGGCGTCCCTCCTGAGCGGTCCCGGCGCGCCGGGATTGGTACCCGCATCCCGCTGCCAGGGAGTCAGGCACCTTTTTCGGGAGGGGGTTTGCGCGGGGGTCCGATGTCGGTGGCCGAAAAAGGAGCCAGACTCCGGCCCTCTGCCGCTGACGGTTTGCCAAAAGCGAGCTCTGCGCTGAATGCGCATCCCACATCCCGCAACTCGCAACCCGCATTGCGAAGCCCGCATCCCGCTACCCGCCACGCGCATCCCGGAGGGATGCCAGCCATTAGCCGGAGGTAAGCGAAGCGCCACCTCCGGATACGCGCCCCCCCAAAAAAGCATCCCGGAGGGATGCCAGGGATTCGTTTTCCCTTGAGCGGCGAGGCGCTAGCCGCCGGTAGGTTCTGTGTGACGTTGATACCCTGGGCCACCGGCGGCTAGTCCCGGCGCGCCGGGACCGCTCAGAAAAAACAATGCGCCCGGCGCTAAGAAAGCCCTCGCGCCCCCCTAGCCCCTAGCCCCTACCACCGAGCCTACTTCCCGGCGGCTGGGCCTACCTGGCGGATGCCTTCGGCGTAGCGGAGCGGATCTTGGTAGAAGCGGGCCAGGGTTTGCTCGTTGGCAAACAGGAACACCCGCTTGTCATAGAACAGCCCGTGCTGGCGTTTGCCGGCCACCAGCTGGCGTTGATCGACCGCCAGGACCGGGTCGTGGCCCGAGATGGCGGGGCTGTAGTAGTCGGGATTGGCCAGGAACTTCTGCTGGTGGGCCTGGCTGGTGAACAGGTACAGCCGGCCGCGGTGGATGGCTCCCCAGCGGCGATCGCCGGCGATCCAGCGTTCGTTGTCGACCAGTTCCACGGGGCAGGTGCCGTCCAGGCCCAGCGGTGGGTGGGCCGCGGCTGCCCCGCCGGCCCCCGCCGTTGCCGGCCCGCCGCTGCCCATGGGGGGCTGCGAGGGGAGGAGGGCGGAGGTTTGTTGAGCGGTGGGGGGCGAGCTGGCGGGCGGACCATAGCCGGGGCCGGCCTGTTGAGCCTGTGCGGCCGGGGGTGCCCCGGCCCCAGCGGCCCCAGCGGCCGGGGTGGAGCCGCCGGCCGGCGGCATCGGGCTGCCCGCGCCAGCCGGTGGCTGGTTCCAGCTGCCGGCCAGGTGCCGGTAGCGGTCTCCCAGGTTAACCGTCCCGGCAGGGCTGGTCGCCCCGGCGGCGGGGCTGGGGTCAGCGGCCGAGCCGGGTCGCATGGGGTTGGCCAGGCCGGCGGTCGAGCCGGTCGTCGGCGGTGCGGCCGGGGTGCTGGCAGTCTCGGTGCGGCCAGCGGCCAGGCCGGCGTAGGGGCTGGCCGTGCCGCTGGCATAGGAGGCGGCGACCTGCGCCAGGCCGGCGATGTATTCGAAGCGGTTCAGCGGGCAGGCGCGGTGAGCGATAACGGTGCCGTTGGGGGCCAGGATCACGTCGGTCGGTACAAACTCGACCTTGAATTGCTGACGCACCCCCGGGTGTTGGTCCACGTTCACCTTCACCGGCACGTAGGTGGCGCCGATTTGCGTGCCGATCCCCGGGTAACGGTAGACTTCTTCTTCCAAGCGGCTACACGGCTTGCAGCTGTTCGACCAGAAATGGACCAGCACCAGTCGCTGGGTCGAGCCGGCGATTTGCCGGGCCTGGTCAATGCTGTCCAACCACTGCATCTCGTCCGCAGCGGCCACTGGTCCGCTGAGCGCGACCAGCAGGCACACCAGCCATTGTCTTCCTGACCTCATGGTTGACATCCGTTTCAAAATTGGGGACCGCAAGGGGAATCGTACCGCGTGAGACCTATATCGGCCGGTCGGCCTGGAGAATTTGCGTCGAAATTAACGACGGGCGAAAGATTGACGATTTTTTGCCCCCCGCGGGCGTCCCTCCGGGCCGCTTCCAAACCCTAACTTCATGCTGAGTAACACCTTACCACCCCGCTGGCCACCCCCACCCCCAGCCCGCTCGTCCTGGCCCTTCCCAGACCAAAAAAAACCCCCAAATTATCAGGAAAAGGCTCCACCTTTACCCTTGACACGGACGAAAACAACTATATGATGTCTATAGATTTACGCAGCGCCTGAATGGCCGCTGCGGCTGTGGCCCGCGAGAGATTCTTTTGGGCCGTCCCGCCTGGGGTAAGTGAGGGCGGGAAGTGCATCCCGACTTGGGATTCTGATTTTTCCCGGCAGATACGGGTTCTGGAGAATCAGTTACCGTCGCGAAGCAACGAGTGCCTTCGCCGAGTAGGTCAAGACGCTGATCCGGCTCCGGCAGTTCACACGCATGCCGGGGAAAACAATTTCCCGGTTGAAGACCCGTGGAATGGGTCTGACCAGATACATTGCTAACACGGCCCGCCGCACAGACGGCCGGAAACGCCGCTAGGAATTCGGCAGGGCCACCAGCCACGCGAGACCGAGCGAGGGGGCAGTTGGCGAGCCTTTTCGCGGCGGTCGCAGGCAAATCTATTTCGTTCGCGGGCGCACGTGCCCCAAATTCATGCTCGTCCGCAGGCCCCGCCTGCGACGAATCTGTCACGCTTTGAAGGTGATCGTTATGGCGAAGAGGAAAAAGACCGGCACTCGTCCTCGTGGCGACCGAGCTCGCGGTGATCGCGGCCGCGGTCGGCGACGAGCGGGGCAACCGTACGGTCCGGGGATGCAGCCCAGCGGCAGCGCCGTGGCCGACAATGGCGAACCGGTCCCGGACGGCCCCGGCGGCGGGGTCCTGGAACTGCACCCCAACGGGTACGGCTTCCTGCGGAATCCGAACAACAATTATCAGCGCGAGCGGAGCGATCCCTTTGTGCCGGGGACGATGATCGAAAAGTTCAATCTCCGCGAGGGGGTCTACCTGAAGGGGATGGTCCAGGGGGGCCGCGGGCAACAGGGACCGCGGCTGAAAGAGATCGAATCGGTCGACGACATGCCGCCGGAGGACTATGCCAGCGTCAAGAATTTCGACCAGCTGACTCCCATCAACCCCGAGGAATGGCTGCGGTTGGAAACCGGCCCCCAGCCGATGACCACCCGCGTGATGGACCTCTTGACCCCGCTGGGCAAGGGCCAGCGAGCGTTGATTGTGGCCCCGCCCCGCAGCGGCAAGACGGTCATGCTGCAGCACATCAGCCAGGCCATCATCCAGAACCACCCCGATATCCACCTGGTCGTGCTGTTGGTCGACGAGCGGCCGGAAGAGGTCACCGACATGCGCCGGGCGGTGGTGGGTGGCGAGGTGGTCGCCAGCAGCCTGGACCGGGACGTGGAAAGCCACGTCCGCCTCTCGCAACTGGTCGTCGAACGCTGCAAACGGCTGACCGAAGAGGGCAAGGACGTCTTCCTGCTGATGGACTCGATCACCCGCATGGCCCGCGCCTTCAACAAGTGGGTCGGCAACACCGGCCGCACCATGTCCGGCGGCGTCGACATCAAGGCCATGGATATCCCCAAAAAGCTGTTCGCCACCGCGCGGGCCTTCGAAGAAGGAGGCTCGCTGACCGTCGTGGCCACCGCCCTGATCGATACCGGCAGCCGCATGGACGAGCTGATCTTTCAGGAGTTCAAAGGGACCGGCAACATGGAACTGGTCCTGGACCGCAAGCTGGCCGACCGGCGGATCTGGCCGGCGATCGATATCACGCAGAGCGGCACGCGGCGGGAAGAAAAACTGCTGGACCCCGACACCCTCCACGCCGTCACCATGCTCCGCCGCACCCTGACCACCATGCACCACGTGGATGCCATGGAACAGCTGATCAAACAGCTGGAAAAAAAGGCGTCCAACGAAGAGTTCATCAGCCTGATCAGCGCCGCCAAGGTGATGGATTGAGGTTGGAGTGAGTGGTGAGTGGTGAGTGGTGACGCGCCGGGATTCTTTCTTCCACCTTTCCCCTAACCCCTTCTTGGCAGAGGGCCGGAGTCTGGCTCCCTCGCGATCCAGGATGCGGGCTTCGTGATGCGGGATGCGCATTCATGCGGCAAAAAGGTGCC
>CAYFZZ010000229.1:0-3249 GCA_964347545.1 uncultured Planctomycetaceae bacterium | reverse complement strand
GGTGAACCCGAGGGCCTGGTGCGGGCTGATCCGCGATTTTGGCCGGCTGTTTTCGTTGGTGGCCGGCCTCCCAGCCACACTGGCACAACAGCGTGGTCGCCGGACGCAACGCCCCTTCCGCGCCCGCCGCCGCTTCCGCGAGCTGTTTACTACGACGGCCGGTTAGGCCACGATCCTACTCTGCGTTTCGCCTTGCTGCCGACCCGGGCCGCCCGTCGGCGCCGGCGGCTGTCCGGTGGCAATTTCCAATCTGCCCAAACAGCCCACTTGGGCTGAGTTGCCCCAGAACAGGCAGAGCTTCTCCTCGGACCGCAGCGATTGCCTCCCCAAAGTCAATCAGACTGCTGTCCAGCCGAGCTCAAAGTCAGTTGTCCTTAAGGATGGGATGGTCCCAAAATCAGTTGTCCCCGGGTGGTTGGTTAAAAGTCAGTTGTCCCCGAGGGCGGTCCCGAGGGCGCCGCGAGGACGGTCCCCGAGGGCGTGCGCCCTGCTGGTATTTCCCACAGGGCGCGGGACGGCAAAGATCGTCAACGCACAATGCTCGCTTGCGCCGTCGTGATACCGGCTAGCAAACGCCTAAATTCTTCTGGGTTGGGGGCGGCCCGACAACCCGTTTCTTCGTCAATCAGCCGCTGACGATGCAAGCGTACCAGACATTCTGCAAAACTCATCATCCCCACATCACCGGTGCGAACCACGTCTCCCAATTCGATGTCCCGGCTCTCGGCGATCAACTTCTGGATAATGGACGTGGTCCGCAGGATCTCTACGGCGGGAACCCGTCGCACGTCTTCTGCCACTGAAGGGATCAACTTCTGAGTGATGATCGCCCGCAAGCTAAACACCAGAGCTTGTCGAATCGCCGCATGCTCGTCCTCCGCAAACAAGCTCAACAGCCGACCGATCGTCTGCGAAGCACTTTCCGCATGCACGGTGCTGAATACCAGATGCCCCGTATCCGCAGCCTGCAGAGCCGCGCGAAAAGTCTCCGCATCTCGCATCTCGCCAATCAACACGACATCCGGATCTTCTCGCAAGAGAGCCTTGAGCGCCGTGGCGAAGTCTTTGACGTTGATCCCAATCTCGCGCTGATTAACGAGACATTTTTTACTCTCATACAAGAATTCTATGGGATCTTCGATCGTGACGATATGTTCATGCCGGGATGTGTTGACGCGTTCCAGCATCGAGGCAATCGTAGTACTTTTGCCACTACCGGTCATACCCGCCACCAGGACCAGGCCTTGTCGCGCGTCGGCAATTTCGGCAACTACCGGGGGCAGATGCAGGTCGTCCAAAGAAGGAATCTGCCGAGGTACGACTCGCGCAGCGATAGAAATACCGGCATCCTGACGGTAGACGTTGATGCGAAACCGCGTCTGTTCGTTCAAGTCATATGCCAAGTCGACTGAACCGTCGGTGATCAACCGCTGTCGTTCCTCGGCGGTCAAAAAATTAAAAACGCGGGATTCGAACTCTTCCGTCGGTGCCGGTTCTTCGTCAACCTTTCGCAGCTTGCCATTGATCCGGAGCCGTGGCGATTCACCCGACTTCAAGTGCAGGTCGGAGGCACCCAGTTTGACAACGGCTTTGAGAAATGCGTCGGTTTCCGCCGAGCCCCGCCGGGGGCGGGTATGATGGAACGCCGTATGTCGTTGCTGATCGTTTCCGTCACTCATTCCGCACCTTCCCCAACTTCAAAAGCGACCCCTGTCCCCGGCAAATCAGAGGCAATCAATCGGCTGCTAATCACTTGCTTACAGATCGTTGGCTCGCGGTGAGCATAAGCCCGGCGCCAGGGCCTGTCAAATTTGGGCTCCCGATCGCTATCTTAAAGCAGCCTCGGACCAACGTGGGACGGTTCAGCAGGGACCCGTTTGATAACCCGTGTTCGCTCCGCTTCTTCCTGACCACGCGGGCGAGGATCCAAAATCGTTTGGGGCATACGCCGCATCGCCAGAGAAAACCGCGTCAGACAAGGAGGCCTCGAACACAAATCGTGCGGACGGAGAAAAGGGACTCGTTTACGCAACCTGGAGCAACAGGAACAGCAAGGCAAATGAGGTACAACAGGTTGATGCTAGGCCAGATGGAACCGGTCGCATACACGCAAGCTGATATTTACGCCAGTGCAGCGAAATCAGTTGTCCCCGGGTGGCCCAAAATCAGTTGTCCCCGAGTGGCTGCAAGGACAAAATCAGTTGTCCCCGAGTGGCTGCACGCTGGCCGGGCAAAATCAGTTGTCCCGGGGTGGCTGCGGGCAAAATCAGTTGTCCCCGGGTGGCTGCACAAGCTGATATTTAAGCCAGTGCCGCAAAATCAGTTGTCCCCGGGTGGCTACAGTCCCGTCCCTAAAAGTCAGTTGTCCCCGGGTGGTCGGTTTGGGTGGCCCCAAAGTCGGTTGTCCCCAGGGGGCTGTTGTCCCCAGGGGGCTGCACCAGGGGGCTGCAGTCCCCAGGGGGCTGGCGGTCTGGCTTGGGAACCGAGAATTGACCTGCTGGTTTTTCCCAGGCGTCCTGTTTAGGTCGTTACTGAAGAGGCAGCGAGCAGGTAATGGTCGTGCCTTTTTCGGTACTGTCGATTTCGAACAGTGCGCCGATCACAGCGCTCCGATAACGCATGATCCCCAGGCCCATCCCTTCGAAATCAGCATTCGGATCCATGCCGCGACCATCATCGCGGATTTGCAGGACAAGTATTTTGTTCGTGACGCAAAGGTCAATCGTCAGGTTTGCTGCCTCCGCGTGCCTGACGGCATTGTTCGCGGCTTCCTGAGCAATGCGAAATAGCTGGGTGGCCACCGCATTATCCTCTACGGCGAAGGGCTGGGGACAGGTGAAATGACACGTCAGTGGCGCATGTGAGTCGATATTTGCCACCAGCTCGCGTAGCGCGGCTTCCAAACCCAGCGAATCCACATCGACCGGAGCCAAGCCGCGGACGATTCGGCCGACTTCAATCAAGGATGCTTGCAGGCCTTGCAGAATCACCCCTACGGCCTCCGCCTCGGGCAACGTTTTTTCTCTGAGTTTTTTCATTGTGGTCCTGGCCAAGTAGGTCAAACCCGTAAGCTGCTGGCCCAGGCTGTCGTGCAATTCATGGCTGATTCTCTGCCGTTCCTGGCTGCTGATTTCTGTGACCTGTTTTTCCAGATAACGCCGCTCTGTGACATCTTCAGCGATCCCGGCCACCCGATACACCTCACCCGCTTCGTTTCGAATGGGCACACCCCGGTCCGCAATCCAACGC
>CAYFZZ010000228.1:0-2556 GCA_964347545.1 uncultured Planctomycetaceae bacterium | reverse complement strand
CAGCAGGGTGACCAGCCACGACAGACCGAACCCGACAGCAGTCGCGTTCCGCAATTTTCGTTTCATCTTTTCTGACTCCGGTACCCTCTCCCCCGTGCTCTCGGCTTGCCGGGAGGATGGGGGAGAGGGGACTTTGGTGGGCTCACTTTTTCCGCCAATCTTGTGCGGCTTGATAATCTGGATTGCGGGTCGGCATCTGGACACCGCTTGCCGCCCGCCAATCGTGCAGCATCCGCTTCAGCCCAGCGGCCAGCTGGGGCCGGGCCTCCGCCAGGTTTTGTTGCTCGCCAATGTCGTCCCTTAAATTGTACAGCTCGACACCGCCCGTCTCAAAAACCTCGATCAGTTTGTAATCGCCCTCGCGCACCGCCCCCGAGGGCCCCATCGTGTTGATGTGGTGGTAGTGGGGAAAGTGGAAACAGATGGCCTGCCGATCGAGTTTTGCCGCCGTGCCGCTCAGCAGCGGTTTGAGGCTCACGCCATCCACGTGCTGCTGGGGCCGCAGGGGCAGGCCGGCCAGATCCAGAATCGTGGGATAGATATCGGTGCTGATCACCGGCTGGTCGATTCGTTCTCCCCCTTTGACCACCCGCGGATAGCGGATGATCAGCGGCACGCGGATCCCCCCCTCGTACAGCCACGCCTTCCCCGCTCGCAGGGGCAGATTCGAGGTGGGCATTTTCGGCCCGCCTCCCGTGGAAAGACCGCCGTTGTCCGAGAAAAAAATCACGATCGTGTCGTCCGCCAGCTCCAGCCGCTGGAGCGCGTCCAGAATCCGCCCGATGTTCTCGTCCATGCTCTCCACCAGGGCCGCATACGGCGGGTTGTCCTGGCGAGCGTGCGTCCAGCTTTGATGGTCCCGCACCGCCTGGCCGCTGGTCTTTTCCAGCCCCAGGGCCTGGGCCTTGCGGCGGTATTTCTCCAGCTTGTCCTTCCGCGGCTGGATCGGGGTGTGCACCGTGTAGTACCACATGTTCAGATAGAACGGTTTTCCTTGCTGGGCCTCGATGAACCGAATCGCGCGGTCGGTCAGGGCATCGGTCAGGTAATCCCCCTTTTGGCCCTCCTCCAGATCGGGCACATTGGTCCAGGCATGCCGCGGGCTCTGGTACGGAAAGTAATACGATCCCGGCTGACCCGCGTTATGCCCGGCAATGTTCACATCAAAACCGTGCTTGTCCGGATAGTTCTCACGCCCCCGCTCGCCATGGCCCTGCAGGTGCCATTTGCCGATGTGGGCCGTGGTGTAACCGGCTTGTCGCAGCGCCTCGGCCAAGGTGGTCTCCTCGGGCGGGATGTTTCCGACGACGGGCGGCGGGACCAGCATGTGGCCGGGTCCCATCGGACCGCGCGACCCCGCCAGGTAGCTCATCCCCATCCGGCTGGGATCCTTGCCGGTCTGAATACTGGCTCGCGTGGGCGAGCAGACGGGGCTGGCCGCGTAGGCGTCGCTGAAAAACGCCCCCGCGGCAGCCAGCGCGTCCAGCTGGGGCGTTTCGTAAAAGGTGCTGCCGGTCAGCCCCAGGTCCGCCCAGCCCAAATCGTCGATCAGAAACAGGACCACATTCGGCCGCTCGGCACCCTCCGCCCAGGCGTGCACCAGCACCAGCCATCCCACCCACCAGACCAGTTTCTTCATGTTCAGGTTCCCTGCGCGAAAAACGAATTTCACGGTTTGTCCGATCCCAGCCAGGGGGCGGGGCCCTGGGCGTCCCGGGCCTGTTGCTGGCCGAGCAACCCCCTTAGGTGGCGATACTTGTCGGGGTGCCGCGCCGCCAGGTCCTTTTTCTCGTAAGGATCCGCCGCAAGGTCGAACAGCAGGAACGAATCTGGGCCGCCATGGCGCACAAGCTTCCAGTCGCCTTGCCGCAATGCGACGCGCCCCCCCCGGCCCCATCGCCAGTAAAAAACGCGTTGCGGGTCGGCATCCTGTTTCCCCACCAGCAGCGGCCAGATATCTCGCCCGTCGCCAGTTTTCTGATCATACTCGGCCCCGGTCAACCGGCACAGTGTCGGCATCCAGTCCACCGCGTGCATCGGGGCGGTCACTTTGCGCGGCTCGAGATGACCCGGCCAGTGGGCAAGCGCCGGCACACGGATTCCGCCTTCGAACACCTCCGTTTTTTGTCCCCGCAAGGGTTGGTTGGAGCTGAAGTTCTTCAAGGGAACATCCGGCGCCGGATAGGTGCCGCCAGGAGAGTTCGGGTAGCCGCCGTTGTCGGAAAAGATGATCACCAACGTCTCTTCCCGCAGTTGCTTGCGGTCCAGGGCGTCGAGGATGCGGCCTATCTGTTGATCCAGGTGTTCCACAGCCGCGGCCATGATACGGCGGTCCCCCTTGGTTTGCGTCTGCGCCGTGATCCGTTCTGCCGGCTCGACCAACGGGGTATGCACACCATGATACGGCACGTACAGGAAAAATGGCGGTCGGAGGACTTGCTCGATCCAGTTCACGGCCTCGTCGGTGCAGAGGTCGTAGGCATGACCCTCCTGCTGGATGAATTCGTCGTTACGATGCCAGGTACGGGTATACGGTTTGAGATTGAGCCGGTAACG
>CAYFZZ010000227.1:0-10512 GCA_964347545.1 uncultured Planctomycetaceae bacterium | reverse complement strand
CCCGTGGCGGTATCCCGCACCCCGCAACCCGCAACCCGCATAGCTGGCATCCCTTCGGGATGCATTTTTGGGGGTATCCGTGTCTCCGGAGGTGGCGCTGCGCTTACCTCCGGCTAATTGCTGCAACCGCTCTGCGGTTGAATGGAGATCGAGATGCTCGTAGGACGGGCACTCCTGCCCGTCCCCTGCATGACGAAACCCGCACCCGACATCCCGCATCCCGGGACTCGCCTCCCGTAACCGCATCCGCATCGCGAAACCCGCATCGCGCGCCCCGCATCCCGCAACCCGCATCCCTCATCCTGCAGCCGGGATGCCTTGGGGTCGGCCCTGGTTCCCGGCGGCCTCTTGACGGTCGGCGGGTCGAGGGCGTAAAGAAGGAGTTTTCGTGCGGTCGATCGCCCCGCGGCGACCCCGCGCACGCCCCTCACCTCGCCCTGGCCATGTCGTCACCCCGGATTGACCGAGCCCTGATCAGTGTCAGCGACAAGCGGGGGCTGGTGGAACTGGCTGAAGGGTTGCATGCGGCGGGGGTAGAGATTTTCAGTACGGGCGGGACGCGGCGGGAACTGGAACAAGCGGGGTTGGCGGTCCGGGACGTGTCGGACTACACCGGCTTTCCCGAGCTGATGGATGGGCGGCTCAAAACGCTGCATCCCAAGGTGCATGGCGGCATTCTCTGCCGGCACGACCGGCCGGACGACATGGCCGTGCTGGCCCAGCACGAGATCCTCACGTTTCCCCTGGTTGTGGTGAACCTCTATCCCTTCGAAGCGACCGTCGCTGATTCGGACGTTTCCTGGGACGAGGCGATTGAAAACATCGACATTGGCGGTCCCACCTTGATCCGTGCGGCGGCCAAGAACCATGCCTTTACCACAATCGCCACGGATCCTCAGCAGTACGATCAGATCCTGGCAGAGCTCCGCCAGACGGGTGGTACCAGCCCCGCTTTGCGTCGCCGCCTGGCCGTGGCCGCTTTCCAGCGGACGGCCCACTACGACCGGGCCATCCACGAGTTTCTGGCGGCCCGTGCCGAGGGAGCTGCCTCGCCCGCGTTTCCGGAATCGTGGCAGCTGGCGCTGAGCCGCCGCGCCGAGCTGCGGTATGGCGAAAATCCTCATCAGCAGGCCGCGCTCTACGCCGATCTGCAGGCGGTGGGCAACAACCTGGTGACCGCTCGCCAGCTGCACGGCAAGGAACTCTCGTACAACAACCTTCTGGACCTGGACAGTGCCCTGGCGATCGCTGGCCTGCTGCCCGCCTCGGGCGCGGTGGTGATCAAGCACAATAACCCCTGCGGGGCGGCCGTGGCCCCCCGGCAGGTCGATGCCGCTCGCCAGGCTTTTGCCGGGGATCCGGTCAGCGCCTTCGGGTCGGTGCTGGGTTTTAACCAGCCGCTGGAGGCGGCGACGGCCGAACTGCTGGTGGAACCGGACAAGTTTGTGGAGGCCATCGTGGCCCCCGCCTTCGACCCGGCGGCGGTCGAGATCCTGACCACGCGGCCCAAATGGAAGGCCAGCGTGCGTCTGCTGGAAGTGGGTCCGCTGAGCGACGCGTCGGCCGGCCGACAATACCGCCAGATTGCCGGCGGGATGTTGGTCCAAGAAGCGGATGACCAGCCGGACGACGAGGCCCAGTGGCAGGTGGTGACCCAGCCGCAGCCCACCGATGCTCAACTGGCCGATTTGCGGTTTGCCTGGACCATGGTCCGCAGCGTGAAGTCGAATGCCATCGTGTTGGCGTGCGAGCGGGCTTTGTGTGGCGTGGGTGCGGGGCAGATGAGCCGCGTGGATGCCGTCGAGATCGCGATCCGCAAAGCGGGCCCGCGGGCCGCGGGCAGCGTGCTGGCCAGCGATGCCTTCTTCCCCTTCCCCGACTCGATCGAAGCCGCCGCCACCGCCGGCGTGACGGCCGTGATCCAACCGGGCGGTTCCCGACGCGATGCCCAGGTGATCGCCGCCTGCGATGCTCACCAACTGCCCATGATCTTCACCGGCCGCCGCCACTTCAAACATTAAGATCCCGCTGGCCAGACCAGGCAGGATCTTCCCCCCCCGCGCGAAGACGAATGCTCGCCTCGCGACCAGCCCGGTGCTATATTTGAACTGGGGCCGCGTCAGCACGGTGTCGTGGCCATCGACCTTGGAGATCATTTTCGCGGGAGAAGGGCGGATGCCCATTCGAGCTCATATCGCGAAAGGTTTCGTGCTCAGACTAGCCGCCGTGGCCGTGGTGTCCACCGGGTTCGCCCTGTGGGCGCTCTACGACGGCTCGGTCGGTTACCCCCAGCAACGTGAACGAGCGTTGAAGTACCAGGAGCTGGCGGGGGAAGACGAGCTGATGGACGAGCGCGAGCAGATGCACTGGGACATGGTGGCCAGCGATCACGGCTGGCCCCTGGAAGATCCCGGCCCGCCCAAAACCAAGTACGATATCGCCATGCAATACATCATGGTCGCCTCGATCGCGCCGGTGGGACTGCTGTTCCTCTACTTCTTGGTCCGCAACTGGGGGCGGTGGGTCGAAGCCGACGAGAGCGGGCTGAATACCAGCTGGGACCAGGCGCTATACTACGATCAAATTGTCAGCCTCGATAAGAAACAGTGGAAGGACAAGGGGATCGCTCGAGTCCACTACGACCAGGACGGTCGAAAGGCCCGGCTGGTGCTGGACGATTTCAAGTACGACTTCAAACCGATCAAAGAGATCCTCCTGGCGGTCGAAGCGCACCTGGAGGCGGACCAGATTCTGAACGGTCCGCCAGAATCGCGCGAGCCAGAACCGGAGCTCCACCCACAGCTCGACCCACAGAAAGAGACCGACCACGCGCCGACCAACGCCGCCTCGTCAGACGACGCCGCTTGAGTGGCGCCAGGGCCGCTCGACCCACCTCTCCCTCCCCCACCACCGCCCCCCGCCCGCTCGGCCCCCACCCGCTGTCCATCAGCGCATCGTGATATTCTCATGTGTTGGCGCCTGCGATTTTCTCAGCCGCTGGGGCGGTTATCGTTGTTGGGGCGGCGGTAGCGGCGGCGGTCAGGGCCAACCGCCCCTGGCGACCCGCGGTCCAGCTGGACATCCCCACGCGGGAAGGTTTAGAATCGGATCGCTTTCTGATTCTTGAAGAAACAGGAAGTCCCGCCTGGAGATAGTCGTGTTAACGATCCTGCCTGCACACTGAGCCGTCTGCCTGGAGGGGTCCCCTGCGCGTGTGGGCAGGGGGACGGACGCCTCCCGTGGCGTTTGCCCCTGGCCCACCTCCCCGATCGCTGACGATTTTTTCCGTGACGAGACGGTTTTTCCTGTGGGGACAATTTTCCTGCAGGGATCCTGTCGCCCGCGGTAACAAGTTTGCCAAGCCCACTGTGGGACTAAGCACGGGGGACCAGGCACGGGGGACCATGAGCGGCGGCCCCAGCCTCGCTGCCCTGGGGGGCGGGGTTCGTGTCGGTGGCCTGGGCCGGCGGCGGCGGTGGTGGTCGGTTGGCCGAGGGGAAGGTGTTGGATGAGCATTGCGATTGTGATTCCCGACAACTGGGAGCCGGCGCGGCTGGTCCGCTGGTCGACGACGATCGCGCGTGCCCGCGGCGAAGATCTGTTGATCATCCGTCCTCGGCGGCTGGAAGGTGCTGTCGGGCGGAAGCGGGCCAAGGCCGAACTGCCGCCGGACAGGTGCCCCTTGGCGGCGGCCTTGCAGGAGGAGGCGGGGGACCTGGAGGTGATCGATGTGGACCAGCCAGCCGACGCCCAAGCTTCCCGCCAGGATGGCTCACGGGATGGGGGCTCGCAGCGCTACGTGTTTTTAAAACGGTTGAACTATGCCCAGCTGGTCGAGGGGGTGCTCAGGGAAATCAAGGCCCGCCGCGTGACGTTGTTGATTGTGCCCAGGCATCGGGGGGTCCGTCACAGCGAGGAGGACGTGGCGATTGAGCGGCAGTTGTTTCGTGAAGTCCCTTGCGAGATCCTGTTGTTGCGTCCGGGCAAAAGCGACAGCGAAAATGTGGAATCGATCCTGGTGGCCACCAGTGGCAGCAAGCGGGCCCAGCCCGCTTTGCATTTCGGCGCCACCGTTGCCGGTGCTCAACACAGCCAGCTGACCGCGCTCTACGTCGAAGACGGCTCCCCGGCCACCGCCCCGACCGTGCTTCCCAAGAACGTCGATCGTTCCATCCGCAAGTCGTTGAAAGACAAAGCGGACACGGTGGCGCGGGAGACGGTCATGGACCGGGACGTGCCCCGCGGGGTTCGCTCGTACGCCGCCGCCAAAGCCCCGGATGTGGTGGTGATCGGCGCCGGAGGCCATCCTCCGGAAGCGGGTCGCGGGCCGGCTTCGGTACCCGAACAGTTGCTGTCCGCCATGGAAGAACCGACGGTGGTGGTGGTCCGCCACGCCATGCCGCTGGCCGACCGCGTGCTGAGGGTTGTCGAGCAGCGGAAGAAGTCTTTTGTTCCTCAGCTGGATCGTGAGGGTCGTCGCGACCTGGTAGCGCGGCTCAGCTCCAGCGCCAATTGGGACTTTGATTTCATGTTCCTCATCTGCCTGGCGACCTTGCTGGCTACCCTGGGGCTGATCGTCGATTCACCACCGGTGGTGATCGGGGCCATGCTGGTGGCGCCCCTCATGACGCCCATGTTGGGACTGGGGTTATCGGTCGTGCAGGGCAATCGCCGCTTGGGACGCACGTGCATCTGCACGATCGCTCGCGGTTTTGCCACGGCCTTGCTGACCGCCTCGGCGATCGGCATGTTGCGGGTGGTATCTTCAACGGCTGTCACCCAGGAAATGTCGAACCGGGGTGCGCCAGGTCTGCTCGATTTGGGGGTGGCCTTTATCAGCGGCGTGGTGGCGGCCTACGCCTTTGGTCGACCGCATTTGCTGTCGGTGATCCCCGGAATCGCGATTGCCACTTCGCTGGTGCCGCCGGTGGCCACAGCGGGGCTGGCTTTGGTTTCCTGGAATTGGAGCGTTGGGGTGGGGGCCACCGTCCTGTTTCTCTCCAATTTCGTGGCCATTGTGCTGGGTTCCGCCGCCAGCCTGTGGGTCGTGGGGATGCGGGGGCCAAGGGAGATTTGTCCGGTCACGGCCTGGGAACGGCGGTGGGTCGTGGGCTTTCTGGCGGCCTCCGCCTGCCTGGCTCTGTTCCTGGCGATGCGCAGCGACGATGCTCAGCTGCACGCCTCTCCCGTCGCCGCGGCGGAAGAGACCGCAGGCCATTTGCGGCGGCCGGCCGAAGTCGACGCCGCTCGACCCCTCCCCGCGGAAACTCCCCCCGCACCCTCGACACCCACCACCGCATCTGCGGCGGACCGGCCGCAGGCTCAGCGTTCGGGGGAGGAGGAGGGCCAGATCCGGGTGGTCCTGAAACCCCCCGCCGGGGACGAGGAGGGGGCGGCTGCCCCCGCGGTGACGATCATTATTCCCGCCGGCCGCCCCGTGGCCAACGCGAGGTCCCCCCGCGGGGAGGGGACAGCCTCCGACTCCCAGGCCCGGCGGCGGCGACCGTTGCTGCGCGTGCTGCGCGAGGCGGGGGATCTGTTCCGGCCTCGGCAGCGGAGCGGCGATCGGTAGGCCCGCTGGCGGGCCTATCCCCCCACAACGGTCAAGAACCAGCGTTGTACATCCGGGCGATCGCTTCGCCAAATTGAGCCTGGATCACCTCGCGACGAAGTTTCAGCGTGGGCGTCAGTTCGCCGGTTTCCACCGTAAACCCACGGTCCAGCAGGCAAAACTGCCGCACCTGCTCGTGCGCCGATACCCCGGCCAACTGCCGCTCGATCGCCGCCACGTAGAGGGCCAGCACCTCGGGATGCCGCAGGGCCTCCTCCCGCGAGGCCACCGCAATCTTCCGTTCGACAATCGCCGCCCGCAGCGCATCGGCCGCCGGCACGATGAGGGCCGCCAGAAAGTTGCGGCCGTCGCCGACCACCATGGCCTGCAGGATCAGCGGGTCCTGGGTCAGCAGGCCTTCCAGCGGCACCGGGGCGACGTTCTTGCCGGTTGCCAGGACCAGCATTTCTTTTTTCCGCCCGGTGATCTGCAGAAAACCATCTTCCTGCAGCTGGCCGAGGTCCCCGGTGTGGAACCAGCCGTCTAGCAGGACCTCCCGGGTCGCCTCGGGACGCTGGTAATAGCCCCGCATCACATGCGGACCGCGGGTGAGGATCTCGCCATCGTCCGCCAGGCGGACCTCCAAGCCCATCAGCGGTCGGCCTACGGTCCCGATCTTGTGGGCGGTGGGGGTGCCGACGGTAATCACGGGTGAAGTTTCCGTCAGTCCGTAGCCTTCGACCAGGGTTACCTCTTGTTGGGCGAACCAGCGGGCGACGTGTTCGGGCAGGGCCGCCCCGCCGCTGCAGCAGAACCGCATCTTGCCCCCCAGCAGCTTTTGCAAGGTGCCCGGGATCTCCAGGGCGCCGCCAGCAGCCACGCCGCGGTAGACCTTTTCGAAGAAATAGGGGACGCCGTTCAGCAGCGTGGGTTGCAGTTCCGCACAATTGGCCAGAATCTGTTCGCGGCCCTCGGCAATCGCCAGGCGGGCCCCGGTCGCCAGCCAGGTGTACAGGTCGCAGGTCCGAGCGAACACGTGGCTCCACGGCAGAAAGCTCAGCCGCAGGTCTTCTTCCGTCGCCCCGACGGCCGACACGGTGGCCAGGGTGTTGTAGACCAGGTTGGCGTGGGTCAGCATGACCCCCTTCGGCTCGCCGGTCGTCCCCGAGGTATAGAGGATCGTGGCGACGTCTTCTGCTGTGACCTGTTCCAGGGCCTGCTGTTCGACGGCCGCGGCGGCCGTTTCGGATGCGTGATCCAGGAGGGTCGACCAGGTGCCTGCGATCGGCAAGGCTGGCGGGTCCGCCAGCGGGTCGATGGTGACCACCTTCAGCGCCGGGTCCAGCTCGGCGGCCAGGGGGTTGAGTTTTTCCAGCTGGGCGGCATCGGAGACGATTGCCAGGCGGGCCCCACAGTCGGCAATTTGTTGCGCGATCTGCGGGCCGCTCAACGTGGCGTGCAGCGGCACGTGGATCGCGCCGCTCATCTGGATCGCCAGGTCGGCCACGATCCACTCGGCCCGGTTCTCGGCCAGCTGCACCACCCGCTCGCCCCGCCCCACCCCCAGCTGGCCCAGCGCCGCGGCCAGGTGTCGCACGTCGCGAGCCAGTTGTTCCCAGCTGACCGCGACAAACTGATCTTGCTGGCGGCTGAGCAAAGCCGGCCGCGGGCCGCTCTGCCGCGCACGGCGGACAAACAATTCCACCAAGGTCGTGGGTTCAGCATTTCCCATGGCACATCCTTCCCGTTTTTTCCGCCAGCGGCCGCTCCCCGCGGTGACGCGGCCGGGGGGAAAGGCTGGTTTCGCCAGCCACCGCCTGGCCGCCCGATCGCCGGTCACGTCCCCGCCAGGCTGCCGGACTTGTGTGCGCCCCGTTTCGTTTCGCTCACGCCCGCCGCCGCGCTTCTCGGCGGCGATCGGCTTGTTTGAGCAATACTTTGCGGAGCCGAATTTGGGTCGGCGTCACTTCGACCAGTTCGTCTTCCTCAATGTATTCCAGGGCCGCCTCCAGGGACATTTTGCGGGGGGGCTTCAGCAAAATGTTCTCGTCGCTGCCGGCGGCGCGGATGTTGGTCAGTTTCTTTTCCTTGGTGGGATTCACTTCCAGGTCGTTCTCCCGACTGTGCTCGCCCACAATCATGCCTTCGTAGACCTCGTCGCCCGGGGCGACGAACAGTTCGCCCCGCTGTTGCAGGCCGTCCAGGGCGAAAGCGACCGCCTTGCCATGGACCATCGAGACCAGCACCCCGTTGGACCGCTGGGGGATCTCACCCTCCTGCGGGCGGTAAGCGGCAAACCGATGGTGCATGATGGCCGTGCCTTGGGTGGCGTTCAAGAGGCGGGTGCGGAGGCCAATCAAGCCTCGGGCCGGGATGAGGAACGTGGCGTGCACGTAAGTTCCCACAGCCGTCATCTGTTCCAGCCCGCCCCGGCGTTCCCCCACCAGTTCCATCACGGGGCCCAGCTTTTCGGCAGGGACCTCGACCACCAGCGATTCGAAAGGCTCCTGGCAGACCCCCTCCCGCTGGTGAAGAATCACGTGCGGTTTGCCCACCGACAGTTCGTACCCCTCCCGACGCATGGTTTCGATCAAGACGGAAAGGTGCAACACGCCTCGGCCGGCGACGGCCAGGGCGTCGCTGCCCTCGATCGGCCGCACCCGCAAGGCGACGTTCCGTTCCAGTTCTTTCAGCAAACGGGATTTCAATTGCCGGGTCGTGACGTATTTCCCCTCGCGGCCGGCCAGGGACGAACTGTTGATGCTGAAAACCATCTCCAGCGTCGGTTCGTCGACCTGGAGACGCGGCAGGGGCTGGGGGCTGTCCGGCGCGCAAATCGTATCCCCGATGTCGATGTTTTCCAGCCCCACCACGGCCACGACTTCCCCCGCTTCGGCCGTTGCCACTTCGACCCGCCCCAGGTTTTCGAAGACGTGCAAGCCGCCGACCCGGGCCGGGGCCAGCTGCGCGCCCGGTTTGGTCAACACGACCTCCTGTCCCCGGCGGATCTGCCCCGCTTGAATCCGCCCGATGGCGATCCGCCCCACGTACTCGGACCAGTCCAGCGTGGTGACCAGGATTTGCAGCGGCGCGTCGGGGTCGACGTCGGGACCGGGGACCTGGTCCAGGACCATCTCCAGGAGGGGCTGCATCGAATCGGTGCGGACGTCGGGGTCGGGCGTGGCATAGCCATCCTTGCCGCTGGCGAAGAGGTAGGGGAAATCTTCCAGGTGATGTTCGCCCCCCAGTTCCATCAGCAGTTCGAAGGTGGCATCCAGCACCTCGTGGGGCCGCGCGTCGCCGCGATCGATCTTGTTGACGACCACGATCGGCTGGAGGCCGAATTCGAGCGCCTTGGCCAGCACGAACCGCGTTTGCGGGAGGGGACCTTCGGCTGCGTCGACCAGCAGCAGGGCGCCGTCGGCCATGCGGATCACCCGTTCCACCTCGCCGCCAAAGTCGGCGTGGCCCGGCGTGTCGATGATGTTAATCTTCACCCCCTGGTAGGGGAGGGCGATGTTCTTGGCCAGGATCGTAATCCCCCGTTCCCGTTCCAAATCGTGCGAGTCCAGAATGCACTCGCCCCGTAACTGGCTGTCGCGAAACTGACCGCTCTGCCGCAACAAACAGTCGACCAGCGTCGTCTTGCCGTGATCGACGTGAGCGATGATGACGATGTTGCGGATGTCGGGACGGCGCATGGAGGTTATTCCGAGGCGGGAGGGGCGGGTCGTCGGTGCCGGCAGGACCAGGGATGGCGGCGGCAGGCGGGCTCGGTTCGGCCGTAGATCATCATCATCGGGGGCCCGGCAAAAGTCTGGCTAGGGGGGGCGGGCCGTCCGGCGGCCGCCAGACCGCCCCCCACAGCTCAGCTCGAAGGACCCAGGCCGGTGTAAAAGCCACGCCCGACCCCAGCCAGCTCGTTCAGCAGCCGGGTGGGGGCATACCGCGGGCCCAGGGCCGCGTACGGTTTCAGCATTTCCAGGATCTTTTCGATCCCCACCGTATCGGCCCAGAACAGCAGCCCGCCCTTGAAGGGAGGAAAACCGATCCCAAAGATCAACGCCAGGTCGACGTCCCGCGCATCGCGGACCAGGCCTTCCTCCAGGATCCGCGTAGCCTCCAGCAGCATGGGGAGGAACAGCCGCTGGCTGAGCTGATCGTCGCTAAACTTTTGGGGCTTGGTGACCAGCGGCTGCAGCAGTTTGTCCAGGGCAGGATCGGGTTGCGGTCGGTTCTTTTTGTCGTACTGGTAAAAGCCCGTCCCCGTTTTCTGGCCCAGGCGTCCGGCGTCGACCAGCAGCTGGGGCAGGGTGGAGGGCAGGACACGATCGGGAAACGCCTCGTACATGGTCCGCCCCGCGTGGACGGCGGTATCCAGGCCGACCACATCGAACAGGTTCAGCGGCCCCATGGGCATCCCAAACCCCTTCGCCGCTTTGTCAACTTGCTTGGGCGTGGCGCCTTCGACCAGCAGCTGAGCCGCTTCGCTCATGTACGGCAGCAGGACGCGGTTGACCAGAAAGCCGGGGCCGTCGTTGACCACGACGGGGGATTTGCCCAGCCGCTTGGCGTAAGCGACGACCGTGGCCACCGTTTCGTCGCTGGTCTGCTTGCCTCGGATGACCTCGACCAGCGGCATCCGCCGCACGGGGTTGAAAAAGTGCAGCCCCACAAACCGTTCGGGCCGGGCCAGTCCCTGGGCCAGTTCGGTGATGGGGATGGTGGACGTGTTGGAGGCCAGGATGGCGTCGGGAGCCATCAATGGTTCCAGCCGGGTGTAGACCTGCCGCTTGACATCCGCCATCTCGACGACTGCCTCGATCACCAGGTCGCAGGCGGCGATTTCCGCGTCGGAGGTGGTGGAGTTCAGCAGGGGGGCGGGGTCCTTTGCTTTGGTCTGTTGGGGGATGAAACCCGGGGCGGTGGATGCGAGGTATCCCATGTCGGTTTGGCAGCTC
>CAYFZZ010000226.1:0-5062 GCA_964347545.1 uncultured Planctomycetaceae bacterium | reverse complement strand
AGACCTGCTGGACCGCGCCGCGTTCGAGACGCTGAAAAACCGCGGCCGCGTGTTTGTGGTCACGGCCCAACAAATGCCCACCGACACCCCCCTGGCCGCCATTTTCCGCTACTAGCCACCGGTGGCGGTTCTTCCTGAGCGGCAAGGCGCTAGCCGCCGGTGGCGTAGGGAAGAGTGAAGAGGGAAGAGGGAATCCCGGCGCGCCGGGACAGGGAGAGAAGAGAGAATCCCGGCGCGCCGGGATTGGTACCCGCATCCCGTCTCGCTGGCATCCCTTCGGGATGCATTTTTTTTGGGGGGGGTGGCCGCGTGTCCGGAGGTGGCGCTTCGCTTACCTCCGGCTAATCGCTGCAACCGCTCCGCGGTTGAGTTGGGATGGGGATGCTTGTAGGACGGGCACTCCTGCCCGTCCCCCGTATCACGAGACCCACTGGTGAGTGGTGAGTGGTGGGGTTGGTACCCGCATCTCGCATTGTACCGGCCTACGACGCCCCCCTCAGCCGCCTCTGCCACCCTGCTGGCCTGCCGCGGTCGAGCGGTTCTGCCAGCGGGCCGCGACCAGCAGAACGCCCACCAACGCGATGCCCGCGCCGCGCAGCAGCGATTCGGTGGGCAACGCCATCAGCAGCGCCAGGCTGGTCACGGCGGCCACCAACGGCACCCACAACGCCCCGCGGACCACGGTCCCCTGACCCTGTTCGCGGCGCTTGATCACCCACAGCGACAGGTTCACCGCCGCAAACACCAACAGCAACAACAGGCTGGTCGTGCCGGCCAGCATCTGGATGGTGCCGGTCACGGCCAGGGTGAGGGCCACGGCCAGGATCACCAGGATCGCCGCGTAGGGCGTCTGCCGTTGCGGGTGCAGCACGCCCAGCCACCGCGGCAACAAGCCCTCTTGGGCCATGCCGTACAGCAGCCGGGAACCCATCACGTAGTTCAACAGGCCCGTGTTGGCCACGGCGAACAGAGCGATCATGACGAAGATCCAGGACGGAAACCCCGGCGCGGCCCGCTGGACGACCGCCAGCAGGGGGCCCTCGGCGGCGGCCAGTTCGGCGGGGGGGACCACCTGCGTGGCGACCCAGGCGACCAGGATGTAGACGCCGCCGGCGACCAGCAGAGCGGTGAGGATCGCCCGCGGCAAGTTCCGCTCGGGCTGCCGCACCTCTTCGGCCACATTCACCATGTCTTCAAACCCGATGAAGGCAAAAAATGCCAGGGCGGCGCCCTGGATGATCAGCGCCAGGCCGGCATCTCCATCGGCGGCCACCCCGCCTGCGGCGAGCGGCGGCGGCGGCGGCGCGTCGGGGCCGGCCAGGAACAGCCCGCCGGCCACCAGGACAATCAACAGCCCACTGCACTCGACCAGCGTGCACACAATGTTCGCTCGGGACGACTCGCGGATCCCCCAGAAATTGATCCCGGTCAACACCAGCAGGAACAGGCAGATCACGGCGGCGTGCCACGCGGCGGACAGCTCTGGCCAGGCCGCCAGGAGGTAGTCGGCGAACGCCCGCGAGACGGTGGCCAGCGAGACGACACCGGAACTGAAGACCAGCCAGCCGATCCCCAGCGAGAGGGCGGGCCAGCCAAAGGCCCGCTGGCAAAAAAACGCTTCGCCCCCACTGCGGGGAAAGCGGCGTCCCAGTTCGGCATAGCTGACGGCGGTCAGGCCGGCCACGGCCATCGCCACGGCAAAGGCCGCCCAGGCGTACGTCCCGGCCAGGCCGGCGATTTTTCCCACCAGGGCATAGATCCCGGCGCCCAGGATGTCGCCAATCCCGTAGGCGACCAGGGCCCAAAAACCCAGACTGCGGCGAAGTTTCACGTCCGCGGCCACCATGCCCTCGCTGCTGGTATCCGGGACCTCGCCGGCCGCCCCCGCCGCCCCCCGCGGTGGCCCGTTAACAAACGCCCAGCTCGCCCCGCAACAACCGCTGGCAGAAATCCGGAATCCCCGCCAACTGCTGGCTGACCACCTGGCGGACCTGGCGGTCGACGTCGGAGATGATCGCATCGGAGGCCAGCACGACCGCGGCCGAGGTAAACCAAGGCAGCTCGACCGGCCGGCCGATCTGGCTGCACAACCAGACGTACGCCTCCTCCACCCCGTCCACCTCCTGGTAGACCGCTTCGGCAACCTGGTAGCTGAACAAGTTATAAATCTTCCCCACGTGGCTGGCCGGATTCTTGCCCGCTGCCGCCTCGTTGCTGATGGGGCGATTCAGACTGATCACGCCGTTGGCCGGATTGCCGCGGCCGACTTCCCCCCCGTCACCGCTCTCGGCCGAAGTCCCCAGCACCGTCAGGTACATACCGGCCAGCCCGCGGTCGGGCTGGTCCAGCGTGTTGAAATGCAGTTCCACGCTGTCCAGGTGCGTCAGCTCGCCATTGAGATGCTGCCGCAGCTCGTGACAGACCTCCTCCTTCCGCCGCTCGTAGGTTTGCTGGTCTTCCACAAAGCGGTCGACAAAGGCCACGGCGATGGTCAGGTGCAGCCGGCCCCCTTGGCGGACCCCCATCACCTTCACGTCCTCGCCGGTTTCGGGGAAACGAGCTTTGACGTCGGCGGAATTCAACCACCGTTCGGCGGCCAGCACCAGCAGTTCCGCCTCGGACTTCGGCGCGTAACCCACCGCCGCCGAGGTGTCGTTGGCGACGATTTGTTGTCGAGCGAAGATGTCGACCAGTTCGGGCGAGCCCGATTTGATTTCGTTCTGAAAAACCAGATGCTGCTGAGGATCGACGAAGCGGAGGTGGTCGGCGAACCACTGGCGAGCGGTGGTTTCGGCGATCTCGTCCACGGGGATCGTGCCTTGGTCAAATTGCCGGGTGGCTCGGTCGCCGAACACCAACCGCATCGGCACCTCGACCCGGCCGCCCCCCAGGGCCGGGGTTGTCTGGCCAGCGACCAGCAGTCCCTTGTCCAGGTTGTAATGCAGCAGGTGCCCGGCAGTCTGGAGGTAGGCCTGTCCTAAGGCGAGGGAGACCGCTTCCATCACCGCATCGCAGATCGAATCCGGGTGACCCAGCCCTTTGCGTTCGACATATTCAAACTGCTGCTGACCGACCGGCCGGTGGTCCAGCGTCTCGACCCGAATTTCATGCATGTGCGTCCGCTGCCTCGGTTTCGTAATACGCTCGACACTCGTCCTCGCGGCCGCGAATGATCCGCCGGCCGCTCAGCGTGCCGTATTGGGAGGTGATTGCCGTCCATTGGCCGTGGCCATCGTGGTCGTCCCGGTAGATGACCACCCAGTCGTGGGTCGTGCCCAGCTCGTGAGCCCGCGCCGTGTTGGAGAAGAGCGCCGTGTAGTGCCGCCCGCCCCGCTGAGTGTGCATGATCGGCAACCACGCTTGACCCGTCGGGTTGAACCGACGCGGGGCGATGCGGGGCAGCCGATCCAGCTGGACCAGGTGACGGTACTGACGGTCGATATCCAACAGCTCGGCCACCGCCGGCGCGTCGGCCGCCACCTCCGGCGGATGGCTGCCGGGCGGCGGGCGGCGCCGAAACCTGCCGGCCAACGTCTCGCGAACCGCGCGCAGCCGTTTGGTCCCCATCCCGGGCACGGTGGCCAGCCGGCCGTCGTTGGCCGCCACCTCCAGTTCCGCCAGGCTCTCGACCCCCAACTGCTCGTGAATCCGCCGCGCCAGTTCCGGACCAATGTTGGGCACCGTGGCAAACACCCGCTCGGCCACATCCTCGCCCCGCAGCCGCTCCAGCAAAGCCACGCGTCCGGTATGGACCAGGTGTTCGATGGCTTGAGCCAAAGAACGGCCGATGCCGGGCAAGCGGACCAGGCCGGCGATGCCCTCTTCTTCCACCAGCCGCCCAACGGGGCGGTCCAGCCCGCGGACGATGCCGGCCGCCTGGCGGTAGGCGCGGACGCGAAACGGGTTGGCGTCCTGAGCCTCCAACAGGTCCGCGATCTCCTCCAGGCGGCTGGCCACCTGGCCGTTGTCCAGCGGCAACGTCGCGGGTTCGTCGGCGGGTGTCGGTTCGCGGTCAGCGGTGGTCATCGTCCCGGTCCTGCCCCGGGGGCTAGGCATTTTTGTCCCACGGCAGGACCAGCACGGGCCGGGTGCTGGCCCGAATCACCCGTTCGGCCGTCGATCCGAACAGGGCCCGTTCCACCTTGCCGCGCAAGCCGATCTTGCCCATCACAATCGCGTGCACCTGCAGTTCGTCCGCCTTCTTCACAATCTCCAAAAAGGGGACGCCTTCGCACAACATGATTTGCACATCCACGTCGGCCGGCTTCAGCTCCTTCAGCTCCTGCAACTTCTCGGTGGCCTGCTGACGCATGGTCTGCATCGCCTCCTCGGCCGAACCGAAACTGTGGACCGCGGCAAAGTCGGCCAGGCCGGGGTCCAGCACGTGCAGCAGCACGACCAGGGGATTCGAGCCGGTGACCAGCTGCAGGGCGCGGGCGTAGGCATGCGCGGACTCGTCGGAAAAATCGACAGGAACCAGGACCGTATCGAATTCCATCATCAGGGGGCTCCGCATCGGCCACCGTGGCGGGTCCGCCTAGGGCAGCTTTTTGACCTGCAGGTTCCGGTAGTGCACCTCGCTGGCCGGATCGTGCGCCTGCAGGGCAAAGGTCCCTTCCGCCAGGACCCGCGTGAAGGCCTTACCCGGCTGCCGATCCGGCTGTTCGGTAAAGTCCACCACCGTCTGGCCGTTGACCTTGATCTGGATCCGCTTGCCTTCCACGAGGATCTCCTGGGTGAACCACTCGTCATCCTGGGCCGCGGCCTCGCGGACGTTCTGCACATCGTACAGGCTGCCGGTTCGGATGGGGGAGCCTCCGGTGTTGTTGACCTGAGCTTCGTAGCCAAACTTGGGCCAGCCCTGCTGCTGGAACTGGGTGTGGAAATAAATGCCCGAGTTGCTGCGGGGTCGGGTCATGACCTGGCATTGGAAGTGAAAATTTTTGAAGGGCGCGTGCGGACCGACGTAGAACAAGTGGCTGCGCGGCCCGTCCGCGACGATCGCCCCCTCCCGCACGCTCCAACTCTCCACGTTTTCGCTCGCTCGCCACCCCTCCAGCGA
>CAYFZZ010000225.1:0-4036 GCA_964347545.1 uncultured Planctomycetaceae bacterium | reverse complement strand
TTCAGACTAACTCAATTCAACGAGTTCAACGGACAAGTCGAGCGCCTTGGCGACGGCCTGCAAGTTCGTCAGCTTGACATCGCGGCCCTGTTCGATGTCGCGGATCGTGTTCGAGTTGGGAATACCTGCCCGTTGGGCCAAGGCGTACCACGTTAGACCGCGAGCTTCGCGGGCGGCGCGGATTTGGCTCGGAATTCCCGGCGGGGAAGGTTTGCGAGATCTCGCCACGGGTGGAAACTCTTCGATCACCTGCTCGCGAATCTCCTGGTATTGCTGTTTTTCCTCTTCGGAAAAATCCCGCGACACCCGTTTCGTAATTCTCTTTTTCGCCATGGCGAAATCCTAGGGTTCGGCGACCTCATAAGCCGTGATGGGGTACACGGTGTTCTCGTCGATTGGGTCGTAGACGACGATGATGTAAACCTGATCCGGCGTGTAACCAAACACGCAAGGACGGTGCGAGGAATGACTGATGCCTTCCGACTCGTAGTTCTCCAAGACAAATTCCACGTCTTCAACCGTCAAGCCATGTTCCTCAATGTGGGCTACGTTCTCGCCCGGTTCGTAGTTCCAAATGACTTGCACGGGGCCCTCTCAGGCTGATGCACCCCTGCATTGTAACAATCTATTGCGAATAGGCCAAACTTGGGCCAGAAGTTGATAAATGCCGAGTAGCGAAACTGTACACAAAAACACGCACTTTGTACTTGAAAAATCTTTAACAGCTGGCCCTGTTGCGGTTGGTCTAAAAAAGGGTTGGCATCATCCGGGGCACTCGGCTGGGGGGATCCGAGCGACACCTGCCGCTGAGCGTGTTGGTAAACGACGGCTCACCAGGCACAGCGGGCTCGCGGCCGTTAGCCCGAATTGCGCACCCAAATGTAGGCCGGTAACAAGCAAACCCATACACTGCCGGAACTTCGGTCGCGAGAATCCGTGAGGTATCGCAAACACTCTGTTTCAGGTGAAGAACCGGGTTTGCGCTGTTCCGGCAGGCGCGCGATTTTGTTGCCGGCCTACTGGTGCGCAAAGCGGGTTAGCCGCCCCTCCCAGCAGGTGCCGGGCCGCAGCCGTCGTCGTGCCGCCCCAGGGCCCTGGCTGCGCTGAGTACATGCACATGCTTTTGTTTAACTGCCGTGATGATGCCTGTCCTTTTTTGGTTGAGACAACCGTCTCGGCGCGCCAGGACGGTTTCTCTTGGAAGAGCAATTGAGACAATGGCTCGACACTCAACAACGTCCGCGGAAGGGAAAACGTTGGCGAGCAACATTGTCGAGCAATTGTCCCCAATTGCTCCCGGCGGAGGCGGAAACGGCCGGGCCCGGCGAAGGGCCGCTTTGGCAGAACGACCAGGTTATGCCATGCCCGGTTCGATAATTGGCATCTCACGGAGGCACAGAGCGAGTCATTCAAATCTGGCCATGAAGGGTCCGCGTGATGCCATCCTGTGGAGGGTGATTTCCGTGCTGATCTCGTTCTTGTCCCTCTCCGTTGTCTCTGGGACTCCGTGAGAAACTGCTCCGAGGAGCGAACCACCGGCGGGCCCGGTTGCCGCTCACCCTCCTCCGACGCCTAGACTTGCGCCGATTCCCGGCCACCCGGGCCGAATCGCACCCAGCGGGGCCGGGGCGGGCCAAATCTTCGTTTTTTTGCCGAGGAATGCTTGCAATCGGGGGGGGGGGGTAACTTGGGAAACATCGAACCCGGGATTCCGGCCTCGAGGAAAAGCTGTTGCTGTCCAGTCCAATGAATCGAACCGAACAAGCAACGCCATCAATTTTGCGCGGAGGTCCGTGACGGACCTTGGGCAAAGTTCGTGGTGTTTTTTGTTGCCGTGATTTCATGGCGGTCCCGATCACTCGTCAGCCCTCAACCCAGAGGTTGCCGACGAGGGGCGGGAATCGAACGATTCGGAGTAAAAGCTGCTGAGACGATCTATGTTCTGCCCACTTGACGACGGCTCACTGAAGAAGGACCACGAATCCATCGCGCGGGTGCGGTCGATCCGTGGTTTTTTGCGCGCCGGCGCGCCACTCTAGGCAAACCGGCCATTCAAAACGGCTGTCAGCCACAGGAGACAGCATCATGAAAACGAAAATCGCACTCCTCATCCTCGCCGGCCTGTTCGGTGCTACTATGGCTTCGCAGGCCGCGGTCATCACTGTCCCCTCAGGCCTCAAGCACGGCGACCAGTATCGGCTTGTGTTCGTCACCTCAACGACGACGACCGCGACATCGACCGACATCAACACCTACAACACCTTCGTCAACGATCTTGCCATCACCGCCGGCCTGGACACCATTCCGGGCACAGCGGAAGGCACGACCACATGGACGGTGATGGGGTCTACAAGTTCAATCAGTGCCCGCACGAACACCGGCACCACGGGCGCTGGCACGGGGATCGGTATCTATACCCTGAACGACACGGCAATCGCAACGAGTTATACAGATTTGTGGGATGGGGGCCTCACGAACCCCCTCAATATTGACGAGCAGGGGAACGTCTTTGACACCGAAGTGTGGACGGGATCCAATCAGTTTGGAGAAATTAACCCAACTGTCCCTCTCGGCGGTGATGGTGATCCACCAGTGCGGTGGGGTCAATCCTGGAGGACAGATGCCGACAGCTCCCCTCTTTGGTGGATGAGCCGAGCAAACGGCACTGATCCGGACGTTGGCCGCTCACTCTACGCCATGTCAGGCGTCCTCACATTCGTCGTCCCCGAACCCTCCACCCTGGCCCTGCTGGGGATCGGTCTGGCGGGCCTGTGCTTGACCGGCCGCCGCCGTCGCCGGAGGTGATACGGTAACATCGAAGCGTGAACGCGATGAGGCACCGCATGCGGAAAGGACGTCCAGGCACCTCCACGGCCAGGCGCAGGGAGCCGGAACAGCTCACGGGGTTTACGCTGGTCGAACTGCCTGCAGTGAGCGAACGTGAATGCGCCCTTCCACGATGCTCAGGACACGGTTTTACGCTCGTCGAACTGCTGGTCGTGATCACCATCATCGGCATTCTGATTGGCATGTTGTTGCCGGCCGTGCAGGGCGCGCGGGAATCCGCCCGGCGGATGCAGTGCAGCAACAACCTCAAGCAGCAGGGTCTGGCGCTGCATAATTTCCACGGCAGCAACGGACGCTTCCCCCCAGGGGCCTCGAACAACCTGCCTCCCTTCGGTGCGGCCACTGTAGGTACTTGGGGAGCCTCGTGGATGATTTACATCATGCCCGGATTGGAGCTGAACGCCATCGCCTCGAAGTGGACTTTTACGCTTGCATGGAACCACGCCAATATACGGTCACTCATTGGCGACACCGCGGGCAGTCCCCAGTTTCCAGTATACCGATGTCCGTCTTCATCGTTGTCCAGACAAACATCTATTGGTCCCCCGTATTCGATGGTGGTCGACTATGTCGGCGTCGCCGGCACCGTAGATGATTTTGGCGGCAACGGCAGTTCCGGTGCCACAATCACCACCAGCTACGGTCATATCGGTAAGAACGGGATACTGGGTTACAACACGAGAACCACGTTCGCTTCGATTACGGACGGTTCCAGCAATACCTTGATGGTCGGTGAGGTCGGCGAGTCGCTGTATGACGCGGGGGGCGCGCCGGTAGATTACCGGCCCAGTATCCACAATGGCTTTGCCATGGGGTGCCACGGGAGTGGAGACAATACGGAAACACTGCCAAACAACTCTAGTTCACGCGTCTACAATACGACCACGGTGCGTTACTCAATCAATCGCCTTGAAGGCTGGGATAGTTCATACGCGGATGGGAATTCCGAGTACGCGTCCAACAATGCGGTGTTGCGTTCGGCCCATCCCGGCGGGGTGAATGGCTTGCTGGCCGATGGCTCGGTGCAATTCATTGCTGAAACCTTGGATAACGCCATTTTGGGGCGTATGGCCGCCCGGAATGACGGGCAGGTCTTTTTAACCCCCTAAGCTCGCGTTCAAGTCAAGTCGCAACGGCGCTTCTTTTGGGGTGCGTGGAAACAGGAGTCGCTGCAGTGCGAAAATACCTT
>CAYFZZ010000224.1:0-3139 GCA_964347545.1 uncultured Planctomycetaceae bacterium | reverse complement strand
GGACTTGTCGCCTTGCCAGAGAAGTCGCCCCATACATCGATCCGTACTCGGGTGGAGCATTGCCGCAGGCGGGGCCGCCTCCAGGATTTATCTGCCGCCAACACCTCGTCGGTAGCGGGCGTGCTGGCCACCCGCGGTCTAGAGGACGAGGGGCTGTGGCTGTGCCCCATCGAAGACCGCCGTCAGCAAGACCCCGCCGCGCGGCCCGGTTTGCTGGACGGATTCTCGCTAGGCAGCTACTTGCGGCTGGTCGACTGGACCAGCCGCTTGATCCGCAACGGCAAAGCGCGGGTCTCCAAAGACGTTGCTTCTCTGCTCGATCGCTTGGGCACGACCGAGGAACTTTGGTGCACCACGCTGCGTCGCCTGTTGACAGCCGACCGCCTGACGGGTGTCACCTTCGCCTTCAACCGTGCTCGCCTTCGCCAGGCTGCTGCCCAACGGGGTTGCCGGCGTGTCGCCAACCTCTGCGGATGTCCGGCTTAGGACCCGATGCGGACCAATCGTGCCGCGGCCAGGTCCGCGATCAACGCCCAAGTTGGTCAGTCAACGTGGCTGTGATCGAAGGGCGCTCACAGCGTGAGCCCGACTTGTCTTCGGTTGCCCAGGCAGCGATACGTAAGCACGGGCAGGCGCATTAATGCTGCTTGATCGTCGAGTCCATGCACAAATCTCGTCGGTCTTTCGGACTCCGCCGCATTGCATGTCCCGTTGTTCCGGACGGTGCCGCATTACGTGTCCCGTTGTTCTTCCTTCTGTCCCGTTGTTCCGTCCTGCATTGCATGTCCCGTTGTTCTTCCCCTGTCCCGTTGTTCTTCCCATGTCCCGTTGTTCTTCCCTGTCCCGTTGTTCTTCCGTTGTTCTTCGTTCTCTGCATTGCATGTCCCGTTGTTCTTCGTGTCCTGTTGTTCTTCGTCTGTTTAAAGCTGAGCGGCGCCGGTGGCTCGTTTTAGCACGCTGCGCATCAGTTGGTCGGGGGCCGATTCGCCGGTGAACAGATTGAATTGCAGAACTGCTTGGCGGACAAACATTTCCACACCGGTCACGACCGGGCAGCCTTGGCTGCGGGCATGCTTGATCAGCAGCGTGTTTTCCGGGTTGTACACGGTATCGAAAACCACCATGGAGGGTTTCAGCTGGTGTTTCTCGTAGGGCGAACTGTCGATGTCGGGATGCATGCCGACAGGGGTGCAGTTGACCAGCACGCTGCACTCGACATGGTACCGCCCGTTCCACGGGACCGCTTCACACTCCAGCTGTTCGGCCAGCCGCTGGGCGCGTTCCAGCGTCCGTCCGGCGATGACGACCCGCGCCTTGCGTCGCTGCAGCCCGTAGGCGACCGCTTTGGCAGCCCCCCCCGCACCGAGGACGAGGGCCGTCTTTCCCTCCAGGGCGTTTTCGGTCGGCAGGTGAGCTTCCAGGCTGTCCATCGCGGCCCGACTATCAGTGTTGTAAGCGGTCAGCCCGTCTTCCTCGTAGACCAGCGTGTTGGCGGCGCCGGTATCCAGCACCACGCGATCCGCCTTTTTGACCCGGTTGACCACGGCTTCCTTGTGGGGAATCGTGACGCTCAGCCCCTGAATCCCCAGTCTCGGCGCCTGAGCCAAAAATTCGTTGAGATGTTCGCGGGGGACGCGGATCGGTAGGTAAATGGCATTGATCCCCTTGGCGCGGAAGGCTGCATTATGGATCAGGGGGCTGAGGCTGTGTCCCACCGGATCGGCAATCACCCCGTACACCACGCTCTCCGCATCGATCCGCTCGTAGTGGTACGTGTCGCGCATTTCCTCAAAGCTGAGCTGACCGGGGGCCAACGTCCGCTCTTGATGAAACGTGGCGAACGAAAAGGGCGCCCCGAAACGGCCAGCCAGAACCCGGGAGATCATGCCCATCTCGCCCATGCAGATCCCGACGGTGGGCAGGGGGGAATTTTTCGCCAGTTCCAGCATCCGCAGATTGTCCAGCGGGGAGTTGGCCATGGCGGCGATCTTCACGATGTCCGGGTCCAGTTCGCACATCCGCGCGTGGAGGGTGTCGAGGTCGGCGGGCGTTTGGCGGAAATCGTGAAAGCTGACAATGCGTTTGGTCGTTCCGTAGCGGGAGATGCCACCTGCGATGTCTTCTTCCAGGTCGACATAGTCGGCGTGTTCGGCGATCGCCATCCGCAACAGGGCTTGCCGCGATTCCTCACTGCCGGTGTACCTGCCCCCGTCCTGTTCGCGACGACAGGTGATGATCGCCGGGCAGGGTCGATGTTCCAGAAGGGCCTTCAGCGGAATATCGCCTTTAAGGTAGTCCAGCCGCAATTCGACCAGCTGCGCTCCTTGGGCAGCGAAGTGCTGGTGTTCGGCAAGCAACTGCCGGAAACTGCTGCGGCCGATGGAAACACAGAGCATCGTTGTCAGGGGTCAGTGGTCAGTGGTCAGGGGTCAAGATGCGGGGGCAACTTCCACTTGTCAAGCTGCCATGGAAAATTCAGGTCCGTTTAAATTGCCGGTCCAAGTCTTCCCGAGTGAAGACCAGGGCCGTCGGCCGGCCGTGGGGGCAGTGATGAGCGTCTTGGGCCAAGGCGCGTTGTTCCAGCAGAGCGGTGATTTCCTCGACGCTCAGCCGATCCCCCGCCTTAATCGCCGCTTTGCACGATATCATGTGCATCAGTTCGTCCAACAGATCACGGCGTTCCGGCCGCTTGGCCTCCGAACTCAACCGCTCGGCCAGCATCCGCAACAGCTCAGCCGGCTGCCAGTTGGCCAACATGGCCGGGTAGGAGGAAATCAACACGCTGGCCCCGCCAAACGGCTGGACCTCGACTCCCAGTTGCTTCAGCAGCACCCGCGCCTCCAGGACGGCCGCAGCTTCGGCCGCGGCCAGATCGACCGGTTCGGGGACCAACAGCTGCTGGGTTTCCAGCGAGCCGGCGAGGACCTTGGCCCGAATTTGCTCGTACAAAATTCGCTCGTGCAAGGCGTGCTGATCAATCACGATCACCCCCTCCTCCGTTTCGGCGATCAGGTAGCGGTTGAGGGCCTGCATCGCCGTGGGGGCTCGGCCCGAACCCGCCGCGGCCGCCTCCCGCGGCTGGGTGGCCCCCGCGGATGGGGAAGAAGCGTCGGAGGGGGGAGGGGAGGGCGAGGAGGCG
>CAYFZZ010000223.1:0-10177 GCA_964347545.1 uncultured Planctomycetaceae bacterium | reverse complement strand
CCCACGGCCAGGCGGGTCACCTCGCGCTTCAGATTCTTGATCTTTTCCGTCACTTCCTTGCGCCACTGCGGCAGCTGCGAGATCAGGGTCTGGATGTTGTTTTCCAGAACGGCGACGGCCTCCTGGATACGCTCCTGTTCTTCCTTGCTCAGCTTTTGAAAATCGTCCGGACCAATGACCTCGCCGTCGTGCAGCGGCGCCAGAGCAAAACCGCCGGGAGTGCGGATCAGCTGGATCCCCTGAGCAGCCGCTTTTTCCGAGAGCTCGGAAAACTCCTGTTCTCGCCGATCGGCAAATTCCTGCGGCAGCTGCTGCACGCGACCTCGAAACTCGTCGCTCTCCAAAGCCGCCGGAACCGCGGTCCGCAGTTCTTCAATCAGGCCCTCCATCTCCTGGTGGAACCGCTGCCCACGCCCCGTGGGCAGCTGCACGATCTGGGGACGATGGGGCTGCTCGAAATTGTGCACATAGCACCAATCCACCGGCGGTTTTTGAGCAGCCGCCTTTTCGGCCGTGAACTGTTCGATTACGCTACGCTTGCCCAGCCCCGTGGGCCCCAAAGCATAGATATTGAAGCCCTGTTGCCGAATGTCCAGACCAAAGTTAATCGCGGTGGTGGCCCGCGTCTGGCCCAAAATGCCCTCCAGCTCGGGCAGCTCGTCCGTGGTGCGAAACTCGAACTGCTGCGGGTCACACCGCCAGCAAAGGGCCTGTACATCCAGCGCTTGTGGCTCGCCCATCAATTCGCCCGTCACGAAAATCCAGGAATACCGCCAGGGAACGTTGGCCGCCCTCGTGCGGCCGAGCCGCTTATTCTACTCGGCAGCGAGGCCCAGCGACAGCGACGGGTCGCCAGCAAACCCGTGACCAAACCAGCCCACGCCAGAAAGGACCACCCCATGACCAATCCCCAATACGAGGCTCCCGAATTCCTGGAAATTGCCTCCGCCAGCGGGGCGACCTACGTCCCCTTCCAGGAGGCCATCGCCAATCCCCGGCTGGCGGCCCAGGTCGGCGCCAGCGCTCTGCACCAGGCCGACCAATGGACGCGCCGCTACGCCGCCTTCTTCGATCGGGTCGGCGCCCGCGAAGGCCTGGAGATTGTGGCGGTGATTGAGCGGGTCAAGCAGAAACTGGGGGGCCGCTGGCCGGACGCCAGTGCCGTGGATGAAGACCAGCAGAACTTGCCGATGACCGACGAGGATTCCTGAGCAGGCCCAACGCCCCGCTGGTGGCCCCTCTCCCTTGCTCGTCGTACCCACCCCCCGGCACGCCCTCTCGCCAACAGCCGGCCGGCGAGGCCTCGCCATCTCCCCCACCAGGACCTCCCCCCCCGCCCGCCGACCCGGAAACAATGTGCGGATTCGCACACAAACCGGGCCCCTGTGGCCACGCTCGCCAGATGGCGCCCGCCCCGCAAACCGCTGCCCTTGCGGCAAAGGCCCGAAATGGGGCCGATTTGGGCGAAAGGCCTTTCCGGAAAAACTCCCCCGGCCAACAACCGGTTTGGCACGTAAAGTGCGACCTAAAAAAGCGTTTGGGGGGCTCAACCTCGAATCGGCCACTGGTGCCCAGGTGCGGCAGGCGATGAACACAACCACCCATCAACTTGCCCAGGGACGGACGATCGACCAGTTTCTTGTGGCGCTGGGCGAAGGTCGCGAGGTCTTTGCCCTGGAGGCGGGCGAAGGCGGGCAGTACCACCTGGTGCGGGCCGACCACTGGCAGCCCGGCCGTCACACGCTGGGCAGCTATCGCCCGGTCGAGCCGCTGAAGTCGCTCTTTTTCCAGCCCCGCGAATTCTTGGGACCGACGATGGCGGCTCGCCCGCCGGCGGCCTTGCCCGAGCGGATTGTGATCGGGGTCAAGAATTGCGACCTGGCCGGGCTGAAGATCCAGGACCACATCTTTGGCGGTTTGTCCCCCGCCGATCCCCGCTTCGTGGAAGCTCGCGAAAAGACGATCCTCGTCACCTGCGACTGCACGGATTGCCTGGAGGTCTGCTTTTGCCCGGTGGTGGACGAACAGCCGTACGCCGAGCGGGGCTTTGACATCAATATCTCGCCCCTCTCCCAACAGTACTTGATCGACGTGGGCAGCGAGCGGGGCGAGCGGCTGTTGGAGGGCTTGTCGTCGTATCTGGTGCCGGCCGAGGAGGGGTTGTTGGCCGAGCGGCGGGAGCGGCGATCGGCGATGTACCAGCGGCTGGTCCAGCAGGCGGCCGACCATGGGCTGAAACCGGGCCTGGACCTGGCCGCCGCCGTACGGGGCTCGGCCAAATCCCCCTTGTGGGGCGATTTTGCCCAGGACTGTGTCGAATGCGGGGCCTGCAATTTCGCCTGCTGTACCTGTCACTGCTTCCTGCTGGCCGACGGCACCGGACCGGACGGCGATCCCGCTAGGGGCAAACAATGGGACTCCTGCCTGCTGATGAACTTTGCCCGCGTGGCGGGGGGTGGTAACCCGCGGGCGGGCCGAGCGGCCCGGCTGAGAAATCGCTTTCAGAAAAAATTCTGCTATTTCCCCGAAACCCTCGGGTTTTACGCCTGCGACGGCTGCGGGCGCTGTACCGAAGTCTGCACCGGCAACATTGACATCCGCGCGGTGCTGAAGCGAGCGGTCGATGAAACTCAATCCCTACCTGCCCATCCCGGCGACGATTGACCATATCGTCACGGAAACGCCTACGATCAAGACCTTTGGGTTGCGGCCCGAGCGACCGGTGGCGTTTCAGGCGGGCCAGTTCGTAGAACTGACGGTCCCGGGGATCGGGGAAGCTCCGTTTACCCCCTCGTCCTCCCCGGCGATCAGCAAAGAGATGGAGATCACCATCATGCGGGTGGGGCGGGTGACCGACGCCCTGCATCAGATGGGGGTCGGCGACCGGCTGGGGGTCCGCGGCCCGTACGGGCAGGCTTACCCCATTGGCAAATTCCACGGCCGGGAGGTGCTGATCGTGGGGGGTGGCTGTGGGGTGGGGCCTTTGCGAGCCTTGTTGTTCGCTTTGTTTGAAGAGCTGGATCAGTTTCCCCGGATCGTCGTCCGCATCGGAGCGCGGACCCCTCACGACCTGGTCTTCAAGGACGCCGCCTCCAGCCGCTGGAACAAAGGAACCAAAGTGGACGTGCTGGTCTCTGTGGACCATTCCGAAGCCGGCTGGACCGGGCCGGTGGGTGTCGTCACTTCCATCCTGGATAAGGCTCATCTGGACTGCCACCCCCGGGACGGCGTGGCGATCATGTGTGGCCCTCCGAACATGATGAAGTACGTTTCGCAGACCCTCCTGCAGCGGGGCTATGCGGCCGACGATATCTACCTGTCGTTGGAACGGAACATGAGTTGTGGTTTGGGGAAATGCGGCCACTGCCGCCTGGGCCCGTATCACGTCTGTTACGACGGCCCGGTGTTTACCTATCAACAGTTGGAAGGCCTACCGGAGGCCTGGGATTGAGCGGCGATGAGCAAGCGGATTGTGCTGGACCTGACGAAGTGCGAAGGCTGTGAATCCTGCACGGTCCGCTGCGGCTATTTCTATCGTCCGCACGAGGCCGATCACGGCATCCAGTCGCTGAAAGAACGAGCCACGTTCATGATCGTCTGCCGCCGTTGCGAACACGCCGGCTGCGTGGCTTCCTGCCCCTACGACGCCTTAGAGCGTCAGGCGGACGGGGTGATCAAGCGGTACAATCTGCGTTGCGTCAGCTGCAAACTGTGCACACAGGGTTGCCCCTTCGGCACGATCTATCCGGAGATGGTCGGATTTTACGTAACGCCCTGCGACTACTGCCTGGCGCGGATCCCCTCCTCGGAGGCCCCTCCCTGCGTCAGCGGCTGTGTGCGGGACGCGATCAGTTACCGCGAGGTCAGCCCCCAGGAACCGAATCTGCACATTCTTGACGAACACCTGGCCGTCATCGCGCCGGCTTGGGAAAAGGAAAAAGTGTGACTGTTCTCGTCCAGTTCCTGTTCTTTCCCGGCCTGTTGTTCACAGCCGTGGCCGGGCTGGCGACCAGCTGGTTTGACCGCAAGCTGACCGCCAGGCTGCAGATGCGCAAAGGCCCTCCCTTCTGGCAGCCCTTTTACGACGTCCGCAAGCTGCTGATCAAGGAGACGTGCGTCCCCCAGCGGTGTGCGACCTGGCTGTTTCTTTCCGCGCCTTTGGTCGGCCTGGCCGGCGCGGCCCTGGCCTCGATGATGCTGTGGCGAGCGATGTTGGAGCCCGGCGTGACCTTTGGCGGGGACCTGATCGTGGTCATGTACCTCCTGGCCCTCCCCTCGCTGTCGGTCATCCTGGGGGCCTTCGTCTCCCGCAATCCGCTCGCCTCGCTGGGCGGAAGTCGCGAGATGAAACTGGTGATGGCGTACGAATTGCCCTTCATCTTGGCCGCCTGTGTCCCCATCCTGCGGGCGGGCAGTATTCAGCTGAGCGACATCCTGGCCACGCCGGCCGTGGGGACCAGCCTCTCGGGGATCCTGGCCCTCCTGGTGGCCCTGATCGCCATGCAGGCTCGGCTGACCCGCGTCCCCTTCGACATCCCCGAGGCCGAATGCGAGCTGGGCAGCGGCGTGCTGATCGAATACTCCGGGCCGCCCTTGGCCATGTACAAGCTGACCCAGGCCATGATGCTGTTCACCGGGCCCATGTTCCTGCTGGTGCTGTATGGTGGAGGGATCTCCTTTTCCCAGGGCTGGCTGCCCGCGACCGTCGGTGGGCTGAAGTTCCTGGGCCTGGTGACCCTCATCGTGCTGATCCGCAACACGGCCCCCCGCCTGCGGATCGACCAGGCCATGCGGCTGCTGTGGGGACCGGTCACCCTGGGGGCTCTGGTGGCGGTGGTCCTGGTGTGGTGGGGTTTTTAACGATGAGCAAGCGGAACAAAATTTTGAGCCGTTCGCTGTTCCTGTTCCACCTGGGCGGCAGCGCCTGCAACAACTGCGATATTGAAATCCTCGACGCCCTGACGCCCAAATACGATCTGGAACGGTTTGGCATTATCCCTGTGGGCAGTATCCGCCATGCGGACGTGATTCTGTTGTCGGGGATCTTTAACAAGAAGGCGGCGATTCGAGCCAGGCGTCTGTACGACCAGGCCCCCAAGCCGGTCATTGTGCTGGCCATTGGCGGGTGCGCCTGCAGCGGGCTGATCTTTCGCGATTCGTACAACTGGGACGAGCCGGTGGGGAACTATGTGCCCATCGACGCCTACGTCGCCGGCTGCCCGCCCAAGCCCGAGGCGATCATTGCCGCCATCACCGAGGTGATCGGCAAACTGCGCAACCCCGCCCCTGCGGGAGCCGACTCATGACGCGGGACGAGGTCGTCGCCCAGATCCAGGCAGCCCTGGGAGATCGCTTGCGCGATCTGCGGCAACCGTCAGAGAAACGGGTTTTTTTCGAAGTCGCTCCGGAGTGGATCCCCGAGACGGCCCGGCTGCTGTACGACACCCTCCAGGCTCGCCTGCAGACGGCGGCCGGCGTCGATGCGCCCCAGCAGATCGAGATCCTCTACCACTGGGCCTTCGACCCTTTGGGGCTGATCGTCACGGTCCGCACTCGGGTCGACCGCCAGCAACCGCAAATCGCCTCCATCACCCCGATCTGCCCCGCCGCGGAATGGATTGAACGCGAGATGTGGGAGTTGCTGGGGATTTCCTTCGAGGGGCATCCCGACCTGCGGCATCTGCTGTTGCAGGATGACTGGCCCAGCGGAAAATATCCTTTGCGCCGCGATTACCGACGAGAATGAGCCATGGCCAAAAAGACCACCATCATTCCGGTGGGGCCCTATCATCCGCTGCAGGAAGAACCGGAATTCTTCAAGCTGTACGTGGAGGGGGAAAAGGTGGTCGGGCTGGACATCGAGCTGGGATACAACCACCGGGGCGTAGAAAAGCTGTCGGAGAGCAAGGACTACGAGGAGACGATTTTCCTGGTGGAACGCGTCTGCGGGATCTGTTCGACTTCGCACCCCATGGCCTGCGTGCAGGCGATTGAGGAGGCGGGGGATCTGGAGGTGCCTCCGCGGGCCCTCTACATCCGCTCGCTGATCGGCGAACTGGAACGACTGCATTCGCACCTCCTGTGGCTGGGCCTGGCCGGACACTTCCTGGGTTTCAACACCGTCTGGATGTGGGCCTGGCGGTATCGGGAAGAGGTGTTGAACATTTGCGAGCAGGTGACGGGGAACCGCAATCATTACGGCATGCTGAAACCGGGCGGCGTGCGACGGGACGTGGCCGCGGCGGATATTCCCGCGATTCGCCAGATGCTGGAGGCCCTGGACCCGCCGCTGAACCTGTTCCGCAACACGATCGCCGAAGACCCCCTGATCCAGGCTCGCACCCGCGGCATCGGCACGCTGAGCCCCGCTCAGATCCGCCAGTACGGGGCCCTGGGGCCGACGGCCCGCGCTTCGGGCGTCGACATCGACGTCCGCCGCGATCACCCCCACGCCGCCTACGGGCTGGTGGAATGGGACGTGGTCCTGGAAAGCGACGGCGACATCTTCGCCAAGATCATGGTCCGCATCGGAGAGATGTTCCAGTCGATTCGCATCGTTAACCAGTGTCTGGACCAGCTGGAGAAAGTGACCGGCCCGGTCGATTCCCGTCCCAAGGAAGTGAAACCGGGCGAGGGGATTGGCCACTACGAGGCCCCGCGGGGAGAGGTGTTCCACTACATCCGCAGCGACGGCAGCAATCGGCCGATGCGGCACAAGATCCGCGCGCCCAGCTATATGAACGTCCCGACCAACCGCGAAGCGGTGATAGGGGAAACCGTCGCCGACGCCACGATCATCCTCGCCGCCGTCGATCCGTGTTACTGCTGTACCGAACGGATGGCGGCCGTGATGGATCCGGGCTCGGACACGGTCCTCATCGGCGGCCAGCAGCTGCTGCGGCTGTCGTGGGAAAAAACGGAACGGCTGAAGGCCGAGCTGGGTCGGGCCGAGCCGGCTTTGAGCTGGGACACCTGACATGCTGCTGGACCCGCTGCTGCAACCGATCGTGATTCCCCTCGTGGCCGGGCTGGTCTGCCTGTTGCTGCCGCGTGGATGGGACCGGCCGCGGGGCTGGTTGGCCGTGGCCGCCACGGGGGTGGTCTTGCTGGCCGCCGGGCAGCTGTGGGTGGCCGGTGACCAGCAGTGGGTCTGGGCAGGCTGGTCGCTGCTGCGGCTCGACCCGCTCAGCCGGTTCCTCCTTCCGGTCGCCGCCACCTTCGCCTTGTTGACGGCGCTTTACTCGCTAAGCTACATGTCCGGCCAGCAGGGACAGCGGATCTACTGGGCCTGCCTGTTGTGGTCGCTGGCCTTCGCCAGCGGCGTGCTGCTGGCCACCGAATTCCTGGGGCTGCTGATCTGCTGGGGACTGCTGGCGGTCACGTTGTACTTGATGATTGGGGTCAGCGGACCGGAGGCGGCCGAAGCGGCCCGCAAGACGTTGATCATCGTGGGGGGGTCCGACAGCCTGCTGCTGTTGGCCGGCGGCCTATGGTGGGCTCAGCAGGGTTCGACCCGTTTGGATGTCACAGCGGTCGGGCTGGACTCGCCCGCCACCCAGCTGGCGTTCTGGTGCTGTGCCGCCGCGGCTTTTGCCAAGGCCGGTGTGATTCCCTTGCACAGCTGGCTGCCGGACTGTGGCGAAAAGGCCCACGCCCCCGTCACGGCCTATTTGCCCGCCGCGCTGGACAAATTGCTGGGGATTTACCTCCTGGTCCGCGTGACCCGCGATATGTTTGTGATCCCAGACGGCATCTTCGTGTTGCTGGCCCTGTGCGGCGCCGTCACCGTGTTGGGAGGGGCGCTGATGGCCCTGGTCCAGCCCAATCTAAAACGGTTGCTGGCCTACTGCGCGGTCAGCCAGGTGGGCTATATCCTGCTGGGAATCGGCACCGGAACCGCCCTCGGCCTGGCCGCCGCTTTGTTCCACATGCTGAACCATGCCATCTACAAATCGTGTCTTTTTCTGGGTGCCGGCGTGGTCGAACGGCAAACCGGCTGTGTCGACCTGGACCGCCTGGGAGGGCTGGCCACGCGGTTGCCGCTGACCTTTGCCACCACCCTGGTGGCCGCCCTGGCGGTGGCCGGCATCCCGCCGCTCAACGGGTTTGCCTCCAAATGGATGATCTATCAGGCGTTGATTGACACGGGCCGGGAGGGGGACCGCATCCTGTGGGTGTTCTGGCTGGCCACGGCCATGCTGGGGTCCGCCCTGACGTTGGCGATCTCGGTCAAGCTGCTGCACAGCGTGTTCCTCTGCAAGCCCTCGCCGCAGATTCGCCAGGCCCGGATCAGGGAGGCCCCCTGGTCGGCCACGCTGCCGATGGTCGTGCTGGCCAGCCTATGTGTGCTGTTTGGCATTTTCGCCCTCACGGTCCCCCTCCCCTGGTTGGTGTTGCCGGCGGTGGGGGAAGCGGTCACCCTGCCCGGCACGTGGTGGGCCGGCCAGGCCACGGCCCTCCTGGTGGTCGCCTTCCTCGCCGGGTGGCTGATCTATGCCTTCACCCTCCGCCAGGGGAGGCTCCGCCCCTGCCCCACTTACATCGGAGGGGAACGGCTGGACGAAGTCCGCATTCCGGGCGTACCGCTGGGCCCAGAGAGGAATGTGGAGGTCACCGGCGTCGATTTTTACGAGACCGTCCAGCAGCTTCCGGTGCTGAAATCGCTCTACAGCATGGCCGACAAAAAGTGGTTTGACATCTATGACATGTCGGGCTGGGGCACGAGATGGCTGGCCGGGGTCCTCCGCGGCGCCCACACCGGCTTGTTGTCGCGGTACCTGACCTGGTTTGTCGCGGGCCTGCTGGTCATCCTCTACGTGATGATGGAGGACATGTTTTAATTTGCTTTTTGGTAACAGCTTAGCGGATTGCAGCACCCGGAAGTGTGCCACGACAGGTTTTGAACAGAAGGGAACGGAGCCAATGGAGGTCTGTTTTCTCTGGATCCTCTGTTTCGAGATTCTCATAATTTGTCAACAGGTTTTCCGTTTGGTTTTAAAAAAGTATCAGCTGGCCTGCAGGAAGGTAAGTAATGACTTGATTAAATGTTTTGACAGGATCATGGCCGCGCTGCTCAATCGCTCGGGAAACACTCTTCAGGACAGCTTGTGCGCGGCCGCGCCCGCTGAATGCGATGAAAACATTTCCATCGCGAAACCGAAATGCCATTTTTTACCAAGTTTAATTTGCCCTGAGTGATCACTTTGCGGAGAAGACAGAGTCAATCCCGGCGGGCCGGGATTGGCTCTGCGGCCTCCTGTTCAAAAACCCATTATCGCGACAGCTGGTCGCTGCCATCGACTAAAGTGTTACGCGTTTTTTAAATTACTTTTTCGGACCGTATTCCCGCTGGCCCCGGCCGGTGACGTCATGGCCGCTCAGTCCTGACCGCAGCGGCGCGGTGCCCAGGGCGAAAGGCTCCAAGATGCTGGAAATCATCCTCCTGGCCCTGGTGTTCCTGATGATCGTGGGGGCCCTCGTGGCGATCGAAACGCCGCATGTGCTGTATGCGGTGATCAGTCTGGGCGCGGTCGGTTTCCTGCTGTCGATCGTCTTTCTGTTTTTGTCCGCTCCCGATCTGGCCATTACCCAGCTGGCCGTGGAAGTCATCACCCTGGTCTTGTTGTTGCAGGCCACGGCCCGCGGCGCGGGGGAGAAAGTGGCCCCGGAGGGGGGCCTGGTGGGCAGGTTGGCGACGGGGACCCTGGTGTTGCTGCTGGCCCTGGCCGGCGGGCGGATGTTGGCCGAATTTCCCCCCTTCGGCCAGCCGGTGATGGACCGCTTTGCCGACGCCCCCTCCAACCACTACCTCCGGGAAGGCCTGCCCCAAACCGGTGCGGCCAACATCGTGACCGCCGTGCTGCTGGACTTCCGCGCCTACGACACCCTGGGAGAAGCCTCGGTCCTGTTCTGCGCTGTCCTGGGGGCACTCAGCGTCCTGCGGCGGCCAGCACGGACGCGGCCGGAGGAGGCCAGCGGCAAAGAAGAGACGGGCGAAGAGCCGGACGCAAGGCTGGACGAGCCCGAGCAAGGGGAGGGACCGTCATGATCCAGCCGGAGGGGCGGGAAGGGATGAGCTTGATTGTGAGAACCGTCTGCCGGTGGGTGAAAGGATTCATTCTCCTGTACGGGATCTACATCGTGCTCTACGGGCACCTCACGCCGGGCGGGGGCTTTT
>CAYFZZ010000222.1:0-2601 GCA_964347545.1 uncultured Planctomycetaceae bacterium | reverse complement strand
TCGGCCTGAGGCGATACGATCTTGAAACGGGCAGACGGGAAAAGCCGCCTAAAGGCGGAACTACGAGCGCGTGGTCTTGCGGAAGACTGCTCGTAGTTCCCCTTCAGGCGGCAAGGGCTGGAAAGCGGCGTCGGGAAGAGCCGCCTAAAGGCGGAACTACGAGCGCGTGGTCTCGGAGAGGACTGCTCGTAGTTCCGCCTTCAGGCGGCAAAATCGGGAGGAGGTGAGCATGGGAAAAGCCGCCTCAAGGCCGTACGGTTCCATGGAAAACCGTTTTGGTCGCCAGCCGCGAAGCGGCGACATGTGCCAGCCTGGGGCGCCAGCCCCAGGACGCGGAACGTCGCCCAGACCCGAGCCGCGAAGCGGCGGCATGCAAAAGCCTGGGGCGCCAGCCCCAGGTCCGGGATGCCGTAAAAAAACTGAGCCGCGAAGCGGCGCCATGCACCAACCTGGGGCGCCAGCCCCAGGAGAAGGTTTGTGGACGGGCTTTGCGCGGTGGGACCGGCCGGTTTGAGCAGCCACCGGCGGCTAGCGCCTTGCCGCTCAGATTTACAGGCACGCCATTAACGCGAACTGACGAGCGCCACTCGTGCGGCCGGGGCCTGCGGTGGTGCGGAAAATCGTTTATGATCGGGCGGTCCCCCAGGTGCGAGACGCCATTCATGTCCTTCATTCACGACGATTTCCTGCTGGCGACCGACGGCGCGCGGCGGCTGTACCACCAGTACGCCGCCGACCAGCCGATCCTGGACTACCACTGCCACCTGCCCGCCCGGGACATCGCCGAGGATCGCCGGTTTGGCAACCTGTTCGAGATCTGGTTGGAGGGGGATCACTACAAGTGGCGGGCCATGCGGGCCAATGGGGTGGACGAGCGGTGGATTACCGGGGAGGCGGACCCCTACGACAAATTCCTGGCCTGGGCCCGCACCGTGCCGCACACCCTCCGCAACCCGCTGTACCACTGGACCCATCTGGAGCTGAAGCGTTATTTCGATATCGACGATTTGCTGGACGAGCAATCCGCCGCACGGATTTGGGAGGAGGCTGGCCAGCAGCTGGCACAGGCCGCCCTGAGTGCGCGGGGAATTCTCCAGAAATTCCACGTCCGGGCGGTTTGCACTACGGACGATCCGGCGGATGACCTGGGCTATCATCAGCAGATTGCCGATTCCGGCCTGGCCACGCGGGTCTATCCCACCTTTCGGTCTGACCAGGCCCTGACCGTCGATACGCCGGTGGTTTTCAACGAGTGGGTCGAGTGGCTGGCGGCGGTCAGCGATATCGACATTCGGTCGTTCCCGACGTTCTTGGACGCGTTAGCCCAGCGGCACGAATTTTTCCACGCCCTGGGCTGCCGGCTCTCCGATCACGGCCTACCGCACGCTTACGCGGATTTCTTTGACGAGCCCCAGGCGGCGGCTGTCTTTGACAAGGTGCGGGCCGGCCAGGCGGCGGATCCGGACCAGCATCGCCGGTTTGCCTCCTACCTGATGCTGTTCTTCGGCCGGCTGGACGCCGAACGGGGCTGGACCAAGCAGCTGCACCTGGGCGCGTTGCGGAACGCGAACCGGCGGCGGTTCGGCCAGCTGGGCCCCGACGTGGGCTGCGATTCGGTGGGCGACTTCCCCCAGGCTGCCGCCCTGGCGGCCTATCTTAGCCGGCTGGACGAACAGCGGATCCTGCCTCAAACCATCCTCTACAACAACAATCCCTCCGACAATTTTGTGTTTGCCACCATGATCGGCAACTTTCAGGACGGATCGATTCCCGGCAAGATCCAATTCGGGTCCGGCTGGTGGCACCTCGACCAGCGGGAAGGGATGGAGTGGCAGCTGAACGCCCTCTCCCACCTGGGGCTCCTCTCGCGATTCGTGGGCATGCTGACCGACTCGCGGTCCTTCATGTCCTTCCCGCGGCACGAATATTTTCGCCGCACCCTGTGCAACCTGTTGGGACGCGATATGGACCAGGGGGAACTGCCTTGCGATTATCCCCTGGTCGGTCAGATGGTCCGCAACATCTGCTACGACAATGCCAAAAACTACCTGGGGCTGGAGGTTTCCTGAGAAACGGCCCGCGGCGAGCAAAGACGGCCGCCAGAGGGTGGGGGGCTGGACAAGACCTCTCTACGACCAGCGCGGCCCTTTGCTGGTCTTCGGCAGGCAATGATCCACGGGAACGGTTTTTTTCACGCGAACTTGTTCATTCCGTATGTGGGGGCTGGATTTGGGTAGAGCCCCAAACAGTTTTCCCGGATGACGATCCTGTTTCATCCTGTCGATCCTGTCAAAATTCGTCTGCGGCGATCGGGCTTCCTGCAGGTCTGATTCACCCCAGCGCTGCCAGCCGTTCGGCGAACTGTTGTCGCCAGGCCGCCGAGAGTTCCGCCAGCTGGCTGAAGACGGTGATCTGCTGGGGATCGGTAGGCTGAGCGTGCATGGCGATCGTCGCGCCGGCCACGGTCGCCTGGGGGTGCGGACGTTGCACCAGGTGCAGCGGGTCGCCGGCGGTGACCTGGCCGGGCTGGAGGACGCGGAGGTAGAAGCCCGTGAACTGTGACTGGAGGACCCAGCGGACCAGTTCGCGGCGGCGGTGTTT
>CAYFZZ010000221.1:0-6923 GCA_964347545.1 uncultured Planctomycetaceae bacterium | reverse complement strand
CTCGTTGTTCTTTCCAAGTCAACCGCGAAGCGGTTGTAGCTATTAGCCGGAGGTAAGCGCAGCGCCACCTCCGGATACGCGGACCCACAAAAAATGCATCCCGAAGGGATGCCAGCGGGTCACTCCAGGTATTTGGGATCGTATGCGATGCCGGCCCGTTTCAACATTTCCAAAAATTCGTCGCGAAAACTCAATCTGCGATGATGTTCACGTTGGTTCGCGATGTATTGTTTCACCTGATCACGAGCTGTCGCGCTTACCGAAAACACGCCATAGCCTTCTTGCCAGGAGAATGGGGAAATACCGAGTTCCTTGTGAATCCATGCGGACGCCCCTTTCTTGAGTTCACGGACGAAAGTCGCGATGCAATGGGTAGTCTTCAGGCCGATCAGCATATGAATGTGGTCTTGCGCGCCACCGATTCCTTGCGGGAATCCGTCCAGGCCGCCAGCCGTGCCTCCCAGGTACTCGTGCAACCTTTGCTCCCAAGACAAGTCGATCAACGGCAGCCGATTTTTAGTGCTGAACACGATGTGGAAATGCAAGCTGGCATAGGTGGACATGCTAAAACCTCCTTCGTATCCGGTGCTCCGTATTCGGTGCTCGGCATCCGGTGCTCGGCATCCGGAGGTGGCGCTGCGCTTACCTCCGGCTAATAGCTACAACCGCTCCGCGGTTGATTTGACCCACGTCCCACAACCCGCATCCCGAAACTCACCACTCACCACTCACCACTCACCACCCAGTTCAACACGGCCCGCGTTTTTTATCTCTGGACAGAGCGATTTTTATGAACTCATCTACTCCGGCGCAACAGACGACCCTGCGGCAGCTGCAGGGGTTATTGGAACGGATGGAGGACACCGGTCGCGGGGGGCGGGCGGTGGGCAGCGGGGGGGGATTGCCGATCGAGGGTCCGCTGGCCCGGCTGCTGCCGCCAGAGGGTCTGCCCCGCGGCGCGGTGGTGGAATGGTTGGCCGAGGGCCCGGCCAGCGGAGCGACGTGGCTGGCGCTGTACGTCGCTCGTGCGGCGCTCGACGGGGACCGCCACCCGCCGCACCATCGGTTCCAGGATGCGGTACCCGCTGGTAGGCACCGCCGGGCTGGCCCCAACCAGGGTCCGGCGCTGGTCGTGATCGATCCCCAACACCGCTTTTATGCTCCCGCAGCCGCAGCGCTGGGGATCGATCCGGCGCGGTTGATCATCGTCCGGCCGGCGGAGGAAGGGGACGAACGGTGGGCCCTGGACCAGGCTCTGCGCTGTCCAGGGGTGGCCGCGGTGTTGTGGCGGGGCGACCAACTGGACGCTGGTCACTTCCGACGTTGCCAATTGGCCTGCCAGGCCAGCGGGGTTATCGGCTTGCTGGTCCGCCCCCTGACGGCTCGGCGGGAACCTTCTTGGGCAGACGTCCGCCTGCTGGTGCGGGCTCTGCCCGCCTGCAACAGGCAGGGCGCGTCGAGCGACGGGGTTGCTGAACAGAACACGAGCGATCCCTCGGACCTGCCCCTTTCCTCCTCCTGGCGGCGAGTGCAGGTCCAGCTGATTCGTTGCCGCGGCCGGTCCGCCGGGGCGGAGGTGGAACTGGAGATCGACGATGAAACGATGCACATCCGAGCGGCGGGTGCTGTGCGCATGGCTGCCCCACGGCCCCACCGCCGACTCGCCTGAACCGCGGGATGCGGTAGAGGATCGGCAGGCGCTGGAGAGGCTGGCGGTGTGGTGCGAGCAGTTCAGCCCGCTGGTCGCGGTGGACGAATTCGAAACCTGCGACACCTTGCTGCTGGACGTCACCGGGGTCGCTCATCTGTTTGGCGGCGAAGCCCACCTGGCTCGGCAGGTGGTCGGCCGGTTTCAAGGCCGCGGTTTGCCGGTACGTGTCGCCGTGGCCAACACGGTCGGGGCCGCCTGGGGGGTTGCCCATTTCGGCCGAGATATGGCGGATGGCGACTTTCGCTCAGTGCCTCCTTTTTGGCATCCGCAAGCCGCCATCGGCAATCCCGAATTGAGCTCGTTGCCGCTGCCCGCCTTGCGGCTGGTCCCGGAAACCGTACGGCTGCTGGATGCCCTGGGCGTCCACACCATCGCTCATCTGGCCGCGCTGCCCCGCGACCAGCTCGCACCGCGGTTTGGTCCTCAGCTGCTGCGGCGGCTGGACCAGTTTACCGGCGTTTGCCCCGAGACCCTGGTCGCCTATCGTCAGCCGCCGGTGGCAACGGCCCAGCACCTGTGGGAGTATCCGGTGTGGCGGCGGGATGCCGTACAAGCGGTCGTGGGGGGGCTGATCGAACGGATTTGTGACCAGCTGTTTCAGCGCGGCGAGGGCGTGCTGAGGCTGAACTGCCGCCTGGCTTTGCAGAACGGAGCGGCTCTGCAAATTCCAGTAGGCCTCTACCAGCCGTCGGCCAATCCCGCTCACCTCCTGGGCCTGGTCGAACTGCAGCTGGAACGGTTGCGGATCGGCCAGCCGGTGACGGCCGTGGAGGTGACCACCACCGCCAGCGACCGGCTGGCCGTGCGACAGCTGGAACTGGCCGGCGGCGGCATCCCGCACGGGGCGGGGGTTGCGGGGGGGGCCGATCAGCGGCGCCAGCTGGCTCAACTGGTCGATCGGCTCAGCAGCCGCTTGGGCCGAGCTGCCGTGCTGGCTCCCCGCCTGCTGGCCGATGCCATCCCCGAGTGTGCTTGTCGGCTGGAACCCCTGGCCGGCCGGCCGAACGGTGGGGCCGCCCCCCACCCCAGCTCAGCTGGAAAGTCGCGGCGGGTGGGGGGTGCAGGATCAGCGGGTCGGGGTCGGTCTGTGGCACCCATCCGTTTCCGACCTTTGTGGCTGAACCCCCACCCGATCGCGATCCCGGTGATGGCCCTCCACCCCGACGGCCCCCCCCTTCGTTTTCGCTGGTCGGGCCGCGCCTACGAGGTCGCTGCCTGGTGGGGTCCCGAGCGGATTGAGACCGGTTGGTGGCGCCGGCGGGCGGGGCGCCGCGTCCGGCGTGATTATTACCGAGTGGAAACGGCGGACGGCCAGCGTTTCTGGCTCTTCCGCCACCGGGACGACCAGCGCTGGTTCCTGCACGGAGAGTTTGATTGATGGCCAAGCGGAGAAGTGGAAAGAAGCAAAAAGAAAGGTTCTTCCGCAGAATCTGTAAGTGGATTGCTGTTTCCCAAGGGTGGCCACAGGGACAGTCCGTCCGCCTGGGGAAGAAGTGTGAGCAGAAGGGAGGATGGAGATCAGCGGGTCGTTGAAGGGTGTTCGGTTAAGAGTGTTCGGTTAAGAGTGTTCGGTTAAGAGTGGGGGTTAAGGGTACATTTCATCGCAATCTTAACCGCTACTCTTAACCGCTACCCTTAACCGGATACCCTTAACCGACCTGCTTAACCGCTCTCTACAAGCCAGACAATATCGCTGAGTGAAAAACTCCACCGATTGCTGGCAGACATCGCGCTCAATTCCCCTCTTCCATGGACCATTCTCTTTCTTATGTCAGTCGCTTCTTGCCCACAGATTTCTCTGAAGACCCCAAAAAAACCAGCTCACCCAAAGAATGCCGATCCCCCATGTATGCCGAACTGCACTGCAAGACGAATTTTTCTTTTTTGGAGGGGGCGTCGCATCCTGAGGAGCTGGTCCGGCGGGCGGCCGCTTTGGGCTATGCGGCCCTGGCCATTACGGACCGCAACAGCCTGGCGGGTGTGGTCCGAGCGCACACGGCCGCTGAGGATGCCGGGCTGAAGCTGCTGATCGGCGCGGAAATCACGCCGGTCGATGCGCCCCCCGCCGTCCTGCTGGCCACCGACCGTGCCGCCTACGGCCGGCTGGCACGGCTCATCACCCGCGGCCGCCGCAACGCCCCCAAAGGCGAATGCCATCTGACCTTCGACGACATCGCCGCTGATGCCGAAGGCCTCCTGGCCGCCGTGCTATTTCTCGCTCCCCCACCCACAGGCCAGCAGGTGGCAGAGGCCAGCTGGCAGGGGGACGGTAAACATCCACCTCCTCGGCCGGCTACCCGCGCACGGCCACCTTCGGCAACGGCTCGCCTGGCCCCTTGGTCCTCGCAGGCCGCGGCCCTCGGCAATTACCGCGATTTATTCGGCCCGCGGTGCAGCCTGCTGGCCGAACTGCCGCTGGGACCCGACGACCGCGGCCGGCTGCACCGGCTGAGGCAGTTGTCCCGTCAAACGGGCCTGCCGCTGGTCGCGGCCGGCGGCGTGTTGTACCACATCGCTGACCGCCGGCCGCTGCACGACGTCTTGACCGCCACGCGGCTGGGGGGGACGGTGCACGAGGTTCGCGGCCACTTGCCGGCCAATGCCGAACACCACTTGCAGACCATCGCTGGCCTGCAAACCCTCTTTGCCGAGGTCCCCCAGGCGCTGGCCCGCACGCTGCAGATCGCCCAGCAGTGTACGTTTTCTTTGGGCGAATTGCGCTACGAGTATCCGGACGAGCTGGTTCCGGAAGGTGGAACTCCGCGGGACTACCTCGCCCGGCTCGCCTGGCGCGGCGCTGGGCGGCGTTATCCGGATGGGCTGCCGGCCAAGGTTCGCACGTTGATCGAGCACGAGCTGCGGTTGATTGGCGAGCTGGGTTACGAAGCGTACTTTTTGACGGTCTGGGACCTGGTACGGTTTGCTCGCCGGCGCGGCATCCTCTGCCAGGGTCGCGGATCCGCAGCCAATTCGGCCGTCTGCTATTGCCTGGGCATCACGTCCGTCGACCCGGCGCGGACCGATCTGTTGTTTGAACGCTTTGTGAGCCGCGAGCGGAACGAGGCGCCGGACATTGATGTCGATTTTGAACACGAGCGGCGGGAGGAGGTGCTGCAATATATTTATGACAAGTACGGCCGCGAGCGGGTGGGGATGACGGCCGAGGTCATTACCTACCGTCCCCGCTCGGCCGTACGCGACGTCGGCAAGGCCTTGGGGTTTTCGCTGGCCGAAGTCGACCGGCTGGCCAAGCAGCTGGACCGCGACAGCCCGGAGGAGTGGGAACCACGGTTCGCCGCGGCCGGCCTGAATGTCCGCTCGCGGACCGCCCGCCAGCTGTTAAGCCTCACGCGCCAGCTGTGCGGCTTCCCGCGGCACCTTTCCCAGCACGTGGGGGGGATGGTCATGACGCAGGGGCCGTTGTGCGAGCTGGTGCCGCTGGAGAATGCGGCGATGGCCGATCGGACAGTGATTCAATGGAACAAGGACGACCTGGACGAACTGGGGATCCTCAAAGTCGACTGCCTGGCTTTGGGGATGCTGACCGCCATCCACAAGTGCTTTGATCTGGTCCATCGGCAGACCGGCCGCCAGTGGACACTGGCTCGTATCCCCCCCGCAGACCGGGAGGTGTACGAGATGATTTGTCGAGCGGACACGGTGGGGGTGTTTCAGATCGAAAGCCGAGCTCAGATGAGCATGCTCCCGCGGCTCCGCCCCCGCTGTTTCTACGACCTGGTGATCGAAGTGGCGATTGTGCGGCCGGGTCCCATCCAGGGGAACATGGTGCATCCCTACCTCCGCCGCCGCCTGGGCCAGGAAGAGGTCACGTATCCCAGCGACGCCATTCGCCAGGTGCTGGAAAAGACGTTGGGCGTCCCTTTGTTTCAGGAGCAGGCGATGAGGCTGGCCATGGTCGCCGCGGGTTTTACGCCTGGCGAAGCGGACCAGCTGCGCCGCGCGATGGGGGCCTGGCGCCGACCCGGGGTGATCGATGGCTTTCGCCAGCGGTTGATCGAGGGGATGCGGCGGCAGGGGTATCCGGAGGAATTTGCCCAGAGCGTTTTTCGGCAGATTCGCGGTTTTGGCGAATACGGTTTTCCCGAATCGCACGCCGCCAGTTTCGCCTTGCTGGTCTACGTCTCGGCCTGGCTGAAGTACCATTATCCGGCCGCCTTCACGACCGCTCTGCTGAACAGCCAGCCCATGGGCTTCTACGCCCCCGCTCAACTGATCAGCGACGCTGGGCGGCACGGCGTCGCCGTCCGGCCTGCCGATGTCAACTTCAGCGACTGGGACTGCACGCTGGAAGGCGCGGGGCCCCAACCGGCCATCCGGCTGGGACTGCGGATGATCCGCGGCCTGCCCCGCCAGGCGGCAGACCAGATCGTGCTCTGCCGCCACGGAAAAAAGGGGGTAGGAAAAAAGAAGCCTGACCCCTTTTTTCTGTCCATCGAAGACTTCACCGTTCGTACGGGGCTCAGCCGAGCGGTAGTGATGCGGTTGAGCGAGGCGGATGCCTTCGGTTCGCTGGCCGTCGACCGCCGCACCGCGCTCTGGAACGCCCTGGCCCAGGAAAAAAGCCCGCGCAGTCTCCCCCTCTTCGAGGCGGCCGACCCGAGGGACGATTCGTGCGGCTCGCTTCCGCCGCTAAGCGAATTTGAAGAGGTGATCGCCGATTACCGGACCGTGGGACTCTCCCTCCGAGCTCATCCGCTCTCCTTCATCCGCCAGACACTCCACGCGCGGCAGGTCATGACCAGCCACCAGCTGGCGAGCCTGCCCGCCCAGCGGCACGTCCGCGTGGCAGGCCTGGTGTTGCTGAGGCAGCGACCCAGCACGGCCAAAGGCATTACTTTTGTCACCCTGGAAGACGAAACCGGCACAGCCAACCTGGTGATTCACCCCCGCACCTGGCAGCGCTTTGACCAGGTCGCTCGGCAGGCCTCCGCCATGCTGGTTTACGGCCGGCTCGAGCGGCAACAGGGGGTGATTCACGTGGTGGCCGACCGACTGGAGGACCTAACCGCGTGGCTGGACCAACTGCAGAACGCCTCCCGCGACTTCCGTTAAAAAAAGGAGCCAGGCTGGGTCGAAGCGAACGCCAAGGGGTCGGGAGTCTTTTTCGATCGATAGTCGGCCCGCGGGGGACGGACTTTTTTCGAAAAAGACTCCCGACCCCCTTCCCCGCTCGTCCTCCACATCCCACATC
>CAYFZZ010000220.1:0-3349 GCA_964347545.1 uncultured Planctomycetaceae bacterium | reverse complement strand
ACGTGCGCGGCACGCTCTGTCTCGCCCGCCAGCGGGCCGGTCCCGCGCTGGTTGAAATTTTACCGCCAGCCGAACGCGATCGTCCATCCCCTGAACAGGTCTGCAACCATGCGAAGGCGGGCTGAGCGTGTGATGATTGTGGGGCACATCGAGCTGAGGGCCGGCATCCCAGAGGCCCGCCAGCGCCAGACCTGTGAGTTACCCCGTGGCGAAGAAAGGCAGGATGGGGCTACTCGCCCAACAGCGTCTTCTGCATGAAGTCATTCAGATCGGCGTTCGTGCTTGCCATAGGCGACGTCGGCGAAGGTGGGCAGCGGATTCTCCGGCTTTTTGCCGACGGCTTGCGGGGCCCTTTCCTTCGTGGCTGGCGGTTGTTTTGCCAGCGGCGTTTTGGGCTGGGGAGCCTCGGCCAGCCCGGTGCTGGCCAGACTGAGCAGGATGTTTGTCACAAAAAAAGCCGTGTGCGACATGAGGCCTCTCCGTTGGCTGTTTGGATGAGCGTTATTTGTGCGGATGGTTACTGCCTGGCCAGGCGACTGCGGCCATCGTCCAGCAACTGCTGCAGTTCCGCTTTCATCCTTTCGAATACCTGCGGATGCTGCTGGGCGACATTTCGTTTTTCCGCAGGGTCCGTCTCCAGGTTATAGAGCGAAAAGGGGGGGGCGGCGGGGGGACTGCTGGTTGCTTTCTTTTTCGGTTGGCCAGGCCCGTGCCGCTGCAGCTTCCACTTGCCCGCACGGTAGCCGTAATTACCTCTGGCCCCGTTGTCCTGTTCAATCAGCTGTGACCGGCCCTTCGCCCCTTCCCGGCCCAGCAGGGCCGCCATCACATCGAGACTGTCCAAACAGGCCTCCTTGGGGATCTCGACGCCCAGGTGGCTGGCCAGGCTGGTCGCCAGATCAATCGTGCAGACCACCTCGTCCGACACGCCCGGCGTGATCGTGCCCGGCCACCAGGTGATGAACGGAGTACGGGTGCCGCCTTCCAGGATCTTGTACTTCCCGCCGGAATAAGGCCCGGCCGGTTGGTGGTCGCCCAATTGCTGGACGGCCCCATCCTGGTAGCCGTCGTCCAGCACCGGTCCGTTATCGGAACAGAACACGATCAGCGTGTTCTCTTCCAGACCCTGCTGTTTGAGGATCCGGACCAGCTCGCCGACGCACCAGTCCAGCTGGACAATCGCATCGCCGCGGTAGCCCATCCGTGATTTACCCTGGAACCGTTCGTGCGGCATACGGGGCACGTGCAGGTCGTGGGAGGCGAAGAACAGAAAGAACGGGTCGTCCTTGTGCCGCTTGATCCACTCTTCGGACTTTTCCACCCACTTGTCGGCCAGGTCTTCATCGCGAAACCGCGCGGCGTGCCCGCCGGTATAGAAGCCGATCCGGCTGATCCCGTTGTGGATCGTGCTGTTGTGGCCGTGGCTCCAGTCCATTTTCAGGCTGTCGCGATGCGTGATGCCCGTGGGATGATCTTCGCTCGGTTTCTTGTGGCCCACCCACAGCGGATCGGCGGGATCGAGATTCGCGACGCGATGGTTTTCCACGTAGACCTGCGGCACCCGGTCGTTGGTGGTGGGCAGCAGGAAGCAGTAGTCAAAGCCGATCTCCAACGGACCGGGCTTGAGGTCCCCATTCCAGTCTGGTCCCTTACCGGGCGGGCCCAGCCCAAGATGCCATTTTCCGATCACGGCGGTTTTGTATCCGGCTTTTTGGAGAAGCCCAGGCAGCGTTACGGTCCCCGGCTGAATCAGGGCGGGGGAGTTGGGGCCCGCAATGCCTGTTCTTTTCACACGAAACGCATACGTCCCGGTCAGGAAGGAGTAGCGGGTAGGCGTGCAGGTCGAGGCCGAACAATAGCCGCTGGTGAACCGCAATCCCTCGCTGGCCAGCCGGTCGATGTGGGGCGTTTTGAGGTTCTGGGGTGTGGCGCCGTAACACCCGACATCGCCATACCCCAGGTCGTCCGCCATGATCACCACGACGTTGGGCTTTTTGGCCAGATCATCTTCCGAACCAGCCGCCGACAGGCCGGCGAAGAAAGCAAGCAGCACAACAGCGATTCGGGACAGGGTGCTCATCTTAAGGCTCATCTTCCAAGGATGCTGGTTGGAAACAGCATTCTTCCGCACCGGCAGTGTGAAATCAACTCAATAGGCAAGCGTGCCGCCCTTTTTCTTCATGGTGGGCGACACCTTCGCTTTTTCCCACCAGTCGTTCGGTCCTTCCTCTTCAATCTCTTTCCAGGTCTTCCACAGGATCGCTTTCAGCTCTGCGGTTTTCTCGGGCAGCTCGGCGGCCAGGTCGTTTTTTTCCTGCCAGTCGGTCTGAATGTTGTAGAGCTGGAATTGAGTCAGGGTTTCGTTCGCAACCAACTTCCAGTCTCCCATGCGCAAGGCCACCCGGCGGTCCGGGGGGGAAATGTGGGTCCGCCAGAAGAGCGGCACGTTTCTTTGGACCGGCTGACCCTGGAAGGCAGGCAACATGCTCACGCCGTCAATCGTGCGATCCGCAGGCAAGGGAAGGTCGACGGCATCCAGCACCGTGGCAAAGATGTCCGAGCCAATCACGGGCGTATCGCTGACCGTCCCGGGCGGGATGTGTCCCGGCCAGCGTACAATTCCCGGCACCCGAATTCCCCCCTCATAACCATCCCGTTTACGACCCCTCAAGCCGCCGGTGGAACCACCCGTGAGCCCCCCTTTTCCCTCGGGTCCATTGTCCGAGGTAAAAAACAGCATCGTGTTGCCGCTCACACCCAGCTCGTCCAGGGCCTTCATCACCATGCCCAGCGCATGGTCCAGCTGAGTGATGTTGCCCATATACTGGCGGTTCCGGTGTCCTTGGTAAAGCGCTTCAAATCGTCGCTCGGTGGCAATCGGGTGATGGGGTTCATGCATCCAGATCGACAAGACGAAAGGTTTGGCAGGGTCACGCACCTCTTTCAACCAACGGATGGCCTCTTCAGCCACCAGGAGTGCCGAGAACCCTTCCAGCTTTCCCACGGGCTGACCATTTCTGACAAAGTTCACCGGATCCTGATGACTCGGCCACGCATTGTTGTGCGTCATCATCCAGTGATCATAGCCGTGGTCATGGGGTTGCGGATATTCAGGCTTGTTAAACTGGTCTACCGAGTTGAGATGCCACTTGCCGACATGGCAGGTCTGGTAGCCGATTTTTTTCAGAAGTTTCGGATAGGTGATCTCGCTGCCGCGCAGGTAGGCCACATCCTGACCGGACAGGTGGCGCCAGACGCCGTTCCGATAGGGAGTCCGGCCGGTGAGGATCGCAGATCGCGAGGGCGAACAAACCCCCGCGGCAGCATAGCACTGGGTAAACCGGACACC
>CAYFZZ010000219.1:0-26282 GCA_964347545.1 uncultured Planctomycetaceae bacterium | reverse complement strand
TTGCGCGGGGGTCCGATGTCCGTAGCCGAAAAAGGAGCCAGACTCCGGCCCTCTGCGGCTGGCGGTTTGCCATCAGGGAGCTCGCAACCCGCATCCCGCGCCCCGCAACCCGCACCCCGCATCGCGGACCCTGCACCCCGCATCACGGTCGCCGTTCGTGCAGGCGGCCTTCGTCCAGTTCCAGAGCCCGGTCCATGCGGCCGGCCAGTTCCAGGCTGTGGGTGACCACAATCAACATCGTCTGCTGGTGCAGGTCGAGCAGCAGTTGAGCCAGGCCGGCGGCGGTGCTGCGGTCCAGGTTCCCCGTCGGTTCGTCCGCCAAGACCAACGTGGGTCGGTTGATCAGCGCCCGAGCTACCGCCACCCGCTGACGTTCGCCGCCCGAAAGTTCTGCCGGACGATGATCGATGCGGTCGGCCAGGCCGACGCGGTCCAGCAAGTCGCGGGCGTCGGCGACTTGCTGTGCTGAAGTAGAACCGTGAGCCAGGGTGGGCAGGAGGGTGTTTTCCAGTACCGAACATTGGTCCAGCAGATGGTGATCTTGGAAGACGAAGCCGATCTGGCGGTTGCGAAAGTCGGCCAGTTGAGGTTCGTCCAGGCGGAACGGGTCCTGGCCGTCGAGCGTTAACTTGCCGGAAGTGGGCGGTTCCAGCGTGCCGAGGATGTGCAACAAGGTGCTCTTCCCCGATCCGCTGGGCCCGACGATGGCCAGGTTGTCGCCGGCGGCCAGTTCCAACGACACGCCTTGGAGGACGCGGAGCGGAGCGCTGCGGGTGGGGAATTCCTTGGCGATGTTGTCAACGACCAGCTTGGTCATCAGGGGAGGGTCCTGTGGACGAGTGCCAGGGTGCCCAGGCCGTAAAAGGTATATTCTACATCCGTGCCGCTGTCCCACACGGCACCGTGAAAGCCTCCCTGGGAGTCTTCCAGGCCCGCCGCGTACTTGCCGGCGGCCGCCAGGTCAATCTGTCCGGCTGCCTCCAGGTCCAGGAGGGTCAACAGCCCCGTAAAGGTGCTCAACAAGTCCGCCGTCGGAATCCGCGTGTTGGCCCGCAGGCCTCCTTCCTCGGTCTGCATGCCGGCCAGAAAGTCGGCCGCGGGGTGGGCGACCTGGGGGGACAGCTGGTCCACCATTTTCAAAGCGGCCACGGCGGCCGCCGTGGGGTTGGTGCCGCTGCGCTGCATGGGTTGAATCTCCACAAACCCCCCATCCTCCCGCCGCTGGGAGAGGAGGAAAGCGGCAATGCCATCCGGGTCCGGGATCGGCCGGTCGATCAATTGATGGCAGAGGAGGACCAGAAAGGTGTGGTAGGTGCTGCTCTTCTGCCCCTCCGCCCCCTTGGCACAGCCCCCGTCGGGGCGGTGCAGCCGGTCCAGTTCGGCTGCCAGTCCGTCCCGCCAGGCGGCCGGGGAGTCGGAAAAAATGTCGATCCCCGCCGCCAAGCTCAGCAGGACGCCGGCAGAGAGCAGCGACACGAGATCGACGACGGGCGCCTGGCTGGAGAGGCGGCTGAGCAAGAACTGCCCCGTGGCGGCGGCCACTTCGCCTTCCAATTGGCCCAGCATGGCCAGCCCGCGGGTGGCAAAGCCGGTGTAGTACAAGTCGCTGCCGCCGTCGCGGCCACCAAAACCGCCATCGGGTCGTTGCGCGTCCCGGAGATAGCCCGCATGGCGGTCACGCACGTCCGGCGGAAGGCGCTCGGCAGCGGCCGCCAGTCGTAAGGTGAGGTCGGCAAGGTAGCTCAAGATATCAGCTGCGCCAACTGTTCGCGCAGGGACGGCGGCAGGGGCACCGCTTGGGGCCCGCCCGGGTCGGCCAGATGGCAATAGACGGCCGTGACCTGACCCACGGCCACCTGGCGGTGATCGCAAGAGAAATCAAACTTGTAGGTCACGCTGGAATTGCCCAGCCGCATCACCGAAACGTCGATGTCGACGGTATCGCCGAAGCGGATCGGGGACCGATAATCGCACTGGGCCGACACGCGGGGGAAACTGTAACGATCCCGATCGTCCGTAACCAACACGTCGACGCCGTGGGCCCGCAGCAACGCCGTTTCCGCTTCTTCCATGTAGTTGAAGAAGACCGAGAAATGAACGATCCCCGCGGCATCAGTATCCCGCCACTGGACGGTACGCGTGTAGCGCAACGGATGGCCCATGCGACGAATCTTTTACAGGTCGGTCTCGGTATTCAACAGGGGCGTCTTGTACGTGCCGCTGGTGCCGTCGGCCAGCACGATCCGGTATTGGACAATCACCTGCTGCTGGTTGGCCGGGACCGGGAGGATCGCCTGGCCATAATGAGCCGGCTCGTCTTCCGTCGCTTGCTCGAACACCCCCGCCGCCTCGGCCGCGACGACGGTCGTGCCGTCCGAAGCCAGCAAGGTCGCAAACACCTCGGCGTCCCCCACCGGCTGGCCGCCACAATAGACGGCAACCGCCGCTTCCAGGTCGTGGCCAGCATGGATGACAAACCCATGTCTGCCCAGCAAGATTTCGCAATCACCCAGCTGCTGGTGCTCGGGGTCCCACAGCAGGGTGTCGTCTGGTTCGTGGTCATGGCCGTGTCCGTGGTGATCGCAGACGTGGAAGGATTCGAATTTGAAGCGGACTTGCTGATCGTCGAGCGTCGCGACCAGCTGCGCGTCCTCGGCCGATTCGCTCTCTAGCGCCGCGTGCAGTTCGTCGCTGGAGAGCTCGAACCGCGACGTCTGTCCTTCCGGGTCGTCCGCTTGCGGCGCCGCGGGCAACTCGAACTGGCGAGGCTGGTCTTCGACCTTTAAGTTCAGCTTGACGGCCTGGAGGGGGACAGGGGCCGCCTGGCTGACCTTGGCGTCCAGCGGGTAGATCGTGACCTTGTCATCAGCGTGGCTCAACACCAGCTCGAAATGATGTTGGTGGTCGCCCGACACCAGCAGGAGGCCGCCATGCGGGCCATGGTCCCCGTGACCGTGATCCCCATGGTCGTGGTCAGCGTGGCCGTGATGGTGGTCGTCGGGGTCGTGGTCCGTCTGAGCGGTCCTGGGGGGGGTAGTCTGAGCGGGGCATCCGGTCAGCAGGCAAAAGCTGCCACTAAAAACCAGCAGTCCGAGACAACGGATGGTCATCAGCAAGGCTCCCTTTCCGCGGAGGTTGAAATTGTTGCCAAACGAACAATTTTACTGACCGACGGTGAGCCCTGACAGCGCCACTTTCTCAAATCGTTGCACGGCCAGCCCCACGGGCTGAGCGGCTTGTCATGCACGCCACGCGGAGGATCGCGTGGGGCCGAAGTTTGACCCGGTCGCGAACCGCTCGCCGATCGTCTTGCGGTCAAACGACTTAGGGCAACGCGGGACGCCCCGGGAGAGGGGACCCCCGCGTCTGCCTGGCGGAAGGGTCGGACCGCCTCGTCCGGCGACCGGCGCGGGCCCCCTGCGGCTGGTCAGCCGTCTTGCTCGACAGGTGTCAGCAGCTGGACGTCGGCTCGCAAGCGGTCGGCGACGCGGGGCCCGCTGCCCAGCCCCACCAGGCTGAAGAGGGCAGGACGGACAAGGAATTCCAGGAGGGTGCTGGTCGCCAGGCCGCCGATCATGACCGTGGCCACGGGGTAGAGGATCTCCTTGCCGGGCTGGCCTGCCGCCAGCGCCAGGGGGATCAGCCCGATCCCGGAGGTGAGGGCCGTCATCAACACGGGGGCCAGGCGTTCCCTGCCGGCGCGGACCAGCATCTGGGGCGACCAGGTTTCCCCTTCGTAACGGACCAGGTGCAGGTAGTGGTTCAGCAAGAGGATCCCGTTCCGCACCGCAATGCCGCTCAACGACACAAAGCCCACCATGGCGGCGATGCTCAACGTCTGGCCGGTCAGCACCAGGGCGCTGACGGCGCCGATGAAGGCCATGGGGACAGCCACCATGACCTGCAAGGCGAAGTTGGCCGAGCGGAAGAGGGCGTACAGTAACAGAAACACACCGACCAGCGAGGCGACGGACATCAGACCGATCACACGGGCTGCCGATGCCTGACGTTCGAACTGGCCGCCGTACTGGATGTAATAGCCCGGGGGCAGGTCGGCCTCGATCGGCCGCAGGCGTTGTTTAATGTCGTCGACGATGTCCACCAGACCGCGCTGACCGGTGGTGTTGCACTGCACAAACATGCGTCGCCGGATCTGCTCGTGATTGATCGCGTTCGGTCCGCCGCGGCGGTGGATGGAAGAGACGGACCCGAGCGGCGTGGAGCCGCCGTCGGGAAGGGCCAGCGTGAGGCGATGCAGGTTTTCGATGTCTTCCCGATACAGCTCGTCAAAACGGACCAGCAGATCAAACCGCCGCTGGCCTTGCAGCACCTGAGAGAGCACGCGGCCGTTGAGCGCCGTTTCGACGAATTCGTTGACGTGATAGGGTGTCACCCCGTGCAAGGCCAGCTGTTCGCGATCCAGCTGGATCTGCAGTTGGGGGATCGTGACCTGCGATTCGATCAGCGGATCGGTCACGCCCTCGACCTCGGAGATCGCCGCCTGGATTTGTTCCGCCGTCGTTCGCAGGACGGTCATGTCGTCGCCGTAGATTTTGATGCCGATCTGAGCAGCGACGCCGGACAGCATGTGCGAAATCAGGTGGGCCAGGGGCTGTTCCACCGCCGTCACGATGCCGGGGATGTCTTGCAGAACGTGCCGCAGGTCCTCAAGGATTTCCTGGCGGCTGCGGTCGGTATGGGGATCGAAGGTGGCGATGATTTCCGTAACGTTGGCATCCATGGCGTGTTCATCTTCTTCGGCCCGGCCGGTGCGGCTGACAAAGGCCGTGATGCCCTCGACCTGTTTCAGCCGCGTGTCGACGATGTCGGCCACTTCCCGGGAGCGGGCGATCGACGTGCCCGGTGCCAGGACGACGTTGATCTGGACACTCCCTTCGTTAAAGGGGGGCAGGAAGTCGCGGTCCAGCTGCCAGAGGGCATAGCCACTGTAGGCCACGGCCGCCGCGGCCAGGGCCAGCACGGGGAGGCGGAGCCGCAAACTGGCGCGGATCGCGCCGTCGGCGACCGCCTTCAGACCGCCCAGCACAAAGCCCTCGCTGCGCCGAGCCAGCAGGCTGGCCCGCCCCAGCAACCAGTAGGACAGGACAGGGGTCACGGTGAGCGACACCAGTAAGGACGAAAGAATGGAGACGATGTAGGCCACCCCCAGCGGCTGGAACAGCCGCCCCTCCATGCCAGTCAGGAAGAACAGGGGGGTGAACACGATCACCACGATCAAGGTGCCAAACACGATCGAATTGCGAATCTCGCAGCTGGCTTGAAACACCACCACCAGCGGGTTCCGCGGCTGGCTCTGCTGCCGATTTTCGCGAAGGCGGCGAAAGATGTTCTCCACGTCCACAATCGCGTCATCCACCAGTTCGCCGATCGCCACGGCCAGGCCGCCCAGAGTCATCGTGTTGATCGACAAACCGAACCAGTAAAAGATGATGGCGGTGGTCAGGATCGAAAGCGGGATGGCGGTCAGCGTGATGAAGGTGGTGCGGAAATTCAGCAGGAACAACAAGAGAATGACCACCACCAGCAACCCACCATGCCAGAGCGCCTCGGCGACGTTTTCAATGGCCCGATCGATAAACTCTGCCTGCTGGTACAGCTCGGGATGAATGCGGATGTCGGCCGGTAGACCCTGCAGCTTGGTCAGAGCGTCGATGACCTCCCGAGTCACCACACGGGTGTCGAAGCCCGGCTGCTTGTTGACCGTCAAGGTCACGGCCGGCCCGCCGTCGAATTCCCCCCCGGTCGTCCGGGCGTAGGCCGCCGCATCCCCCCGCTTGACCTCGGCGCCGGCGCGGACGCGAGCAACCTGGCTCAACAAAACCGGCCGATCGTGCTGGCGGCGGACGACCAGTTTTTCCAGCTGCTCGCCCACTTCCGCCGGAGTTGCTCCCAAACGGCCCAGAGCGCGGACCTGCAGTTCCTGCGGCCCGCGCTGGTCGATGTAGCCCCCCGTCACGTTCAGGTTGCTTTCGGCCAAGGCCGTCTCTACCTCGTGCAACGTGACCCCATAAGCCAGCAGGGCGTCGGGATCGACCAGCACCTGGTACTGCATCCGCTCGCCACCCATCGTGGTCACCTGCGCCACGCCCGGAATCGATTCCAACCGCGGTTTGACCACCCAGTCCGCCAGCGTGCGGACTTCCATGGGGGATGTCTGGTTCCCGTCGCTCCACATCCCCACGATCAAAATCTGACCGGTGATGGACGAGATGGGGGCCAGGCGAGCGACAACGCCGGGAGGCAGCTGACCTTCCACCTGGGACTTGCGTTCTTCGATCAGCTGACGAGCCACGAAGATGTCCATGTCCCAATCAAACTCGGCGTACACAATCGACAGGCCCACACTGGAGGTACTGCGCACGGCGATCACACCCGCCGCACCCGCCACCGCCCGCTCCAGCGGCAGCGTGATTTCGCGTTCGACCTCTTCGGGAACCAACCCTTGAGCTTCGGTCAGAATCGTCACCCGGGGCCGGTTCAGATCCGGAAAGACCTCAATCGGCAACCGCAGGGCCGTGTAGGTGCCGTAGACCAGCACGATCAGGGCCAGGGCCAGCGTCAGGACACGCTGTTGCAAGGCGGTGCGGATGACGGCGTTCAGCATGGGAGGGACGAGCGGGAGAGAGGGTTGAGCAGTGAGGTGAACCGCTGGCGGGAGGTGGTGCAGCCGCTAAGGTGGAGGAAATCGCCCGCGGGGGCTGGGCCCCGCTGTCGGGTGAGCCGAGCGGGGCATGGCATCCATGGGTTTTCCCCCCACCGTCCACCGTTTGCCGATCCCCGGCCAGCGCCCCGTCAATGCGCGTGCCCGTGATGCGGATCGGCAGTCGTGTGGCCGCGGGTTTTCAGCTCCAGGTTCAACAAGTCGGCGTTGTTCAAGGCGATTACGTCCCCGGGATAGAGGGAACCATCGTTGGCGATCACGATGAGTTGTTGCCGCGAGTCGCGGATGTCGACACGGACCGCTCGGCGTTCGAACAGCGAGCCGTTCTCCAGGAAGACGTAGGCTTCCAGGCCATCCTGGGCGACGGCGGCGGCCGGCAGGACGATACGGTCCTTCCACTGGCGTACGGGGATCTGCAGCTTGACGCGCTGCCCGGGCCGGTATTTCCATTGGACGAACCGCCCCCCCGGCTCAGCCCCCGCTCCGCGAACCGTTTGATTTGGCAGTTGGACGTAAAAGGCGTGCAGCCGGCTTTCGTGATCGACCGTGTTGTCGACATATTCCAGCCGCAGATTGCGTTCCAGGAAACCGCGGTCGCCGCCGGCGCCAATCGTGGCCGACACGGTGCGTCCCTGAGCAATGATCTCCAGCAGATGGGGCACGTCCGGTTGAAAGGCCTGTCCCTCAATGAACAATTGGCTGTAATCGACCAGGACACATAACGGTTGCCCGGCCTCCACGTGTTGACCCTGCTCGACCAACAGCCGCTGCATTTCCAGCCGCGGTCCGGAGGAAGTCTCGGCCTCCCCCCCCGCCGCCTGTGGCTGGTCCCCGCCGGCCGGATGCCGGTGCGAGTCCGGGCCTCCCGGGGCGAAGACAGTCACGCCGTGGACCAGCTTTTTTTTCCGCGCAATAAAATTGAGATGTTCCCCGGTCAGTCCGTGCAGCAGCAGGCGTTCGCGTTGAGCGTTCAGCTGGGCCTGGATTTTTTGCAGCTGGTATTGGCGATCCAGCAACTGGCGGCCGGCGACGATCCCTTCGCGAGCGACCTCCTGCAGCCGTTCGATCTCGGCCTGAGCGACCTTTTCGTCTGCGACCAGCCGCAGGTATTCCCCCTGAGCGGCAACCAGTTCCTCGTGCATCAAATGCAGTTCGAACAGCGGTTCGCCCGCCGTGACCGTTTCCCCGGGGGTGCGGAAGATGGACGTGACCACGCCGGCCAGGGGAGCGGGGACTTTTTGTTTCGAGCGTCCGGGGCGTTCCACCACCTTGCCGGGGACCGTGATCGTTTCCGTATAGGTCTCCAGGCGGACCGGACCGGTGACCAGCCCGATCGTGGCCCGCGCCTGACCGCTCAACTCCAACAACTGCTCGTCGTGATGTTCGTGCTGCGAATGCGGTTCGCTGGCCGCGGGCGGCGCGCCGGGCAGCGTGTCGCAACCGCCGGCGGCCAACAGGCCGGCCAGCAGCCACAGCCAGCAGGGAAACCGCAGGGGGCCAGGGGATGGGTGGATCGGGCAGGGCATGCGCTGAACAACCACGCCGGCGGTGGGCTGGCAGACCTCCTGTCTGCGGAATGAAGAGGACCAGGACAGCATCGCAACTCAGTCTCCCCCCGATCTGGTTTGGCGTCAAGCGGAGCTGGACCTCAGTCCCGCAGGGAGGGCACCGTGGATGGTTCCGCCAACTCCAGGCTTCCGGACAACAGCAGATTGTCCAGTTGGGCCAGCGCGGCCTGGGCCTGCTCCTGAGCGGCCAGCTGATCCAGACGGGTGCGAATCAACTCACGCTGCGTCCTGACGACGGTCAAAAAGTCCAGCTGCTTTTCCTGAAATGCACGTTCGACCAATTTCACGCTCTCCTCCAGATTTGGCAGAATGTGCTGGTCGTAGTACTCCGTTCGGCGGTGGGCGTCCAGCCAGGCGCCGAAAGCGACCGCCAGCTGCTGCTGGAGTTGCATCTGGAGGCGATCGACGTCACTGTCGGCCGCGGCGACCTGGGCCTCCGCCTCGCAAATCGCCCCCTGGTTCCTGTCGAACAGTGGCAGAGGAACCCCAATGGCGACGTTGGCCAGGGTTTCTTGGACCAGCGTGTCATTCTGGACGCCCGCCGTCACTTCGTAATTGGGACGCCGCCGAGCGTATTCCAATTCCAACTGCCATCCGGCCCGCTGACGAGCCGCGATCGCCGCCGCCAGCTGCGGGCTCTCGGCCAATAGCCGCGCTCGCACGGCATCCCAGTCGGGGGCCACCCGGTCGGCGGGGGGGAGGGCCAGGGTGGTCCGAGCCAGGTGGGGCACTCCCACCACCGCGGCCAGCTTGCGCCAGGAGGTCAGCCGGCGGAATTCTGCCTGCTGCCGTCGTAGCTGGACCCCGTGATGGACCCGCTGGACCGCCAGCACGTCCAAGGTGCTCGCCTCCTGCGCCTCGCGCAACCGCTCCAGCAGCTGCACCTCCCTGGCCGTTAACGTGCCAAGTTGAGATAGCAAGTCGAATTCGCGCTGAGCGAACACGGCTTCCAGGTAACGGGCTTGGACGTCCCCCAGGACGCGGCGGCGGACCACCTCGCGTTCGTGTTGCCGTTGTTCAATTGCGCGTTGGACGACCTCGCGAGCCAACTGCCGCTTGTGGGCCGTCACAAACTCCTGGCTGACAAAGCCGCCCTGTTTTCCTGCTGAGCCCCCTTCGCCGATGTCGGTGGCCTCGTAACCGGCCACCGGATTCTTCCGCAAACCCGCCTGCACCCAGCGGCCGTGGGCGGCGTCCAGCAGAGCGTCCGCCCGCCCGATCGCCGGATGATGGGCCAGAGCCAGCTGCTGCAGGTCGCCCAGGGTCAGCGCCGGTTCGCCCACCGCCGGCACAGCCTCCTGGGCAACCAGGTCCACCTTGACCGGAGGACGACACTCGATGGGCGGGTCGACCTTCGGCAGCGGCTTGACGATTCCGGGGGAGCCCCCGATACTGGCCGCCGCCTGCCAGGCAGGCAGCAGGACCACACACAGCAACGGCCAGGATCGCAATAAGGACACGTGCACGGCCCGACGGCGGTCGACGAAAAGATCAGATGAGCAGCCAGAACAGCGCAGGAAGAGCGCTGTTGGAGGATATCGTCTCGCCGGACGTCGCAGCTGAAAGACAATCGCAGCCGGCCTCGACTGCTAGTACAGCGGCTAACGCTGCCGCCCCAGATGGCCACTCGCCATCAGTCGCCCACGTAGGGCATCAAGGCCATGAAGCGGGCCCGTTTGATCGCTTCGGTGACCGCGTGCTGAGTGACAGCAGTGCAACCACTTTTGCGGCGACCGACAATGCGACCGTGACGATTGACCAGCTTGCCCAGCAGCTCGACGTCCTTGTAGTCGATGTACATCGGCCGCGGTCGCTGGCCGTCGACCAGAATCGGATCTTTCTTCTTGACACGCGTCTTCGTTTTCCGACGTCGGGAACGCTGCGTGGCACGGTTGGGACTGGGTCGAGGCATGGTCGCTAGGGGTAAGGGGCTAGGGGCGAGGGGTTAGGGGAAACATGGATTGTGATGGATACAGCGGAGGGATGCAAGGTCCCTTTGCCGGATCGGTCGGGATGCAGGGTCCGGAGGAGGGCGGTCAGGCGGCGGGGGGGAAGAACCTGGCCAGGGTCGCCGAGGAGGGGGGGCGGGTCAGGAGCGAGACCAGGATCATGGCCAGGGCCCCCGCGGCAAAGCAGACGGCCACCGGCATCACCCCACCCCACACGGCGTATTCCCCTCCCAGCGAACGGTTCTCGAGGGAGGCTTGCAAAAAGAAAATCAACCAGCTGACCACCACCGCGGCCAGCGAAGCGAAGGCACCAGCTCGCGTGGCCCGTTTCCAGTAGAGCGCCGCGAAGACCAGCGGGGTCAGGGCCGCAAACCCGGTAAAGCACCAGACGGCCAGGTCAAACACGTTGGCGTTGATGGCCAGCATCGCCAGCAAATAGGTCAGCGTCACGACGGCGACCGTGAAACCGCGGGCCATCCAAACCACCTGCCGATCGCTGTAGCGGTCCCGGCCGGCACGATGCAGGACAATGTCGTTGGTGAAAATGGTCCCCAGGCAGTGAAACTGGGAATCCAGCGAGGACATGATGGCGGCCAGAATACCAGCGGTCAAAAAACCGATCAACAACGGGCTTCCTACCAGGATCTTTAACGACGCACTCAACACCGCCGCCGGTGCCATCCCGGGCGGCAGGATGCCGGTCGCCCAACTGCCAATCAGCACGCACGGTACCCAAACAATCATGATGCACAGGGGATGCGCAATCAGGGTCAGCCGAAAGGCCTTGGCACTGCGGGCGGTCAGCCAGTGCTGGAAGAGGTGCGGAAACATGCCGACCGAGAGGGGAATAAACATGTAGGTCAGGAACATCCAGGGCGGGATGCCGTATTCGCGGTGCCAGACCAGCGGTTTTCCCTCCGCGTCCCTCAGCACCTCTTTCGTCTGCGGATCCAGCCTGGGAAAAGTGGCTCGCGTGACCGTGCGGACCAGGGGGGGGCGCGCGGGAAGCCGGGCCTGCGGCCGACCGCCAGCCGCCGCCCCGCCCCCCGGCAGGTCCTCACCTTCGAAGCCCAGCGTGCCCACCACTTTGGGGGGCGAGTTGGCCACCAACTGCTTCCGTTGCGGGTCAAAGCGAAAGGCTTGCACCAGCTGTCCGTCGGCATCGGTCTGCAGCACGATGGCCTCTGCCTGAGCCAGGCCGCCCAGCCGCTGAGCGATAAACACGAAGGCCACGATGCCCATGATCATGAAGACCAACGTCTGGAACGTATTGGCCCAGGCGGCCGCCCGGGAACCGCCGGCAAACACATAGGCCAACACCACCCCGCACACAACCAGCCCCGTCAGCCAGGGGGGAATCCCCCCCGTCCACCGCGTCCCCACGTTGGGAAACAGCTCGGGAAAAGCCCCCGCCGTCACCGGCAGGATCGTTTTGCCTGCCCCGATCACGCCAATCAACAAGTAAGGGATCACCAGCCCGACCAGGATGGGAAACAGGCAATACCCCAGGGTATCCGACTCGAAACGGTCACGGAAATACTGGATCTGCGTCACATAGCCGTACTTTTTGCCAAATACCCACAGCCGCATGCCGATCAGGAAGAAACAAGCGGCGTGAATCAGGCCCGAAGAGGAGGCCATCAAGCCGTAGGTGCCGATCCCACGTTCGAACGCCTTGCCCGTGGAACCGACCAGGGCAAACGCAGTCATCGTGGTCCCAAACACGCTCATCAACAACAAAAACGGCCCAATCGAATGACTGGCGACGAAGTAGTCCTGGCTGGTCCCCCGGAAAAAGACGTTGCTGAACAGGCCCAGCAACAGCAGGAGTGCCAGGTAGCAGAGGATGACGATCAAGGGGGTCATAAAACGTGCTTCTTCCAAGAATTTTCTGCTTGGTTCGTGGCTCTGCAGGGGCCATCCCCTGCCAGGAGCGGCGGCGGGCCGTCGCGCCAAAGAGAACCGCAGAATGTCGAATTACCAACCGCAGAATGTCGAAGGATTGTTTCCTTAGCTCGATCGGGACAGTGACAGCGGTTCACCCACCAGTGACCGTGACCAGGTGAGACGACTTCAGGATTCGACATTCGGCATTCGATATTCTGCGGTTCCTTTCGTGGCGATCGGCAAGCGCCCGGACAGCTGTTGCGTAGAGCGGCGCATACCCACGAAATTCCTTGAAGAACCAAAAACGTTAAAACTCGCCCACCCCATTGGCGTCGGCCGCCTCCTCGGCGGTAAAACCGGCCGCCGTGGAGGAAGACTCGTCGACCAAGGCCTCCAGGTGATGGGGCCAGGCAATCCCGATGGCCAGGGCCCATAAACCGGCAGCTACCACCGAATACAACGCGTGGTACGCCAGCCCGATGGGCAGGAAACCACCGACCAGCGTGTCGCTGTCCCAGAACCAAAAGTCCTGGTGCAGGATCGCCAGCACGACCGCCAGGAAAATAATCAGATTGCGACCCGCAGTCGCAGACGAAGAACGCTCGGACACCAGTTCGCTCCGGAAAGGTCAAGCGATGTCAGTGTAGACACCCCCCGGCGACGCCTCCAGCCCCCAAACGGACCGGCCTGCGGGATGGGGTGGACTACCGCCGATCCGCGGGCGACTGCCCCCGGGCCTCGGCCAGGATCGGATCCATGTCGCGGAAGATGTCGCCCGCACGGTCGTGGAAGACGCGGCCGATCAAAAGGTCGGTCAAGCCGGCCGCGTGCTGAGGGTGCCCTTGGATGAACTGACCGAAACTGAACTCCTCCGTGTAGTAGGCCTCGACCAGCTTGCGAATCAACGTGGCCCCGGCTTCGAAGTGGGGTACCCAGCGGGAAAGCTGCCGGGCGGTGGTGTCGCCGGTCCGCAGCCCGGCCACGACGCAGTCGGCCGCCATCTCGCCGGACTTTAGGGCGAAATAAACCCCCGAGGAATAGATGGGATCGATGAAGCCGTAAGCGTCGCCCACCAGCACCCAGCCGTCACCGGCCGGCACCTCCGCTTTGTACGAGAACTCGCGGGCCACGCGGAAGGGCTCTGTCTGCCGAGCACCCTCCAGCCGCTGAGCCAACGCGGGACACAACTCCAGTTCTGCGGCGAAGACCTCGTCCGGTTGGCCCCGCTCCTTCAACAGGTAATCGACATCCCCCACCACCCCCACGCTGGTCACGTCGTCTGCCAGCGGGATGACCCAGAACCAGGAAGCTTTCTGCCGAGTGTGCAGGATGATCGTGGCCCCGGCATCCATACCCGAGTCGCGGCGGGCGCCCTGGTAGTAGGTCCAGATGGAGGCCTTCCGTAAACGGGGGTCTTCCCGGCGGATGCCCAGCCGGGTGGCGATCAGGGACTGCTGGCCGGTGGCGTCGATCACGACCTGGCCCTGGATCTCGGTCGACTTCCCCCCCTGGTCCTGGATCCGCACCCCTCGAGCTCGACGATCCCCCGCCGCCCCGCTGCCGCCGTCGAACAGGACTTCCAGCACCCTTGTCTGGTCCCGGCAGTCGGCCCCCTTGCTGGCCGCGTTTTCAAACAAGATCTGATCGAAACGGCTCCGCCACACCTGCCACGTTTGCGAACATTCCCGCGGGTCGTGTTGGGGAAAGTAGAAGGGGCGGGATGCGTGCCCCTCCTGGTTGACGAACTGGACACTGTACTTCTTGGGGAACCCGGCGGCCTGCAGCTGGTCCCACACCCCTAACCGCTGGAGGGTCCAATACGTCTCGGGCATCAGTGATTCGCCCACGTGGAACCGCGGCACCTTCTCCCGCTCGACCAGCAGGGTCGAAAAACCCGCTTCGGCGACCAGGGCCGCGGCCGTGGACCCGGCGGGTCCACCGCCCAGGACGATGCAGTCAAAAGTCGAGCAATCGGGCATGAAACCAAGGTCGTCCGGGAGAGGAAATTGGATACCAGCGGGTGGCCCGGGGGCCACCGAAACCCCCATGTACTGTAGACGAAACCCGTCCCGCGAACACCTCCTGGGCCACCCTCCCGGCAAACCAGCGGGTCAAACATCCAGCGGCGCGGGTATTTCCAGCACCTCGATCGCCGGTTGCCCGTTCAGGTCGATACCGGCCGTCCGCCCATAAGTCGTCCGCGGTGGGTCCATCTCGAACAGCCGACACAATTCCCCACGGGGCTCGACACGCCACAAGCCGTCCAGCCGGACGGTCCGCAGGACATCGTGCAAGCAGAGAATGCGACCCAAGGGCTGCCGTTGGGCCTCGATTTCTTCGCGAATCGAGTCGCTAAGACAGGTCAGGGCCACGCGCATGATGCCAAACTGGACGACCGCCCCGTCCCGACGGCGGCGCAACAGGATTTGGCGGGCATAGTGCGTCTCGGTCTGGTGCAACTGCAGCACCTCCAGGTCGACTAGGCTGTCGTGAAACGCCTCCATGGCCACGGTCATGTGCTGCTGGTGCACCAGCAGCCGCCGATATTCTGCCGGGAGGTCTCCGGGTTCCACTTTGCGAAAATCACCCAGGTCCTGAGGATGGTCGTAGAACAGCTGGATCAAAGCGTTGGGTTCAAGCATCTGCGTGAAGGCTCGGGTTGCCCGCCGTGGGTTTTCCAGCGGATGGCTGTCTGACGCAAATTTACCTGCGCGGACCGGATCCCTGAACACCAGGCAGCTCGGGTGCCGGGTGAGGGGCCGCTGGGGGGTAGCCGTTTCCGTGGTCCCCGGGATGGATCACGACCCGCAGGACCGCGGCTCAGTTTTTTACGAGGGGAGGGCCAGGTCGACCACTTGGGCCGCGGGTGCGGGGGCCTGGGAGCGGTCGAGCACCGTGTCGATCAGGTACAGGAAGAGCCGCTGCAGGGCTTCCGGTTCCAACTGCTGGGCCACCGCCTCGGCGCGGTCCTGGTATTTGTCCACCAGCCGTTCGGCTTTTTCAAATACCTCGGCGGCCTCGTACAGCTGGCGGACCCGCGCGACCGCCGACACCTCGGCCCGCTCGTCACCGATCAACCGCAACAGCTCGTCCCGCTCGGCGGCGCCCAGCGCCTGCAGGGCCAGGGCCAGCAACAGCGTGGGCCGTCCGGCCAGAACGTCCCCGGCGGCCACCCGCTTGTTGTCGTCGGCATGCCAATCTTTCAAATCGTTGAGGATCTGAAATGCCACGCCGAGTTGTCGAGCGAACTGGGCCACCAACGGGCGGTGCTGGCCGCTGTCCCCGGCCAGGCGGATACCGGCCAGGATGGCCGCTTCGAAGGCGGGGGCCGTTTTGAGCGCATAAATTTTGAGGGCGTCCAGCGGTTGGAGATCGCCCATCCGCGCCGGCTGCCATTGCAGTTCGGCGCCCTGACCTTCCGAAAGCCGCAAGTGGGCGTCGGCCAGCGTGTCCAGGATGTCGGCAACCGCCGCGTCTCCCAGGGCCGCCGTTTCGCGGCTGACCAGCCGGTAACCCAGGCCGATCAAGTAATCGCCCACGTTGATGGCGGTGGGAATTCCAAATTGGCGATGCAACGTCTCTTCGCCGTACCGGTAAAGGTCGTTGTCCTCAATGTCGTCGTGCACCAGGGACGCCTTGTGAAAGGTCTCGATCGACACGGCTGTCCGCCGCACGGCGTCCGAAAACTGCCCGCAACGCTGATCGCCGTCCGCCAAGGTGGCCTCGGCGCCGGTCAAGGCGTCGTAGACGGCCAGGGTAATAAAGGGACGCGAATACTTCCCTCCCTTCCTCAGGAAGTCGTAGGCGATCGCTTCGGTGACCGCGACCGGATCGAGCTGGGCCAAGTCCTCGCTGCGGACTTCGGCCTGGGAGGGGCTGCGGAGGCGGGGGGCCAGACGAGCCAGTTGGTCGGGCACGAACAGGCCGCTGGCGGCGCGCATCAAATGCACGTAGGAACGCGTTTGCGTCGTGGGCGGCCGATGTTCCAGTTCGACCATTTCCGCTACCCAGTCCTCGTCGACCGAAGTGTTGCGACAATCACTGGACAACAAAGGCACGGCCATGCAGGGAATGCCCGCCAGGAGAATCTTGTCGATGGCCTTCTCCAGCACGTTCAGGCAGGCGACTCCCACGATGGCGTCGATGTACCCGCCCACGATGATTTTCATGACGATCGGCGAGCCCTCGGCGACCAGCACGCGATAGCCCAGATCCTCGGCGCGGACACGAAAATCGGCGATCGAGCAGGCGCCGCATTTGCGACAGTCTAGGCCGAATTCGTCGTAGTCGGCGGGACAACCTTCGGCGTGTTTCAAGCAATGGGGCAGCAGCAGCAGCCGCCTCGAATAGGGAACCGCCGCCACCTGCTCCTGCCAGAACGCACTCGAGAGATGAACCATCGTCCAGCCCAGGTAGCCCTCCGGATGATCCGCGTCTTGCAGCAGCCGCCGAGCAACCTGTTCCATCTGGTCCCGGCAGAGAGGATGCGACTTGTCCAGCTGGCCGGCCACTTCCCGACACCGCCGACGTAACGACTCGCGGACCGCCCTGGCCTGCGGGACGTCCTTAAAGCGGCTGGTGTCCCGCCGCCGCGGCCGCGGGCTGGGAAGGGCAGAAGGCTCTTGCGTCGGTGCGGTAGCCAAGTCGATTTCCAATCCTAAGCTTTCGAGGCCGAGAAGGGTGAGTCGGCGGTCAGCTGCCGGCGGGGCCAATCCTCCGGGGCAAAACGGTCTGGCGGCGCGAACCTCCGCAAGGCCTGACCCAGAGCAGAGGTGGCGAACACGAGCGGGTACAGGTGCTCATAATACCAAAGCTGAGCAAAGTAGAAACCGATCGGCGCCGGCTGGCGGTGACGATCGTCCTGGACCGCCTCCACCAGCCACTGCAGGCCGCGGACCATCGCCTCCCACCGCTCAGAATCAGGGGTGGCATGGGGATCGGCCAGCAGAGCTTCCACCGCCAGGGACGTCTCCTCGACACTGCCCCAGTCCCCCGACCGGCCCTGAGCCGCCTGCAGCCAGGCCAGCCCGCGGCGGGCCGCGGGGTGATCCAGACGCTGTAAGTCGCGATAGGCCAACAACACCCGCGCCGTGCCGTAAACCGGGTTGCTCTGGTCAGGACGGTCCTGATTGCCAAACCAGAGTGGCAGCCAGCTGCCGTCGGGCTGCTGGTGCCGCTCGAGATATTCCAGACCCTGCCCCACCGCTCGCCCCACCGCCCCCGGGGGCAGAACGCCCTCGCCGGTGACGGGCTGACCGAACCGGTCGAAATGGGTCTGCCAGGCGTGCAGGGCTCGGATCGCGTGAGCGGTCAGGTCGGTGCCGCTGCGATCGAAGGGCAGCTTGCCCCAGCCGCGGCAGAAAGTGGGCCAGCCCCCGTCGCGGTTCTGCAGCTGCAGCAGCCAGGCGACACCGGCCGCCGCCGCTTCCCGGATCGCCGGCAAAACCTCCTCGCCGCTCGACGCCCCCTGCCCGGCAATCGTCGAGAGGGCCAGCAACGCGCCGGCCGTGTCGTCGACGTCGGGCACGCCCCCGCTGAGATCGGTCCAGGCCCAGCCCCCCGGCGCCGCCTGAGTGGCGGGGTGAACCTGGCGGTGCTGGCAGTTCAGCAGCCAGGGTAGACAGTCCCGCGTGACGTCCTCGTCCCCGCCCGCGGCCAGAGCCTGGATGCTTAATGTCGTCACCCAGGTCGCCAGATTGGTGTCAATCGGCCAGCCGCCACAGGGTCGCACCGACGCGCACAGGAAATCGACACCGCGGCGGACCGCCGGATGAGCAACTTCCCCCGCCGCCGAAAGGCTCATCACCACAAAACTGGTCAAGGGGGTCGCTTCCAGAAAACCGCCGCTGGCCGGCTGCATCTGCTCCAGCATCCGCAACGCGCCCTGGACGGCGCGGCGGCGGAGCCAGCGGGTCAGCGGATTGCGGGGTGGCGCTTGGCGAAAGCGGACCAGGCCGACGGCGACCAGGGCGGGGATGGCATAGCTGACGACCGGCAGCCGCAGGGCAGCGTACAGCGACGGCGGCAGACAAGCCAGCTCGAAGGGCAGGGCGGGTACCTTCCCCCAGGTGACCGTACCGGCCAAGGCACAATTGGTCAGAATCGGCACGCGAAAAGTCTTGTCCGAACCGTAGAGCCGGCTGAGCCCCTTCACGCCGCCGTGGCTGGCCAGGAATTGGTCCGCTCGGTCCAAGAGATTCGCCGGGGAGGCCGGGGCGCCGTTCAGCTGCAGGGCGGCCCGAACCAAGATCGTCGTGGCCAGATTGGAGTGGCTGCGATCGGTATCCCCCCAGCCACCGTCTTCCTGCTGGCCGGCCGCCAGCCAGCGGACCCCCGCCAACCTCAACCGCTCGATGGCAGCGGACTCCTGGGGTTCAAGTAATCCACGTCGTTCGGCCTGAGACTGGTAAATCGCCAAGGCGCTGACCGCCGTGGCGGTGGAGAGCGCCGAGGTGGCCAGGTGGCCGGTCCAGTGGTCGGCACCCTGTCGAGCGGCCAAGAGTTCGTTGCGAAGCTGGACGTAGGCAGCCGATAGTTGCTCGAACATGAGAGCCGGACAGCGGGAGAAAAAAAGGAACGCGGCGGGTGATGCTGAGGCGGGGGACGCTGAAACAACCAAGATCGGTCCCCGGAGCGGTGGGGGGGTGCCCTGTACTGTAGGCGGGGCAGGGGCGGTTGTCGAGCGGTGGGGCAAGACTGCCGCGGGGGGGCGGAGGAGGCTATAATCGGGGGCCGCGAAAATCGCAGTCCCCGCTGGAGTTACGCCGTCGGCAGCAGGTGCCGCCGCCGGACCGCCAAGGGCGAATATCCCGCATTGGCCCGGCGGCAAGCAACGCCCGCCGGCCGCAGCCCGCCGGCCGCGAGGGTCCGCCCGCGGGACACGCCGGGAATGCCGGTCCCACGCGACCGGCCACCGGGGCGACCGACAATTCGCCCTGGCAGAGGTGCCAGCCGCCGGAAGACAACCATGTACTGGAAGATGGCCAAACGGATCCTGCACGAAACCGACAAACGGTTGGTGTGGAAGTTCGTATGGAACATGGGCTTCAAAGGCGTCCGCTCGGTCCAGAAGTTTAAAAATCGCTTGAAGCGGGGCGAGTACTTTCCGCCGTTTTTGTACATTTCCATCATCAATAGCTGTAACCTTCGCTGTCAGGGTTGCTGGGTCGACGTGGCGGCTGCCCCGCAGAAGATCGACGTCGACGCCATGGATCGGTTGATCCACGAAGCCAAAGCGAAGGGCAACAGTTTTTTCGGGATCGTCGGTGGCGAGCCGTTTTTGCATCCGGAACTGATGACGATCCTCGCCCGCCACCCCGATGCCTATTTTCAGCTCTTCACCAACGGACACTTCATCACCGAAGAGGTGGCCCGACAACTTCGCCGCATCGGCAATGTCACACCGCTGATCAGCGTGGAGGGGACCGAGACGGTCAGCGACCAGCGGCGGGGTCGCCGAGGGGTGTTGAGCAAGACGATGGCCGGCCTGCAAAACTGTGTCCGCCAGCGGCTGTTGACCGGCGTGGCGACCAGCGTTTGTCAGAGCAACTTCGGGGACCTGGTCAACGACCGCTGGGTCGACCAGCTGATCGAATGGGGGGTCATGTATTTCTGGTTCCACACCTACCGGCCGGTCGGCCCGCAGGCGTGTGTCGAGCTGGCTTTGACACCCGAGCAACAACGGGAGATTCGGCGGTTCGTGGTCCGCACGCGGGCGTCAAAACCGATCGGTGTCGTGGACGCTTATTTTGACCACGACGGCCAGGCGGTCTGTCCTGCGGCGACGGGGATCAGCCATCACATCAATCCCTGGGGGGATATCGAGCCTTGTCCGATCGTGCAATTCGCGACCGATTCGATCCACGATCCAAGCTCGTCGCTGGCCGCGAAATTTAATTCCTCCTTTCTCCATGATTTTCGCCGCCTCGCGGCGGAAAGCACCCGCGGCTGCATCGTGCTGGAACGTCCCGAACTGCTGGAACAGCTGGTCCAGGACCACCAGGCCCGCGATACGACCGCCCGTCAACAGGCGCTGGCCGAACTCCAGGCCATGACGGGGCGGGCTTCCCAGTGGGACGAGGGACACGAGATACCCGAACAGAACTGGTTGTATCGGGTCATCAAGAAGCACTGGTACCATGACTTCGGAGCTTACGCCGCAGGCCTTCCTCTGCGGAAGGCCCCGGCGCGACAAGCTCCTGAAGTTCATGTGCTCAACTAGGCTCGTTCAGGCGAAGCCCAGCTGCGCGGCTGGCGTGGGCCAGCACCCTAACAGCAGCGTTCCCGCTGACGACAGCGAGTCCGGCAGCACCGCTCGGGACGACAACGTCTCGGCTTGCAGCAGGTCTGAGCCTCCTCGCCACCTTCGGCTTCCACCTGAGCGCAGGTTTCCACGCGGCAGCACCGCTGCACGCGGCAGCACCGCTCAGGACGACAACGTCTCGGCTTGCAGCAGGTCTGAGCCTCCTCGCCACCTTCGGCCGCGGCTACCTGAGCGGTGTTTTCCACCCGACAGCACCGCCTCACGCGGCAGCACCGCTGCACCCGGCAAGTCCGCTCGACCTTGCAGCAACGCTCGACCTTGCAGCACTTCGTTTCCGCACTGCAGGTGGTCCACTTGCAGCTCCGCCGAGCGCGACGACAGGGATCGCAGCTGCCCGCGGTCGTGCCATCGTCCGGTTTGGGCTCGGCCGCCACGTCCGAAGCACTGGCCACGGAATCCTCAGCGGCCGCCGGCGGGGCTGCGGTTAACACCGCCGGCAGGAGCAGAAACAAGGCTGCTCCAAAAATCAACCATCGCATCTTCATCTACTTCTCTCCCTTTCTCTGCCGAAACGGAAAAACCCTTCTGACGAACCAACGCTGTCGGCTGCAGTCGTTTTTTCGGAAAATGGATCCGCGTATCGTAGTCTCCGCTGCCCAAAATAATCAACGGCTTTTTCCGCCGCCAGCGGATCCCGCGGCACCGCAGCTTTCCCAAGCCACGGACATTCTCGTCCCGAAAACGGACCCCCACCGACCCTAGGGACACCGTTCCCATCCAATTGTCTGATTGCGTTGATTGGTGGGGGTTACAGATCGAGCCCGTCCAGCTGGTCCAGCAGCTGGTCCCACTCGTCGGGCGGCTGATCGGCTGGTCCTTTCGAACCGGTGGCCAGGCCCACGCTTTTGCCCACCGGCTGGCGGCCGGTCAACAGCAGCTGTTCGTCCCGTTCGCGGACCGCCATGTCGACGGCGTCGGCGCCGGGAGCACCGAACAACTTGGACAAGTCGATTTTCAGGCTGGCGGCCACGTCGTTGCTGCCGGCAATCGCGGGCGTTTTGTGTTGGGGAAAGATAATCGCGTTTTCCGGACAGACGCGGCTGCAGGCCGGACAGCCCTTGCGGCAGTTATCCGGTTGTTCCACCAGGATCGTATCCACGCTGTCGATCCCGTACACGCCGAACAGGCAGAAATCGATGCATTCCAGGCAGTTCGTACAGCGGGAGAAGTCGATGACCGGGTACCAGCGACGGTCGGTCGATTCGGCGACGACCTGGGGCGGTGCCGAGCTGTCCTCCGATGCCTGGCCGCTGGCCACGTTGCCCGCGGCCGGCTGGAGGAACCGCTGTAGCCTGTCGGGCGGCGGATCGCCGCCCAGCCACGACGACAGTTCGACCGTGGCCGTCGCCAGCTCGTCGGCAATCCGCTCGATCTCCGCGATAAAGGGGGCCGCATCGGCGCGGCTGCGGAGGTCCAGGCAGTAAATCCTGCGGGCCGGCAGCTCCCACTGCTGGCTCACCCGTAACTGGTCTTCCCCCTCCGCCTGCGGCCGTCCCTCCCCCGCCTCCTCCTCGGCACCCTCCGTCCCCTCCTCCTCCCCCTCGTCGCTCAACACGGTCTGCCCCGCCTGACCCTGGATCCCCATCCGGTTCAGAATCCAATGGGCCGCTCGGGGGTAGAGCCACGAGAGGACCACCATCGGGCCGGTGATCCCGCGCAAACACAACATGCCCGTCCCTTCCGGGGCCAGATCGTACAGATGCGGCACGACGGTTACTTCGATTCCGCGGTGGCCCAACAACGAGCCAACAATTGCCTCCTCCAGCTTCCGCTTGGCCGGATGGTGACTCTGGCCCTGGGAGACAACGACGGTTAGACGCGGGGCGGGCATGGGGAATGGAGGGGCTAGGGGCTAGGAGCTAGGGGTTAGGAGCTAGGGGTTAGGAGCTAGGGGTTAGGAGCTAGGGGTTAGGAGCTAGGGGTTGGGGGCTAGGGGTTGGGGATGTGAGTATCGTAAGCGGTGGGGGGGACGGTTTTCAACTGACGGGGGGCGGGACGAGTCTCGATTGGCAGGTCGTCGCCGACAGCTAGTCGGTGGTCAGCTGGGAAAGGGCGTGTTGGCTGACCCGGACGACATAAGGGTTGCTGTCCAGGAGGGCTTGTTGCAGAGCGGGACGGGCGGCGGCGGCCTCCGCGCCCAGTTCGTCAAGGGCGATGGCGGCCGACAGCCGCTGCCACGGATTTTCTGCCTCCAGGGCGTCCATCAAGATGGGCAAGCCGGTCTCCAGTTGGCCGGCCTGGCAGAGGCCGGCCGCGGCCGCGATGCGGGTGGTGGCGTCTTGGTCCTTTGCCATCCCTTTCAGCAGCTGCACGGCCTTCTCACGATCCTCGGGTTGCGGGCTGCCCTGGACGCTCCAGGCCAGGCCGGCCACCCCCCACTGGCGAATCAGCGGATTCTCGCCGCTGATCGCAATCATCGTCAGGTACGGCTGGCTGTAGGTGTTTTGCGCGGCGAACAGAATCATCTCTGCGAGGGTCGTGCTGGCCGCCGGGTCGCGGAGGATCGCCCAGCGACTGCCAAGTTTTTCTTGTTCCGATTCCAAAACCGATTCGGCGAAGAATCCCAGGTCGCGAGTTTCCCGTTGCCACCGATTCAGACGCTCGCGAAATACGCTCAACTTCCCCTGCGTCTCGTCATCGCCATCGCCCTCCAGCGCCAGGTTATGCAGTTCATGAGGGTCGGCCACGCAATCGTAGAATTCTTCAAAGGGCTTTTCCCGAGCGAGGAACCGCGCTTGGACCGCATTCAGTTCGCCGGCGGTGTGCCGGCGGCGGAGCGCCTTCATCGTCTCGTTTCGCTCGGCGTATTTCAGCCACTGGGCGTACGGTTTCCAAGGCATGTAGTTGCGGATGTAACGATAACGTTTGTCCCGCACCGTCCGCAGCATGTCGTAGCGTTCGTCCATCCGATCGCGGACACTGACCACGTAGGGACGGGGCGGGGGAAGGTCGGGGCCCAGGAACGGTTGGCCCTGCAGATGCGCGGGAAGGGGTACGTCGCACAGGTTTAGCACCGTGGGCGCCAGGTCGATAAAACTGATCAACTGGTCAGAAACCGAACCCGGTCGACCCTGATCGCCGCGGCGATATTTCTGGGGGATGAAGACCAGGAGGGGCACGCGGGTGCCCGAGTCGTACAGCCACCGTTTGCCACGCGGCAGCCCCACGCCATGGTCGCTCCAGAAAAAGACAATCGTCTCTTCGGCCAGCCCGTCCTCCTCCAGCTGGCGCAGTAGCCCGGCGACGTGGTAGTCCAGCTGAGTAATGTTTTCGAAGTAGTTGGCCCAGTCGCGGCGGACTTCCGGGGTATCCGGGTAGTAGGGGGGCAACTCCAGGCCAGCCGGGTCCTGACGCTGGTCGACGGTCAAGTCGCGTGTGCGACGCCGATGTTCCTGGCCCCGCGGCCAGTTCTGGCTTTCGTGCGTGTTGGCGAAATTGCGGATGTGAAAAAAAGGCTGATCCGGCCGGCGGCTGCGCCAATCCGCCTGAGGGCTGTTCTCGTCCCACACCCCTGCAGGGACCGGGAAGTTGTAGTCGGTTTTGACCCGGTTCGAGCAATGATAGCCGGCCGCGCGGAGGTAATGGGGAAAGCAGCGGATGTGGTCGGGCAACTTGACCTGGGACCGCATGTGGTGCGTGCCAATCGTGGTGGGAACCATGCCGGTGATGATCGCCGAGCGGTTGGGGGCACAGACCGGGGCGGTCGTAAAGGCGTGGGTGTAACGCGTGCCGCGGCGGGCCAGCCGGTCCAACGTGGGGGTGATCGCTCGGCGGTGGCCGTAGCAGCCCAGATGCGGGCCGATGTCCTCGCAGGAGATCCACAAGATGTGGGGCCGGTCGGCCGCCGCCGACCCGCCCGCCCCGCCGGCCAGGATGATCCCCCAACCACACAGCACGGCCGGGATGGTCGCCCAATACCCCCCCCGAAGGGAAAGGGCCGGCTCGCGCCCCAGGCAGCGGCTGCCACGGACGGTGGCTTTCGCCCGCTGGCGGAAAGCGAGCCCCGGTAACCGGTTGCCTGCTGGTTCCTTCATTGATTCAGTTGCCCTTTGATCGTTTTCTGGGTGACTTCCCACACGGCGTCCAGGTGCTGGACGTAGTCACCGGCCGACAACAAATTTTCGCCGGTGCCGAACATTTCGAACAGCCACCCGGCTCCGTATTTATCCACGTTGATCCCCGAGGGGTCGTGGATCAGCGCCTCGTTCAGGACCGTGAGCCGGCCGGTCATGGGGGCATACAACGAGCTCTCGGCCTTACTGCTCTCAATCGCCCCCATTTCCTGGCCTTCTTCCAGGTCCGTGTCGGGGTCGAGGTTCCAGTCCAGGAAATAGACATCCTGTAGCAACCGCACGGCGTAAGCGGCAAAGCCAAACCGCCACCGCTGGCCCGGCGGACCTGCCGGGGAGGGGGGATCTCCGCCGGCGACGAAAGGCTCGACCGGCTGAGCCCACATGTGGTTCCTGGCATAGCGGCGATCGATGGGAATCGGGGCGGCGAACTCGCCCATCATGAAGACCAGCGGCGGACTCATGTGTAACGAACTCCCCGATGTTCCGGCTCGAAGAAAGCCGGCAGCAAGGCATCCACCTGCAACAGTCCGGTGCGGGTCAACCGAATGGCGTCCCCCTCGATTTTCACCTGGCCCGCCTGCAGGTAGGCATCCCACACCGGTTGCCAGTGGGAGATAATCTCCGTGGCAAACTTGTCACGAAAATAACCGGCGTCCAGCTGGCCGGTTTTCAGCTGCAGGATCAGTTCGCGGATCAAAAGTTGATGCGCTGTAGGCTGCATTCCCCGGCCCAGCGGCAATTCGCCTTCGCCCAGCGGCTGGAGGTAGGCAGACCATTCCGTCAGGTTCTGATAATGGACGCCGCTGATGTGACCAAAGCTGGCGATACCGGTGGCCAGCAGGTCGCTGCCCCGCCAAAGATTGTCCCGGTAGCTGAAGTTCACCTGCGGTTTGTCCTTGACCATCGTGTACGCACTGGAGACCGCATAGCCGGCCGCCTCCAGCTGCCGGAAGGCGTAATCCACCCAATCCCGCTTGGTCGGCCAGTCGGCTACGGGGGTCGTGGTCTGGTGGCCCAGGATCTCCTGCGAATAGACCGTGTTGAAGGGCAGCTCCATCTGGTAGATCGTGACGCTGTCCGGCGAAAGTTCCAGCGTGCGGCGGATCGTCTCCTCCCAGTTGTCCCACGACTCGCCCACCATGCCGGCGATCAAGTCGATGTTCACGTTGTCGAAGCCCGTCCGCACGATCCAGTCCCAGGCGCGATAGATCTCTGCCGACAAATGAGCTCGGCCATTCTCCTCCAACACCCGGTCACTGAAGTTTTCCACGCCCAGGCTCAACCGCGTGACCCCCATCTGTCGGATGGCCCGCAGCTTGGCCTCCGCCAACGTCCCCGGCTCGCATTCAAAGGTCACCTCCTCGGCCTGGTCCCAAGCGACGTTGGCCTGCAACCGCTCCACCAGACCCTCCAGCTGCTTGGCGCTCAGAAACGAAGGGGTCCCACCGCCAAAGTAGACGAAGCGAAACGGCCGCGAGCCGATCACCGGCAGCCGGCTGACCAGTTCGATCTCGCGAGCCAGACCTGCCAGGTACTGTTCAATCTCCGGCGCAGTCCGCTCGGTGAAGACCTTGAAATAACAGAACTTGCACCGCTTGCGGCAGAAGGGAATGTGCAGGTAGAGACCCAAAGGCACCTCGCCCGGCGGGCCCTGCATGGCTGAGCGGACCTGCGGCAACTGCTCCGCCGTCCACTGCGAAAAGGGCGGGTAGTTGGAGATGAAGTAACTGCCGACTTCCGTCTTGGTCGCAGGAGGCATGGGGGGGAGGGGTTAGGGGTGATGGGGTGATGGGGTGATGG
>CAYFZZ010000218.1:0-2710 GCA_964347545.1 uncultured Planctomycetaceae bacterium | reverse complement strand
TTAAGAGTGTTCGGTTAAGAGTGTTCGGTTAAGGGTGTTCGGTTAAGGGTGTTCGGTTAAGAGTAGATTTCATCGCAGTCTTAACCGCCACTCTTAACCGGATACCCTTAACCGACCTGCTTAACCGACCTGCTTAAACAATATCGTTGAGTGAAAAAACTGGACCCGTTGCTGGCAGTTATCGCGCTCAATTTCCCTCTTCAAGCGACCATTTCGTTTCCTATGGCAGTCGCTTCTGACCTACAGATCTTCTGAGGACCCTAAAGTTCTATTCGGCCGAAATGGCGAAGAGGTGGGTCTTGTTGCTGATGTACAGCACGTTATCGGCCACGATCGGCGTGCTGTACACCGAGTTCCCCATGTTGATCGGGCCCGGTTCGCCGTATTCGTCGCGCGACAGAATCTCCATCTTGGCCGACAGCTTGAACACGGTCACATCGCCATCTTCGTCGCCGATATAGACCTTGTCTTCCACGATCAGCGGCGATCCCCAGGCGGCGGCCAGCATGTCGTGGGTCCAGTGCACCTTGCCGGTCTTGGCATCCAGGCAGTGGAACAGCCCGCTGAAGTCGGCGATGTACAGCAGTCCGTTCTTGATGGCGACCGTCCCACAGCTGCGATGCATCTCTTCTTCCCAGTCGATCTGCCCGTCACCGTTCTGATCGAAGTTGTGGTAATGCCACACGACGGCGGAATTGGGGTTATCGCGAGCGACCTCGCCTTGGGAGGGATCGCAGGCCTGCAGGCGGCGGTGGGGGATCGGCTGGCCCGGCCGGTCCACGTGAAACACCTGTTGCGGGCTGACGTCACTCCCGTCCAGTTTGCGGGCAGGATCGATGCACCACAAATGGCCCACCCCTTCGGCATGTTCCGGGTCCTGTCCCACTGCCACGTAGACCAGCCCTTCGTAAATCACGGGGGTGGCGATGATATTGTTCCGCGTCCCGCGGCCTCCCAGGACCCATTTGGACTCCTTGGGATTCGCGTCAAACTTCCACAGCAATTTTGCCTTGCCGCTGCCGTCCCCTTCGGCATGAAAACTGTAGACCCAACCATCCCCGCCGCCGAAGATCACCTGCGGCACGCCGCCCAGTTCGGCGAACGCAGGCGAGCTCCATTGGCCATGCAGGATGTTTTTTCCCGGCGAAGCGTCGGTCCAGAGGACCTCCCCCGTATGCTTGTCCACGCCCATAAAGCTGGGGGCGTTCGGAGCGGGGAGGAGGATGTGCGATTCGTCCACGCCATTGGAGGTATTGACCAGGAGGATGTCGCCCGCGGCGGTGACCGAACAACTGGCCATGTTGTGCTGGGAGACGCCCAGCTGTTTCATCATGTCCAGCACCCAGATCACATCTGCTTCCCGCTGGTCCTCGATCTCTTCCTCGGTATACGGCCCGTCATTTTCGCCGTCGCGAAAACCTTCCGTGTCCAGACAGCGAACTTCGCCCCGGCTGGTGACGAACCACAGCCGCTGGCCCTCGACCAGCGGAGCACAGCAGATGCCCTGCAGGGGCCAGTCGTGGACGCGGCCGGTCGGCAGTTTTTTGCTGGAATGCTGCCACAGAAATTCCCCGTCGGCAACGCGGAAGGCCACCAGGCAGCCCAGGTCCACCTCGGGTGGAAAACGTTCCAGCCAGCCGGCGCTGTTATTGGTCCCCACGAAGACCTTCCCCTCTGCCACCACGGCGTTGCCGTAGGATTGGGAACCGAGCCGAGCGACCCATTTGACATGCCGCGCACTTTCGGGGACCCAGCGAGCGGGGGATCCTTCGAAACGGCCCGGGTTCCACTGGTGAGGGATCCCGCGGCCCACCGGCGTGTTGTTCCGCGCGGCCGACCCGCCCCACTGCGACCACTGGCGAGTGATCGCTTCCGGGGCCGGTTTCGCCCCAGGGGGCCGCCCCCGTTCGCTCTGGACCGGCACGGCACCGGTCTCTTCCGCAGACGGTGACGCCGCCGCGGCCACCGCTGGGCTGGGCCCCGCGGGTGCCGGCCGACCGACCGCTTCGGGCGGCTGCGGGCCGGTAACCGGTATCGATGCGTCTGGCCCCGCCGCTGCGGCGACGGCGGTGGCCCCTGGCGACGGGGACCCGTCGCTGGCCCCGCCAGGCCTTTGCCCACAGCCGGTCGCCAGACACAAGCTGAACCCTCCCACGGCAATCGCAAAAAATCGAACACTGGCAAACATCGTCGTCCTCGTGGTGGTTACCTTACGGGGGTTACCTTACGGGGTCGGGAGTCTTTTTTCCGTCGGCGAGCGCTGTTTGTCACTTCAGAAAACGTTACGTTCGCCGACGGAAAAAAGACTCCCGACCCCTTCCTGTCAATCCCTTCGTCCCGTCATTCCTCGTTGGCCGTCACGGTCAGATTGTCGTAATACAGCTCGGCGTCCTTGGCATTCCCGTACAAGCCGGGGCTGCCGGTCAGATTGGGCGCCTCGTCCACGGCTTCCACGGTCCACGCCTCGGGTTCAGGTTCCCCCTTCGGCCAGACTTTCCCCCGCAACACCGCGCGGGCCTGACCGTCGACTTGCTGGACCTCCGCTCGGAATTTCATCACATACCACTGGTCCGGTTTCCAGGGGAAGTCCACCGTGCGGGCCATCCGCATCACGGGGACCCAACTGCGGATCTGCAGTTGTTGGTAGGCGCCCATCAGGTCGAGGGTATAGCGTTGAGCGATCAGGCCGATATCGGGCAGCTTCTGGTTG
>CAYFZZ010000217.1:0-11285 GCA_964347545.1 uncultured Planctomycetaceae bacterium | reverse complement strand
ATCAGGGGGCTGTCCGCGTTAACAAAACTGCCGTCGTTTTGTTGCCGAGCGACGATTTCCTGCGCCAGCGGAATGCGCCAGTTGCCGGGCCAGTCGAGTGCCGCAAAGGCCTCGGCCCGCACGGCAAAGTGATAGAAGCGAATCGCCTCGGCCCACGGCTCGGGATGCTCGTCCGGCGCCCGCGGGACCCCGGCGGGCAAGTCCACTCGCGGGTGCCGGGCCAGCCAGGCCCGCGCTGACCGGACCCGTTCATCTTCCACGGGCACCCCGGCGGCCAACAGCGCCAGCAGGCCATCGCAAGTCGCCGTGGCATAACTGCGCCAGGGGGCCGGTTCCCGCGACCCCTCCGTGCGGCCCTTGTTGGCCGCCAGGACCACGGGCGAAAAATAGAATCCGCCGTCATACGCATCCGGGGCGACCGCCACGGGTCCCTCCAGCATCGGTTGCGGCCGCGGGTCGCTGGGATGCTTTTGCAACAACTTCAAAATCAGCTCGGCCCGCTCCAAGGCCGCCCGGATCTCGGCCGCGACGTCGACCCCGGCCTCCTCGGAGGCTGCCCGTGCGCCTCGGGCCGTGGCCGCCGCGCGCAGGGCTTGGATCACCCGTCGCGTGTGCGCCAGATCCATGTGCCCCGTTTCCCCGGGAGGGTGCGTTCCTCCGTATCCCCAGCCTCCGTAAGCGGGCATGCGGGGATCAAAGCCGCGTGCCTCACAAAACTGCTCGCCAAGCAAATAGTCCGTCATCTTCCGAATCAAGGGCTGATCGTCGGCCGAGCCCGCCTCCAGGAGGCAGAGCAGCGCGTAGGCGGTCGAGTAGTTGGGGTATTCCAGCACCTCCGGATCCGAGATGCCCACGATCCCCCGCTGGCCGGCGTGTCGCCGGATGAAGTCCAGAGCCCGTGGGACAGCCCCGTCGGGCCTGGCCGCTATCGCCTCCGGCACGTCCAGCAGCGCTCGCAAGATGAAGGGGGTCAGCGCCTGGCCCGAGCTGAGCAACCCGTAGGTTTCGCTGTGCCAACCGCCGTCGGCGGCCTGCTGGCTCCACAGAAAGCCGCAGGCCCGCGCCAACGAGCTGCGGGCCTGGCCACCGCCAGCCGGCTTGGTTTCCTCGCCCACCCGCCGATCGGACGGGACCGCGGTCGGTCGAACCACGGTCGGGGTGGCCAGATCACAGCCGACCCACAGGATCGCACCGATCAGCAACGTTACGCTTCTCATCCATCCTGCCCTACGGCTGGCGTGCATCGCCGGCGTCGGCCTGGGCCACCTTGGGGGCAGTCCGCCGTGCGGTCTGGACCAGCAACTCGGCATCCCGGTCGGCCGTCAGGCACTGGACTACGGCGGCCGTGCAGAAGACCGGGCTGGTGATGCAGTGCTGGCCGCTCCAGCTGCCATCTGTGTTCTGGACCTTTTGCAGCAGCCCGTGCATCTTGTCGTTCCAGGCTGCCCATTCATCGCCTCCGGCGATGATCATCGATTCGCTGGTCAGCAGGAAGCTGACGAATTCCTCGCCGCCATTGTTGCCAAACCCGCGCAGCAGCTTTTCGTCGCCCAGGCGGCGGATCTGGGCTTCGTTCTGCTCCTTGGCGGCGGCCAGGCGACTGGCCATGGGCGCTCTGAGGCCCGCTCGCTGCAGCGTCTCTTCGCTGACCTCGGCGTCCTTGCGGACTTTGCCTTCCCGTTTGGCCTTTTCCAGAACCTCGTCCGCGGTGCGGGAATCGACCGCGTTGCCACGTTGAGCGCCCGAGAAGGCGTACAATTCCACACCGGCCCCCTTGGTGGCGTCCACGCGTCCCGTTTTGACGTTAAAGTTTTTCTTCTGATAATCGCGGGCCTTCCTCAGGCGACTACGGTCGACCCGGGCCCCAGCCGCCTGGGCCAGTTCCAGCGCGGTCTGCCCGGCGGACGATTGCAGCACGGGTGCCCAACCACCCCCCACATTCCAGCTGCCGTCCCCTTTCTGGCAACTCTCCAGCTTTTTCACGCACTTGGCCAGGGCCACCTCGACGCGTGATCGCAGCTCGTGATCTTCCGGCAGGTCCATCTTCACGCGAGCCAGGAACTGGGTGGTCATGGTCGCATCGACCAGCTGGCCCAGCTTGGCCTGAGGTTGGGTGCCCGTGACATCCGTGATCTGGGGACCCTCCTGCGGTGATTTCTCGACGACGTCCAGCAGGTGTTCGGTCGCTTTGAGCACGGCGTGCTGGTAAGTGCCGGCTACCGGCGTGTGCCCGGCACGCAGCAAGGCTAGAGCGGCAAAGGAGGTGGTTGCCGGGTCCGTCTTGACCGCATGCGGATCGCGGATTCGCTGCTGGGCGTGCGAACCGCCACCCCAGCCCCCGTTTTCGTGCTGGGCCTTGACCAGCCACTCCAACGATTTCTGCACAAACGGTGCGATCGCCTTGGGCTTGGGCAGCGACAATGCCGGGCCGGTCGTCTCCCGCGCGGGACTGCCCTTGCCGGCTGCGGCCGGCTGCTGCTCGCCACCGCTGACGTCGATCAGCAGGCCGGCCAGCAAGATGGCCGACACGAACCCGCACATCATCATCATCATCGAACGCTTCGAACTCTTCATCGCTCTTCTCCTTACTCTGAACTCTGGGAACCAGATCTTGGACTTCGCTCGCCTGGAGGCCCAGGCTGGAAGCTAGGACGAGCCCGCCGCCCTAGAAGTTCCCGCATGGTACCCGGGCCAGCCGGACCAGGGCGCAACGGCCGTGTAACAACCGCCTGCCGCCGTCCGCCCCGCGGCCCCCGGCCACCGAAATTCGCAGATTGCCCAAACCCCCAGCCCCCCCGCACCATGCCGCCCCAAAAAAGTAGCCCCAGAAAGCCCCAAAAAAGGACAGGCATGATAGCAGGCCCTAAGTCAGAGGCAGCATGCACTCTTATGGCCTTTCTGTTTTTGCAACTCATTGCCCCTAAGGGACTTGGCGCCAGCAATCTACGGAATCCTGCCCGGGACAAGCTGGCGATCATGCCTGTCCTTTTTTCAGGGGGGGTGGGGGATTCCCTGATGGGCCGGATCATGCCTGTCCTTTTTTGGGGGGGAATGGGGGATTTCCTGATAGACAAGGGTTTGGGCAACGTTATGGTGAGAGGTTAACGGGTTCGTTGTGCTCCTCGCTCACGAAAGGAACCAGGCCTTGTCCAGGAAACCTAAACGCCTCTGCAACATCGAAGGATGCGGTCAACCCCACTGCGCAAAAGGTTTGTGCCGGGTCCACTACGCTCGCCTCCGCTACACCGGCACCACCCCTTTCCCCAGCCCCAAGCGGATTTGTCGGGTGGAGGGATGCGATCGACCCCATAGCGCCAAGGACTTGTGTAGCCTGCATTACCGGCGGTTGCAGAGAACGGGGACCACGGACAGCACCATCATCGCAGGTTGCTCGTTCCCGGAGTGCGACAACAAGCATCTGGCCAACGGGCTGTGCCGTTACCATTACGATCAGAAACGAAGGCGAGGGCAGCGACTGATCGCGTGATTCGCACCTGGCAGCCGTCAGATCGGTTGCTCGCGGAGACACGGAGGCACGGAGAAACATTTACCGCTCGTCGTTCCTGGCCCGAGTGATCCCGTCCTTCATCCGTGATTACCGTGCGTGGCTCGTTTTCGTGCATCTCTGTGTCTCCGTGGCTCTGTGAGACGCAAATCATCGAACCAGGCGTGGAACGTCAGTTCGGCAAACAAATCCTTCCCAGCTCGCCGGGACCCGCCGCGTTCATATGGGGCGATCGGCGGCCGGGGTGGCGAGCCCCCTCCGGGCCGCCAACACCCGTGAAAATAAGGAGATCGTGCCTGCTGCGGGCCCTGCCGAGCGTGATCCGGCCGGGCTGCTGGGCCCCTCTCCCCGGCCGGATCAAAAAAATTTCCCGATTCGGCCGCCCCCTGCTTGACATCACCAAAGGCGGCAGGTAATTTAGGGGCGTGCGGGATTGGGCCCGTACCTTTGACGAGAATACTGCCACTTACGATACCTGCCTGAATCTTCCTCCCGAGCCGGGGTGCTCGACGTAGGGAAGTTTCAGGCAGGTATTTTTTTTGGGAAACGGTCAGCGAGTAGAGAACCACTGCCGAGCCGCAAACAGCTGTCACGACCCTCGCGCCGCAGCATCGGCTGCTGGATGAGCGAGGTTCCTGACAGCTTTTTTGTTTGACCAGGCACTTTTTCTGAGGAACCTATCATGTCGTATCACCCTGTCTTCGCCTTGCTGCCCGCTTTTTTCCTGACACTGTCCCCTTCCCTGGCCGCGGGCGACAACCAACTGCGGACCGCGGTCGGCGTGGCCTGGCTGAACGACATATTTTCACCCGCCGGTGGCAGCTCTCAGGAAATGACCGCGGTCGTCGGACCCCTGACCGACACGATTACCGACGGTTTCACCACCAACGGGGAAGATGTGTCCGGCAGCGCGTCGGCCAGCGCCAATTACGGGACGCTGGGTGTCAACGCTCAGATCATGGCCACCAACAGCGACAACGTTACCAACCTGGCGACGGGAGGCGCGTTGTTTACCGACACCTTCACGTTCAACGGCGGCACCGCCGGGGACGCAGGCACGGTCAACTTCACGTTTGACATCACCGGCAGCTCGACCGTGACCGGTGCCGGCCAGGTCACCGCCGGCGTATTCGTGCTGCAGGACCAGGAATTCACGCTGGAGAATCTGCTCGGTTCGACGCCGACCATCGAGGTCAACGGCGACGACTTTGGGGTGAACGTTCCTCTGTCGGTGGTGTTTGGCACCCCGACCGAGATCACCGTGGCCCTGGGCGTGGTGGCGAGCGCTCCGCTGCTGAATCTCTTCGGCGAACTAACCACAGGCATGGCCGAAGGCGCGTATGGCAAGACGTTGCAGCTGGTGGACATCACCAGCCCCGATGCCAGCCTGCTGGGCATTGAGACCACCTCGGGCACCAACTATCTGGACGACTTGAACGGCCCTGTGTCCGTGGTCCCGGAACCCCGCAGTTCGGGGCTGGCCCTGCTGGGCCTGCTGTCGCTGGGCCTGCTGGGCAGGCGCCCGCGGCGGGGCCTGTTCCGCACCCGGGCGACCCTTTCCCCGCTGGTCCGCTAAGCCATGCGGACCCAGTTGTTGATCTGCGGGTGTTCGAAGATCGTGGTTTCCTGGAGGGTCAGCGGCTGTCCGAAGCCATGTTCGGTGGCTCGGCGAAACATGGCCCAAGCGATGGCCACATCGACGTAGGAAAGGCCCACCGCGTTGAAGTAAATCCGTTCCTGGGGGTTTTCCCGGCCCGGCTTTTCCCCCGCCACCAGTTCGTCCAGATTCCCGTGGATTTCCTGGTCGCTTAACTCTTTGTCCTGGTACATGCGGCTGAGCGTCTGGGTGCGATGTTTGACGGTTTCCCAGTCGTCGCACACGATTTTGTCACACTGTTTGGCGACGCCGTACTCATCTTCCCAGCCTCCGATATGGCTGTAGAAAGATCCCGGCTTCATCCAGGCGGCCTTCAGCAGGGGTGCCTGAGCGCTGGTGGCCGTCACCAAAATATCCGCGGTGGACATGGCTTCCGCGCCTTCGGTGTAGGCCGGCACAAATCGCATGCTGGGTTCGATCCGTTCCATCTGCTCGATAAACAGTTCTTCTTCCAAAGCCGTCTTGGCGGCCACGCGGCATTCTTCCAGCGAGGGTCGCACGGTCTTCATCGCCAGCAAATGCATCTTCGCCTGCTCGCCGGCCCCAATAAACCCAATCACCTTCGGTTCTGCCGGCGCAAGATGCTTGGCCGCCAAAGCCCCGATGGCCGCCACGCGAATGTTCGAGGCCAGCGTCCCCTCCATGACTGCCACCGGGAATCCCTTTTCGATTTCGGACAGCACAAACAGCGCGGTCAGGTTCTGCAGCCCGTAATGATCCACATTGGGCGGAAAGACCGAAACCCATTTCATGCCGCAGATGTTTTCCAACTTTAAAGTGGCCGGCAGGCAATTGATCCGTTTTTGGGTTGCTTCGTCAAAAATCTGCACAATCTTCTCGGGAAACATCACGTCCCCCTGGCGATGGGCCAACAACGCCTGCTCGGCCGCCCCAATCGCCAACGGAAAATCGAGACACCCCGCTTGCAGCAACGCCTCCTGGGACAAATACGTGAACTCGATCTTGTGATGATCGGGATGCGATCCATGGGGTTGCGTTTCCGATGACATGCCAATGCTCCCTGAATTCAAACGTGATGCCCGTCGGGCCGAGCCTTTTCGAGTTTGGCGGCCAGTGCCGCGGGCGGACAAGGTGTCGGGTGGAAGTTCCTGGGGCGGGCCTGGGTGTCGTTTCCTGCGGCCGAGATCCTCTGGGGCCGACCCAATTCCCGCCCCGCCAGCCCCGTAATTTAGGCGGCCTTCACCTCCAGCGCCAACAGCCACACGCCGGAGGGCGGGCGGGGACACCGATCGCGGGTGCCAGCCCGGTGCGGTCCACCGGGCGCGCGGGCCGGCCGCGGGGCGAAAACCGGCTGCCCGTGGCAGGCCGCGCGTCGCAAGGGACCATACCGTTTAAGGGAGGATGCGGTCACTGTGGAACGGCGGGGGAGCGAGGACGAGCGGACGCGGGGCAGCCGCGGCAGCCGGGTGGTTGTCTGGGGTGAGCGGCTTGCAGGGGGATGGCCTGCAGCTGATTGACCGCCCCGGGGCCGCTGGACCACAATAGCCGGGGTTGTGTTCTCCTTACCACCAGGCGGGGTGGGAGGGGGATCGGGAGGAATCGGACCGCGGACACGAAAACCTTTTTAAGAGCGGCCCTTCGCGGGGGCCGCCCGGCTTGACGTGCGGGACCACGGCCACGGCGACGGCCGGAGGTCCTGCGGCGGCGGACGCCCGGGAGCGGTTTTCCAGGGAGACTCGATGATGCTGGTAAAGATGCGGGGGCAACTGTGGACCGCGTGCGTGCTGGGCTGCCTGGTGGCGGGGCTCGGCTCCTCAGCCGTCGCGGCAGACTGGGTCCGCTTTGCGGCAGACGGCAGCAAGATTGTCGTGGAGACCCCAGGCATCTCCTCTTTCCGGGGAATTTCCTCGGCACTGTACGACGTGGAGGGGAAGACCCACCGCGTGGGAACGCGGGGCTACCAGCTGCTTGCGCCGGTACGGTCCTGGCGGGGCACGACCCCTTTTGGCGAGGCGGTGATCAGCCGGGCCTCGTTTGCGGCGGCGGGGTCCCCTTACCAGTACACCCTGACGCTGAAGCGGCTGACGCCGCTGCGGGCCTTCACCCTGCAGGCCGTGTTCCACAATCGCAGCGATCAGGATGTGAACCTGCGCCAGATGGAGCTGTTGGATCTTCGCCAGGGTGCGGGGGGCAGCCTGGTGGTAGGGCAGCCCGCTGACTGGCTGGTGACTCCGCTGATGGAAGCCACGCCCGCGGTATCGTTGGCCACTGCCAACAAGACCTTCAACGAAGCGGCCCTGATTTACCACGCGGGAGGTCATGGATTTCTGGTGGGCCCGGTCGGCCCGGCGGAGGCGTACACCCAGCTGCTGGTCCGCGACCAGGAGCTGAGTGCATCGGTCCAGATGGACAACGTGCTGGTGCGGGCGGGGGAGAGCCGCCGGGGCGAGGAGATGATCTTTGCGTTCGAGCCGTCCCAGGTCGCCACCCAGCTGTGGACCCGCTGGGTGGCCACCACCCATGGGGTCCGCCGGCACAAGGGCCCGATCTATGGCTGGTGCAGCTGGTACGACCGCACGACCAAGATCGATGCAGCGCACGTGCTGGACGTCACAAAAACCATCGCGGACCATCCCAACGTCTTCGGGAAGGGCGTGATCCAGATCGACGACGGTTACCAGAAAATGGATGGGGACTGGAGTGCCAACGACAAGTTTCCCCAGGGCATGGCCAGCGTGGCTGAGCAGATTCGCGCGGCGGGTTGCCTGCCAGGCGTCTGGTTCGCTCCGCTGATGATCCACCCCGAACACCCCTGGGGTCGCACCCATCCCGATGCGATTCAGACCAACGCTCAGGGGATTGCCAGTTTCATGAACGCCAACCCCTTCCATCCGGCGGGGGCCAACTGGATCAATCCGGACCATCCCGAGTCGAAGAAGTTCCTGTTCGAGATCATCCGGGATGCGAGGCAGCGGGGCTACGGGTACATCAAAATCGACTTCAACGGCATCGGCAGTCGTTTTGTGGATCCCACCAAGACCCGGTTGCAGGTTTTTCGCGAGCTGTACGCGCTGTACCGCCAGGCGGCCGGGGACGAGATGTACATCCTCTCCTGTCTGGGTCAGCCGACCCGCGGCGTGATCGGCTTTATTGACGCGGCGCGGGTGGGTCCCGACTCTCACCCGGCGCATTTCGAGAAGTGCCTCGATTCCGTGTTGCGGTTCCAAATCTACGACAACGTCTGGTGGCAGAACGATCCGGATGTCAGCTACCTGGCCACGCAGCTGGGCAGCCGCACGCTGGGTCCGACTCCCCAGGGAGAAGGGATGTGGCGGACCTGGCACAACGTGGTGGCCCTGGTGGGAGGGACGGCGATGATCAGCGAGCCGATCAACAAGCCGGATGCTGAGGCGTTGTGGCGGAACTTCGAGATTATGCGTCCCAGCAGTCGCCAGCCTGCTCGTCTGCTGACCCTGGGCCGATCGCCCCACAACACGACCTTTGGCTTTGCGGCTGAACGTCCCTACGGCGACTTCGCCGTATACAACCTGTACAACCCCCACGAAGAGACCCGCGCCCTGACGCTGGACTTCCCCGCCGCCGGTTTGCCGCCCGGCGTGAAATGTGCGGTGTTCGACTTCTGGGAAAACCGCGTGATCGGATTTGCCACCGACACCTACACCACAGCTCCGGTGGCTCATCTTTCCTCCGCGCTGCTGCGGTTCACACCGCTGGACGAGGGACAGCAGCCGGTGCTGGTGGGATCGAATCTGCACCTTTCCATGGGAGCGACCGAGATCGACAACATCCGTGTCTCACCTTCGCAGGTGGCGATCGAGCTGAGCGATGCCGGGGCTCAGGAGGGCAGCTTGACCATCTTCAGCCAGCAACCGCTGGGGGCGCTGGAGGCGGAAAACTGCCAGGTGACTTCCGTGGAGGATCTGGGGGACAACCTGTGGCGCGTGAACGTGGCCGGCCGCCAGTGGGGGAAACCGCAGTCGTTGGCGTTGAGCGTTGGGGGGAAATAGCCCGCGGGGGGGCGTGCCGGGAGAGTGAAAGATGCCGACGGCCAATGCGTGTTTGCGCCAGCTGGAAGGGCTGAAATTCGAATTTTCCCCGGCGGCGGTCCCGCAAAAGAAAGCTTGTCTCGAGCTCCTGCAGCGGGCGGACCTGAACCAGGCCGCGGGTGTCCAACGCCTGCACGAGATCCTCTGCTTCATGCAGGCTTGGCCTGACGACGAGGAGATCTTTTCGTCCGTCAACGCCATGCTGGCCCGCTTTGACCGTCGGCGCGATCTGAAGCGGCACGCCTCGCGGTTGACCAATTCCGGCCTGGCGGGGACGTCGATCCAGTTCAGCTTCTATGCGGTGACGGCCAGATGGCTGGCCGACCGTTGGCCGGACCAGCTGGAGCTGGACTGGGACGCCTTTGACAAGGTAGCGACCTTAGAGCGGTATTTGAATCACCTGGCCAGCTATGCCGAAACCTCTGGCCTGGAGAGCCTGGACCTGGAGTTGCCGGCTTGGATCAAGCGGCTGAAAGGTCCGCGGGAAACAGACGCCGTGTTTGTGATCAAACGGCTGGCGGCCCTGTTTCCGAACGAGTTTCTGTACGAGCAGTTTTACGACGAGCTGGACATTCCTTTGATTCTGTCCCCGGGCGAGGGGGTCCCCAATCGCACCCGGGCTCGCTATGCCCCCTCGCCGGTCGTGTACCAGACCGCTCCCTTGGTCCGCGGGCGGCCGGTGGTCCAAGACGAGCTGGACCGTCCGCCGGCAGCACCCCAGCGGGTCAGCCGAGCGGAGGGGCAGCGGCTGGTCGACGTGGCCCGCGCGGCCATGGTGACGCGGCAGCGCGACTTGGACGCTTTTGCCTATGCCGATCCGCACGACGTCAGCCTGGTGGACGACGACGGCTTGCAGTTTGTCTTGTACGGCGTCGTTCCCCAGCGCCGCTTTCTGCTGGAGTCGCTGTACGGATTCCTGGTCTTGAAAAACGGGGTGCCGATCAGTTATGGAGCGATCACCAGCCTGTTTCGATCTGCCGAGGTGGCTTACACGATTTTTGACACCTTTCGCGGCGGCCCGTCGGCTCGTCTTTTCGTCCGCGTGCTGGCGCTGGTCCACCACGTGTTTGGTTGCGACACGTTCATGATCGACCCCTACCAGCTGGGTGCAGACAACGAAGACGCGCTGAAGTCGGGCGCCTGGTGGTTTTATCAGAAGCTGGGCTACCAGCCGCGTGACAAAAAACTGTTGCGGCTGATGCAGCGGGAATTGTCCTGCATGCGGCGGCGCCCCACCCACCGTTCCTCGATCAAGGTGCTGAAACAGCTGGCCACCGAAAACATCTACCTGAACTTAAACCAGATTCGCGAGGACGTGCTGGGGGTCCTGCCGCTGGATCGCGTGGGCGTGAAGATTACCGACCTGTTGGCCCACCGCTGGGGCGCGGACCGCGAGGAGGGGGAGAAGGTGCTTGCGGCCGCAGCGGCCCAGCGGCTGGGGGTGACGGACTTCCGGGGCTGGTCGGCGGGCGAGAAACTGGCCTGGCGTCGCTGGGCACCCCTGATCGCGTTGCTGGAGGACCTGGACCGTTGGCCGGCCCGCGACCGGACGGCCCTGGTCCAGCTGGTCCGGGCCAAGGGGGGCCGCCAGGAGCTGGACTACCTTCACCGCTTCGATCACCTGGATCGACTCCGCCAGGCCGTGCGGGACCTCGCCGGCGGCTAGGCCTGACACCGTTTTATGGATGAGCGGTCACTGTGGAACGGGAGGGGAGCCAGGGCCAACCCAGGCAAAACCGGCGGCTAGTCCCGGCGCGCCGGGACCGCTCAGAATGATTCTTGTCGTCGCCAGGGAGTCACGTCGCCAGGCAGTCGCTTGGTTTCCTGAGCGGCAAGGCGCTAGCCGCCGGTGGCCCCAGGAGGAACTGTCATCCACCGCCAGGGAGTCAGGCACCTTTTTCGGGAGTGGTTTCGCGCGGGGAACCAAGGTCGCTCGCCGAAAAAGGAGCCAGACTCCGGCCCTCTGCCTCTGGCGGTTTGCCAAAGGCGAGCTCTGCGCTGAATCCGCAACCCGCAACCCGCATCCCGCAACCCGCAACCCGCAACCCGCAACCCGCAACCCGCAACCCGCAACCCGCAACCCGCAACCCGCAAC
>CAYFZZ010000216.1:0-3003 GCA_964347545.1 uncultured Planctomycetaceae bacterium | reverse complement strand
TAACCGAACACTCTTAACCGAACACTTTTAACCGAGCACTCTTAACCGAACACTCTTAACCGAGCACTCTTAACCGAGCACTCTTAACCGAATACCCTTCAACAACCCGCACCCCGCCCCCCGCATCCCGCTGGCGGCTCTCGAGCGGACATGGCATAAAATCGGCGCCGGCCGGCCATCGCCTGGAACAGAGTCCTGGAGGAAAAACCGTGCATCCTGCCTTACATCACAATCTGTTTCTGGTCAAGGAACACGTTGCCCTCTTCAAGGCCGCCAATAACTTCGACATCTTCGATCCCCAGACCGGGCAAGTGTTGCTGCACTGCCGCGAGCCGCGGCTGGGTCTGCTCACCAAGATGTGCCGCTTTACCGACTACAAGCGGATGACGCCGTTTCACGTGGAGGTCACGACGCCAGACGGGCAGCCGGTGCTGAGTGTCCGGCGGGGCATCTCCCTGTTCCTGTCCAAGGTGCAGGTGTATGACGAGCACGAGCAGCTGGTGGGGGGGTTCAAGCAGAAGCTGTTTTCGATTGGCGGAGCGTTTAATGTTGTGGACCCTGACCAGCGGGTGCTCTGCTCGTTGAAAGGCAAGTGGACCGGCTGGAATTTCCAGTTTCTGGCCGGCGATCAGGAACTTGCTTCGGTCAGCAAGCAATGGAGCGGTGTGGGTAAGGAGCTGTTTACCAGCGCGGATAACTACGTCCTGCAGATCGCCCCGGACGTGCCGGCGGACAATCCGGTGCGGATCCTGATCATGGCCGCCGTGCTGTGTGTCGATATGGTCTTGAAAGAGTAGCCACCCCCCCGCGACGGTCTTGCCCGTGGGAAAACCGTCGGGACCGCCCATGATGATTCGGTCCCTGGGGAACGGTCTTCCGGCTAAGCCCCCTCTTCCTGGGCCAGCCGCACCGTCCCGGCGCAGATGTCGGCCAGCTTTTCCAGCGACAGTTGATCAGCCGCCGGCAGGGACGCTCGCCAGGCGATGATCACGTGATAGTCATCTGTGCTGCGGAGGTACAGGAGGTACCGGCCAAACTGAATCTCTTTCCTGACCCGGCCCTGCTGGTCGTAATATTGAAAGTCCTGGATGCCGATGGCGGTGATCTTTTCCCAATCGACGGTGTCGCCGTCCGGGGTGGGCGTGGTGTGCGGTTGCCAGGGTCCCACCCCCGCGACCCGCCTGGCCTGGGGCTGGCCGGGCCCGCCCCTCCCGCCGGCCGGGTCCGGCTCTTTCTCCGGTGGCAGTTCGCCGAACTGCTCCACCAGCTTGGCCCGCAGACTTCCCTTCAGCCCCTCGGACGTTTGTTGGCTGCGCGGCAGCAGCGCCACGTAGGCATAGACGGGACGGGGTAAGTCGTCGTGGCTGTTAGCGGCCACGAAATGCTCGTAGGTTCGCAGGTAACCCGGCAGCGACAGAAAATCGGGCTGGATGCGGTTGGCATCCAGGGGCCGATCGGAATGGCGAGGGTCGGGCGTCTGGTCATCCAGGGCATAGGTGTTTTCCTGGCCAAATATCTTGGGCAGCCGCAGGGACAGCCGCCCCTCGGACAGCGTGGCGGGCGTCACCAGCAGGTCGCGGAAGGGCGTTTCGTTACGATAACGCTCCAGCGACGCCTCCATCTTCTTCTCGTAAGCCCGCGTCCCGCAGCCGGCCAGGGACAGGCAGCACAAAAGGCCTAACACACCAAAGCAGTTCCAGGGGAAAAGAGGCTGGTCACGCATCCGCTCATTCTTTCCCGGGGGACGAGCGACTGTCAAGCAAATGGCCCGCCGCCGCTCGCCGCTCAGCCTCAACCCGGCCCCCTGGCCAGGCCACCTGCGTGACTCGGCCGGCAGCGGGTATCGGTAGATGGTTTTGGCAGCCCGACTCACCCTCGCGGGGTCACCTGCCGCCGCACCATCTGCAGGTACTGGCCGTAGTCGTTGTTCATGGAACTGGCCAGCTGTTCCAGCTGGTCGCCCGTGATAAAACCCATCGCGTAGGCAACTTCTTCCGGGCAGGCGATCCGCAGCCCCTGCCGCTGCTCGATCGTCTGAATAAACGAGGCCGCTTGCATCAGCGATTCGGTGGTCCCCGTGTCCAGCCAGGCACTGCCGCGTCCCAGCTGTTGGACGTACAGCTGCTGGTGCACCAGGTAATGCCGAATCACGTCGACGATTTCCGTTTCCCCCCGCCGCGAAGGTTTCAGCTCAGCGGCCACGTCCAGCACCTGGTTGTCAAAGAAATACAACCCGGTCACCGCCAGGTTGGACTTGGGGTGTTCCGGTTTCTCTTCCAAGGATACCGGGCACTGGTTCTTGTCCAGCTCGATGACCCCGTACCGCTGCGGGTCCCGCACGGTGTAGACAAAAATCGTGCCTCCCGTTTCCCGGCCGGAAGCGGTCATCAGCATCTGCTGAAAATTGTGGCCGTAAAAAATGTTGTCCCCCAGGATCAGGGCCACCCGGTCCTGTCCCACGAACTCCCGGCCGATGATGTAGGCCTGCGGCAAGCCGCCGGGGTGGGGCTGGACCGCATAGCGGATGGAGATCCCCAGCCACGATCCGTCCCCCAACAGGCGCTCGTAACCGCCAATGTCCAGGGGCGTGGAGATGACCAGGATGTCCCGAATGCCGGCCAGCATCAGCGTCGACAGGGGGTAATAGATCATCGGCTTGTCGTAGACCGGCAGCAACTGTTTGCTGATCGCGCGGGTCACGGGGTACAGCCGAGTGCCGGCCCCGCCGGCCAAAATGATCCCTTTCTTGTACTGCATGCCTGGTTCCTCTTACCCGGACAGACCCAGCCGCTCGCGGCGGTACGCCCCGCTCGATACCCGCTCGACCCAGGTCGGGTTCTCCAGGTACCAGCGGACGGTTAACTCCAGCCCCGATTCGAAATCCTGCTCGGCCCGCCAGGCCAGCTGTTGTTGGATCTTGTCGCAGTCGATGGCATAGCGGCGGTCGTGGCCGGGGCGATCCTGGACGAAGGTGATCAACTGCCGGCAGGGGGCGTGGGGCAG
>CAYFZZ010000215.1:0-2815 GCA_964347545.1 uncultured Planctomycetaceae bacterium | reverse complement strand
AACCAGCGACCAGAAGGGGTTGCTGATCTGCAGCAGCGTGTAATCCTCTTCGCGCAGGAGGGGTGACATGAGCTGAATGACCAGGGGGGCCAGCGTACAGACGGTCAGGAGGACGGCATGGACCGCGACCGCACCGACCGGCGGCAGCGGGTAAAACCGCCTCAACCCCCGCAGCAGCAGGCGGCCCACTCCCAGGAACAGCGTGACGTAACTGACCATCAAGACCATGAAACAGACGGCCACCAGCAGGTTGGGGCGCCCCCTGGCCGGGGCGAACTGGAAGAGCTCGTTGGCCACCAGGCAGCCGGTGCCGAACAGCAGTCCCGCCAGGAGGTTGGTCACCACAAACATGTAGCCCGTGCCCGGCCCCGGATGGAACCAGGTCAGGAACACGCGGCCTAGAAAACTTTGCGGCAGCCGGCGGCGAGCGCGGGGGGAAAGCCGGCCCGATTCGGAGGTCAGCAGGGTGCCCATCACGTACCAGTGGACGCCCAGGAACCACATCAGGGCCAGGGGAAAGTCGGAAAATCCTGCTACCAGGGAGAGGTAGAACACCCAGCCGCCAATGCAGCCGTGCTGGACGAACATCACCCACCGCAGCGGCGTCGACCGATTTTCGCTGGCAAAGCTCAGCTGCCCTGCGGCCGCCAACACGAAGAGGGCGAAATAGGTGAGGTACGCCGTGGCCAGGATCCCGTTGACCGCCCAGAATTCCCAGTCGAACCAGTAGGCGGAGGAGCGCAGCACTTGCCAGCTGAAGCTAATCGCCAAAAAAAACGTAAACGCCAGGCCCAGAATCACGACCACCGACACCACCACCTGGCCGTACCGCGACTCGGAAATCGTCCCCAGGAAGAGGGCCGCCGCCGACAGGCCCAGCGAACCGAAGAAGGAGTAAGAGATCACGTAGGCGATCGTGAAGATGTCGATGCCCCGCAAGAGGTAGGTGAAGGCCAGGCAGGGCGTGACGGCCGAGAGATAGACGACCATCTGGATCACCGCGCTGCCCAGCTTGCCGGTGATGATCTGCCGAGCGGTCAGGTTGGTGATCGACAGCAGCTCGTAGGTGTTCTGTTCCCGTTCGGCGGCCAGCGAGCGGAAGGCGGAAAAGGGGATGATGATCGCCAGGGGAAACGCGAGGATCATGTAGTAGCCGTAAAACATGTCGGCCGCCTTGGCGGTGTAAGCGGACTCCGGACCGATGAATGCCAGTCCCAGGAAGGTCCAGGCCCAGCAAGCGATCAGCACCAGCACAAACGTGAACGTAAACTGTCGGCTCTTCAACGCCTGCCGCGTCTCCTTGACCAGGATCGGGTTCAGCCGGTCGCCCAGGTCGGCGATCGCTTGGCCCAACCGCGCCAGGCCGCCCACCGTCCCCCCCACCGGCTCGTTGGTTATCCCACCCACGCTCATCCCGCTTTCTCCTCAAGGGCCCGCTGCCGGCACGTGCCCCGCACCCGCCGCCGGCCCTCCCCGCTCACTGCACCCGACCGTTGGTCAAGTGCATAAACACATCCTCCAGGCTCTTCGTCTCCGCCCGAAACTCCGCCACAGGAAAGCCGGCCTGGATCAGGTCCCGCAGCAATGCGACCTCGGCCGCTCGGTCTCCCCGGTGTGAGACCAGAGCGACTTCGCCTTCCAGGCGGACCTCGGCCACGTCCGCTCGCTGCTCCAGCCACGGGCCGACCTCGGCCGCTCCGCCCAGCACCCTCAGCCGGACCGTCGCGTGCGGCTCCATCCGCTGCCGCATCTCCTCCACGGTCCCCACGGCCAGTAACCGCCCCTGTTCAATAATCCCCACCCGATGACACATCTCGGACAGTTCGGTCAGGATGTGCGAGCTGACCAGGACCGCCTTCCCGTCCGCCGCCAGGCGGCCGATCATGTCCCGCAGTTCAATCCGAGCTCGCGGGTCCAGCCCCGCCGCCGGCTCGTCCAAGACCAGCACCGCCGGATCATGTATCATCGCTCGACCCAAACACAACCGCTGCTTCATCCCTTTGGATAAACTGTCGGTCGGTTTCTGAGCCAGGGTGGACAACAGCGTAAAGTCCATGACATGGTCGACTGCCCGCGTGCGGGCGCTGCCCCGCAGGCCATAGGCCCGCGCAAAGAAATCGAGGTACTCGCTGACATTCACGTTGGGGTACGTACCAAAGTAGTCCGGCATGAACCCTAGCCGGCTGCGGACCCGATCGGGATCCTCCACCACCGAGAACCCGTCCACAAAGGCATCGCCCCGCGTGGGGGTGTCCAGCGTCGCCAGAATCCGCATGCTGGTCGTCTTCCCCGCTCCGTTCGGCCCGATAAACCCAAACACTTCCCCCCGCTGGACTTCAAACGACACGTCGTCCACCGCTCGGGTCGAGCCAAAATACCGATGCACACCTTGCAGTTCGATCATCGGGGTAGAGGGCATGGGAGGGGCTAGGGGCTAGGGATTAGGGGGTGCAAGGTGCAATCAGGACCTGGGACCTGGGTGGCGGTTGGCACCCGCAGGGGGCCGGGTCTGGCTGCTGTAGCCGGCCTCTTCGAGACCGGGGGAGGAGACAGCGGGGACAAATGACTTTTAAGCACCAAACCTGACCAAAGTATCATGTCGATCCTGTCAATCCTGTCAAAAATGAACAAGCCCGCCGCCCGAAAAAGCTGCCTGACTGGCTGGCGGAGGAAAATCCGAAATCCGAATTTCGAAGTCCGAAACAAATTCAAAGCACGAATTTCAAAAACATCAGCCAGCTGTTCCTTCCGCTCTGTGACCTCCGCTGCCTCCTGTTCAAAATGATGTTCAAGTACCAAAAAACCAGCCTTCCCT
>CAYFZZ010000214.1:0-2699 GCA_964347545.1 uncultured Planctomycetaceae bacterium | reverse complement strand
CCTGGACGCCTTCTTGATCATCCCCGAACCGGCCGCCCTGGCCCTGGCCCTGGTCGGCCTGGTGGGGCTCTGCCTGTGGCGCCCCCGCCGGCGACGGTAGGGTGCAAGACGGCCACTCCTGGTGTGTCCAGCGAACCGGTGTTGCCCCCTCGAGGGCCCTTCAGATCTGTAGCGCTATTCTGCACCGCGATCAGGTGACGAAGCCGCCTGAAGGCGGAACTACGAGCAGCGGGCCGCACGGGCAAACCGACCCCCTAGCCCCTCATCCCTCGCCCTTACCTTCTCTTTGCGCCTTTGCGCCTTTGCGTGAAACACAAATTTGAACACAAGGTCGCGAAGATCGCGAAGAAAAAACCCGGCCAAGGTTTCTGACATTCGTGCTCTGAATTTGTTTGAGATTTCGAAATTCGGATTTCGGATTTTCCTCCGGCCAGGCTCCGGCCTCGAAGAGGCCGGCTACAGAGGAAGGGCTACAGAAGAAGGGGTCGGGTGGGGCGAGCGCTATCAGGGACCGTCGCCCTGGGTCGGCGTGGCGGCCTTTCTTGCCGGCAAGGCAGTCCGGATGGCGGCGGCCACTTGTTGGGCCAGCCGAGCCGAACCTTGCTGGTTGAAATGCACGTCTCCGGGAGGTGAATACTTCCCCCCAAAACTGGCCGATAAGGCGTGCAGGTCGTTGATGGCGACGCCGTGCTTGTGCATGATCCTGGCCGCCACCTCGTTGTATTTCCGATCGTCCCCCACAAACCGCCCGGCTTCGCCTGCAGGCACCACGGTCGTCGAGGCCCAGATCAGCGTGGCCCCGGTTAACTTCAGCCGCTGGACCAGGGTCTCCAGGTTCTGCTCGTACTGCGCCAACGGCACCGCCTGCTCGCCTTGCACCTTGTCGCGGCGGCCGTAGACTTTCGAGTCGGGATGCCGGTAACAAAGGTCGTGCAGTCCCCAGTTGAAATGGATCACGTCCCAGCGGGTATCGCCCAGCCAACGCGGGAGGTGCCGCAACCCGGCATTCGTATCTCCGCAGTTCACCTTAACCCGACGGACATCGGCCACGTCCCCCAGGAGGGCCCTTACCGGCGGGGTATAGCCGATCGAGATCGAGTCGCCGATGATCAGGACCTTCGGCAACCCGGCGGGGGCATCGGCCTGCGGCTGCAGCCCGCCCCGATCCTGCGGTGGAGTATAGAATTCGGTTTCTGGGGGCAGGATCTTCCTCTTCTGCAGCCAGGCGACGAAGTCGGCAGGCCACCGGGTCGAGTCGGTACCTTTTCGACCCACACCAAATCCGTGCCCACCTTTTTCGTACAGCTTCAGCTGGCTGGCGACCCCTTTCGCCTGCAGGGCCTCGTGCATCGCGATGCTGTTCTGCGGCAGCACGCCGCGATCGTCTTGAGCGTGGAACAGGAAGGCCGGCGGGGTCTGCGAATTGACATTCCGCTCGCAGGACATTTCCGCCAACTCGTCCTCCGTGAAACCCTCGTTCAGCGGCGCCCGCACGCAACCGTGCGCGATCTCTTTTCGAGTGGAAATGACCGGGTATCCCAGGCAGAGAAAATCGGGCCGCGAGCTGGCCTGGGCCACCTCGTCGTTGCCAAAGCGATATTTGGCATGCAAGGTACCGGCGGTGGCGGCCAGGTGCCCGCCGGCCGAAAAACCCATGATCCCGATCCGCTGCGGGTCCAGCTGATAGTCGGCCGCATGGTGACGCACCCACTGGATGGCCCGCAGGGCGTCGGAGAGGGGGACGGGATGTTTAAAGGCGGCATCTTTCGTGGTCGGCAGCCGATATTTCAAAACGAAGGCGGTAATCCCCTGCTCGTTCAGCCGCTCAGCCACCGGGTACCCCTCCAGCCCCGTGGCCAGATGGTGATAGCCTCCGCCAGGACAGATGACCACACCCACCCCCTGCGGCTCTTGCGGACGAAAAACGGTCAGCGTGGGGTTGTGGACATTTTTAACCAGCTCGAAACCGCGCGGCACGATTTGCTCGGCGGCGACCGGATTGACCCCAGCCGTTCCCGCAGGCCACAACGAGATCACCGGACGGGCCTCCTCCGCAGCCCCCAGGGGCGCCAGCCCCAGCAGGGTGACCAGCCACGACAGACCGAACCCGACAGCAGTCGCGTTCCGCAATTTTCGTTTCATCTTTTCTGCCTCCGGTACCTTCTCCCCCGTGCTCTCGGCTTGCCGGGAGGATGGGGGAGAGGGGACTTTTGGGGGCTCACTTTTTCCGCCAATCTTGTGCGGCTTGATAATCTGGATTGCGGGTCGGCATCTGGACACCGCTTGCCGCCCGCCAATCGTGCAGCATCCGCTTCAGCCGAGCGGCCCGCTGGGGCCGAGCCTCCGCCAGGTTTTGTTGCTCGCCAACATCGTCACTCAGATTGTACAGCTCCACTTCGCCCGTCTCAAAAAGCTCGATCAGTTTGTAATCGCCCTCGCGGACGGCCCCCGAGGGCCCCATGGTGTTGATGTGGTGGTAATGGGGAAAGTGGAAATAGATGGCCTGCCGCTCGAGTTTGGCCGCCGTGCCGCAGAGCAGCGGTTTGAGGCTCACGCCATCCACGTGCTGCTGGGGCCGCAGGGGCAGGCCGGCCAGATCCAGAATCGTGGGATAGATATCGGTGCTGATCACCGGCTGGTCGATTCGTTGTCCCCCTTTGACCACCCGCGGATAGCGGATGATCAGCGGCACGCGGATC
>CAYFZZ010000213.1:0-4841 GCA_964347545.1 uncultured Planctomycetaceae bacterium | reverse complement strand
GGGGCGGGCCCTGATGCCCCGGCCGGGCGCGGGCTCCAGGGTCACGATCAGCGTCGAGAACCTGGACCACTGGGTCAAGCGCATCGACGGCGCGCCGGAGATCGTGGAGGAGCAGACGGTCACGGGCCTGACGGCCATGGGCGCGCACCTCAAGCCGCTGGTGCAAGATAGGACGCCGGTGGACCGGGGCACGCTCAAGCGCGGTATCTCCTTCTCGGTGGACGAGGTCAGAAAAGGCGTGTGGCAGCTTGACCTGGGCGTCGAGGGCGACGCCAAGAAATACGCCATCTTCGTCGAGCGCGGCACGCGCCCCCACTGGCCGCCGATTGCGGCCATCGCCGGCTGGGCCAGGCGGCACGGCATCAAGCCTTTCCTGGTAGCCAGGGCCATCGCCGAACACGGGACCATCAAGCGCTTCGGGCGGCCTGGACCCAAGGGGGCCAAGATGTTCGAGAAGACGCTGGACCAGGAGGGGGGCTGGATACGGGGCGAGCGCGAGAAGCTGGGCGAGCGCATCGTCAGGGAGATCGTGAAGTAGATGCCCGTCACCTACGCGCAGATAAACGACGCCATCGAGAGCACGCTGGGCGCGGCCGTGGGGCTGGCCCGCAGCCAGTCCTACGACGAGCTGACGGACGGCATGACCGACACGCCCACCTTGCAGGTCTACTGGCAGCGGGACGACACCGACCCGCAGGGCAGCACCAGCATGACGGCCTTTCGCACCGGCGTGCAGCAGGTGGACATCATCTTTCACGTGGATCTGTATGCCCGCCAGCGCAGCCACATCGGGGATGACATGCGGGTGCTGTACGACGTGATGCAGGAGGTGCGCGAGGTGCTGGAAGGGGAGACGACCAAACCCTATTTCGGGCTGGCCGGCATCCAGGCCTTTCGCTGGTCGTCGGAGCGGGTAACCTTTGAATACGGCGACCCGGCGCTGCCCTATGTGGGCGCGCGGTACGTGATCGCGGTGCGCGTCTTCTGAGAGGAGGTATGTATGCCCATCTATGTGATATTGAGGGACCTGGTGCGCGGGCGGGGGGAGCGGCGCACCGTGTTGCCGGCCGGGGGCAAGACCCGGCTGGAATGGCTCGACCCGGAGACGCAGCAGATCCTGGTGCGGCGCGGGGCGGTGCGCGAGATCGAGTCGCCGCCCCTGTCCGAGCTGAGGGGCTGGACGGCGCGGGCGCGGCGGCTGTCGCCGCACGGGGTCGAGACCCTGGACGACATGTTGGAAGCCGACGCGGGCGAGCTGGCCGAGGCGCTGAACCTCAAGCCCGCGACGGTCGAGAAGTGGCAGGACAGTTTGAAAGCCTGGGCGAACGAGCCGGGACCGGCGCGCCGCTCCGGGTGATGTAACTAATTACTTTCAGTTAGGAGGTACTAACAAATGCCGCAGACAACAACTTCGGTAAACGCATGTGACGTGGTGCTGGAGATCGACAACGCCAGCGGCACGCTCACGGACGTGTCGGGCAGCACCAACCAGGCCAGTATGACCATGTCCTCGAACGTGGGCGAGACTTCCACCTTTGAAGGGCAGTGGGCCATCCGGCGCGTGTGCAAGACCAGCGTGGACGTGTCCGTGCAGGCGGTGTACTCCACCGACGACACGGAGGCGCTCAACCTGCTGGTGGACTGGTGGTTCGCCGGCAACTACAACACGGCCCGCACCATCACCATCAGCGTGCCCGACGACACGGCCGGCAGCGACGAGTATACGGGCGAGTTCGTGATGACGAGCTTGAGCATCCCGCTCTCCGCCGACGACGCCGCGCCCATCCTGGTATCCGCCGACTTCCAGAACGTCGGCGCCTTCGCGCGCTCCACCGTGGCGAGTTAGGCCATGACATGACGGACGAGACAACCATCCTAGAGGAAACAACGCAGCCGGAGGAGGAGACGCCCGTCACCGTCCAGTTCCACGAGCACGACGACGGCACGGTGACGGCCTCCTTCCCCAGCATGAACGGGACGGAGCCCTTCGACGTAAAGCTCCAGAACATGCACTGGGGTCTAGTGGAGGATCTGGAGCAGATGGGCGAGGCGGCGGAGAACGCCGACCTGCTCTCCTTCTGGCGCGAGTACGTGGTCGGCGGGCCGCGCGCCATCCCGTTCAAGCACACGCTGACCGTGTTCGAGGCCATCCGGGCCTACATCGAGCAGGTGGGGGAAACGGCAAAAAACGCCTGAGCGGGCGGCTCCGCACCTTCCTGTTCTACAGTAGGAGCGGAGCGCCCCTGCCTGCTGGCGTCTCGGCCCCGGCTGAGTACGTCACGTTCACGCTGTGCCGCCTGCTCCACTGCCTGCCGTCCGAGCTGCGCGCGGAGAGCTACCGGGACATCGTGACGCTGCTCATGTGCATCAACATCGAGGACGAGATAAACAGGCAGAAAGAGACGCACGCCCTGGACCCCGCCGCGCGCGGGAAAGGGAGACCGCAGTAGATGCCTGACCCGATCAACATCGTCATCACCGGCACCGACAAGACGGGCCGCGCCTTCGGCTCCGTCAGCCAGGGTTTGGCCGGCATCGGCAAGTCGGCCCAGGGCACGCTGGCCAAGGGCCTGAAAGTGGCGGCCTTGGGCATCGCCGGGCTAGGCGCGGCTGGCACCGCCGCCGCGGCCGGTATCGGCGCGGCCATCACCAAGATGACGCTGGACGCCGCCGAGGTGGAGGGCGTGGCCCGCACCTTCGAGAGCCTGGCCCAGTCCATCGGCGCTGAGGCCGAGCCCGCCATGCAGCTCATGCGCGAGGCGACGCGCGGCATGGTGGCCGACGCGGATCTGATGCAGGCCGGCAACAAGTTCATGGCGATGGGCCTGGCCGAGACCCAGGACGAGATGGCCAAGCTGAGCGAGATCGCCACGCAGCTTGGCTCCGCCATGGGCGAGGGGCCGACCGAGAGCATGGAGAACTTCGCCCTCATGCTGGCCAACCAGTCTATCCCCCGCTTGGACAGTTTCGGCATCTCCTCCGGCAAGGTGCGCGAGCGCATCGACGAGCTGATGCAGGCCAACGAGGGCATGACGCGCGAGACGGCCTTCATGACGGCCGTCATGGAGCAGGCCGAGGTGACGATGGCCAAGGTGGGCGAGCAGGGGGCCACCGCCGGAGCCAGCATCGCGCGCATCCGGGCCAGCGTGGAGAACACGGCGCTGGGCATCGGTCAGAAGTTTATCCCCGTTTTGCAGGAAGTATTAAAACCCATCGCCGACCTAGTGCAGCGGCTCGGCCCCAAGCTGGTCGAGTGGGCCAGCACGTTGGCATCTTGGCTAGGGAATATTTTGCCTCCCGCAATTGAAAAATTGAGCAGTATCTTTGAGCGCGTGATTGACGTGGTTGGACGGGTGGCTAATACGTTCATGTGGAACCTGGAAGCGGGCCAGGGAATGGAACAAGCGATAAAGAGCACGATAGGCACTTTTCTGGCCTTGATCGGCGTAAACATGGACGTATCAGAGAAACTCCAAGAGGTAGTTGGTATCGTTTTCGATATTATCGAGGCGTTCAATAATTTCTGGGCTGTGCTGCGTGATTATGGTCCTCTGTCGGCCATCGCTGAGGTATTGGATAATTTTATCCCTGAAGAGCAGATGAACTTGATATGGGACATTACCGAGGCGGTCGAGAGTTTTATAAGCATGATCACCGGCAAGATCACCGATTTTATCTCTTTCAAGGACGTTCTGATTGCCCTCGGCATCGGCATCGCCTCCATCGTGCTCCCAGCCGTTGTCAGCCTGGTCGTCTCCATTGGTTCTCTGGTCGCCCCCATCCTGCTCGTGATCGGCGCGGTGGCCCTGCTACGCACCGCCTGGGAGAAGGACTTCCTGGGCATGAAGACCACCATCCAGGGCTTGTGGGAGGCGGCCGGCCCCTTCGTCGAGTCCGTGGTCTCCTGGTTCCGCGACATGATCCCCAGGGCCATCGAAGCAGCACGCGGCGCGTTCGAGTTCCTGGCCGGCCTGTGGCAGTCGGCCATCCAGCCAGCCGTGGCCGAGCTGGGCGCCGCGCTGGGCGAGCTGTGGTCGGCCCTGGTCGAAGCCTGGGGTACCGTCGCCCCCATCTTCTCCGAGATGGGCCAGGCCATCGGGGAGGCGTTCGGGCTGGGCGGAGGGGAGGGGCTCAAGTTCGCCGACGTGATCAAGGTGGTAGTCAAGGTGATCGTGGTCCAGCTCAAAATCCTGACCGCCGTCGTGAAGGTCGCGGCCAAGGTCGTGGGCGGGGCGGCGCAGCTGATCGCCAAGTTCTGGGACAAGCACGGCAAGACGGTGCTCAAAGTCCTGGGCTTGATCGTCAAGGGGTTCAAGGTCTCATTCGGGCAAATTTATAAAATCGTGGACACAATAATCAAAGCTATAGTAAAGGTCATCCATTGGGCCTTCGGCAATAGCGTGATCGTAGACATCATACGAGGCGGGATGCAGGCCGTCCAGAAGATCATCGAGACGGTCTGGAGTGCGATTGAAAAATTCATCGACACCACGATGCAGACTATCCAGAAAATAATTGAGACGGTATGGGGCGCGATTGAGAAGTTCATTGATACCACGATGCAGACCATTCAAAAGATCATCGAGACGGTATGGGGCGCGATTGCGAAATTCATCGACACCATAATGGGTGAGATCCAGAAGATCATCGAGACCGTCTGGTCGGCGATTGAAAAGTTTATTGACACTACGATGCAGGCCATCCAGAAAATAATCGAAACGGTCTGGAACGCGATTAAGACCTTTATCGACAATGTGATGGAAGAGATACAAAAGATCATCGAGACCGTGTGGAACGCGATCAAGAATTTTATTGACACCGTAATGGACGAGATACAGAAG
>CAYFZZ010000212.1:0-7967 GCA_964347545.1 uncultured Planctomycetaceae bacterium | reverse complement strand
ATGCCCCCGCCAAATTTGCCGCCGTGACAACCGTGACCGACGTATACGAAGCCCAGCGGCGGCCGAGGGAACGTGCATCGCCGACGGCGTTTGCTGCCACTTCCGTTATCCTAGTCGTCGACTCCATAATTTTTCGCTCAACCCCGGCTCGTCCCTCACGCGGCAGCTCGTCGATTTGCCAAATGTGCTGCCCCACAAAACTCTGGAACAATGCGCTGCAGTTCGCTGACCACCATCGACTGGGGAAACTCTGTCTGCCGGGCCAGACGCGTCAAGGCTGTCTCCAGGACCCCGTGTTTTATTGGGGCAGATGCGGCGACCATAATCTTCGGATGGGACGTAGAAACGTGACGTTCGCCCTCGACATTCAGCTCCTCGTACAACTTTTCCCCCGGACGGACGCCAATGATTTCGATTTCCACGTCCTCGCCGACCTGAAGGCCGGACATGCGAATCATGTCGGTGGCCAGATCCAGAATGCGAATCGGTTCGCCCATTTCTAACACAAAAATTTCACCACCCTGCCCCATTGCGCCCGCCTGAACCACCAGCTGGGCGGCTTCAGGAATCGTCATGAAGTAACGCGTCATATCGCGGTGCGTAACGGTCACCGGCCCCCCAGCGGCGATCTGAGCGCGAAACAGTGGAACAACACTACCCGCAGAGTCCAATACATTCCCGAAACGCACCGTAACAAAACGACACTCAGATACATCCGCCAACGCTTGCACGTAGAGTTCGGCAGCACGCTTGCACGCCCCCATCACGCTGGTTGGATTCACAGCTTTGTCAGTCGAAATCATGACGAACGACTGCACGCCGAAATGATCCGCCATGTCGGCTAGATGTTTGGTCACCAGCGTGATATTCTTCACAGCTTCGCCAACGTTGGCTTCCATCAACGGGACGTGCTTGTAGGCAGCGGCGTGAAAAACCACTTCGGGCCGATATTGATCAAACAGGGCTCGCATGCGTCTGGTATCCTCAAGATCGGCGAGGCAAACTTCAATTTGTCGCGTCGCCCCCAGCCGCTGGAGTTCCTGTTCGAGATAAAACTGCCCCGTCTCGTTACGATCCACGACGACCACACGGCCTGGTTGAAATTTGAGCAACTGTCGGCAGATCTCGGAACCGATGCTGCCCGCACTACCGGTTACGAGAATCGTCTTGCCATCGATCCATCTATGAATCTTCGTCAAATCTAAATCAACCTCTTCGCGCCGCAACAAGTCCTCGATCGACACGGGACGCGGCTGCACCGCAACGCGGCCTTGCAACAACTGTTCGTAGCTGGGGATTACGCGGACCTGGACAGCCAGCCGATTTGCGTTCTTCATTAGCTGGCGAACCTGTTGTCCCGACAGTTCTCCGGAGGTGATAAATACTTCATGAATGCCATGCTGTTGCGCCAGCCTGCAAGTGTCCTGAATGGTTCCCAATATCGGTACGCCACCAATGCGGGTACCAATGCGTGTGGCATCGCTGGCCACAAACCCGACCACACGGTATGACAAGTTCTTGTCTCTACGGAGCTCGCGGAGAAGAGCCTCGCCCGAATTATTGACACCCACGATCAAAGTCGGTTCTCGCATCCCAGCAAAAAAGGAAAACCGCCCGCGCTCGCGAACCACACGCGTGATCGCCAAGACACCTCCCACGACGAAGATCGTGGTTCCCCAGTCCAGTAGGAAGATGCCACGTGATATCGTCAGGCCAGGAAACGCCAGGTAATCGACCAAGGCCGTGAACACGCTGCTACACGTCGTTGCATAGACAAGCATCACCAGATCATGAAATGTGATGTAGTGGCTCCAGCCGTGATAGACGCGAAAGCCCGCGAAGCACACCACCTTGAGCGCTACTACCCAGATCAACGTATCGCAAAAAACTCTTATTGCCGAGAAGCTCAAATCTCCCTCAAACCGCAACCAGTAGGCCAGGTAATACACCGCCACAAGTAAAGGTACCAGCGCTGTCAGACAGACAAAGGGTTGCCGTGCTTGAGACAAAATTTTCTTGATCTTATGGAACATGACCGTTTCTTATGTCATCAGGTGACCGTTGGTGATGGCTGTAATGAGGCTAATGACGATCACTGATCCGTGAATCGGACGCCGAATCATCAGGCCAGTGGCTGGTCGCTACCCTCAAGCGTACGGCTTTTTTTAGCCAACTTTTCGCCTTGCGATCCGCCGGCCTTTGTTGGAGACACCACCTGAACTGCGTCTCGGCATCGCGCAGGTTTCCCCTTTGCAGTTCTGCTTTCGCCAACTCGAGTCGCGCCAAGTAGTTATAGGGATCGCTGGCAACCGCCCGCTCAATGCAAGCATATGCCGCTTCCTGCTCGTTCAATTCGCGATACCTCCGGTGCATCGTCAACCACAGCCGGACTGCCCGGGTACCGGTCAGGCCCTCGCGTTTTTTTTCCGCCAGAGCGACGTAATAGTCGCACAGCTGTCGCAATGGCTGAGGCTGACCCAACCGCTCGTATTCGGCAAACAGGGACTCCCAGGCATCCAGGCCCGGTTGGATGTTCTCCAACAAAAACGTCACCGGCAAACGACCGGCCAGCAGGCGAACCAGGCGGCGCTGGTGGCTGGCACCCGCGTGGAACGATTGCCGCCAGTAGCCAACAGCAGACTTCAAGTCGCTTTTCAGCAGAGCCTCCTTGCCGGCCAGGAACAAGACCTGCCCCTCATGGGGTCGGACCTTCAGCGCTTGAGCGACGTAGGCGGAAGTTGCCGAGCGTGGTGCCCCCTCCAGAAAACAAAGCTCTGCCAGATAGATGTAACCCTCCCCTTGCAGGGGACATAGCTGTAAGGCCCGCCGAGCATGCCAGAGGGCCTTGTCGAGCAGCATCCGATGCTGGCCAATCGCTCGGTCCAGCCACTGGTTCAGCGCCGCGCGGGACGGAAATTGCGAAGCGATCGCCGCGTCGCGGATTTGTGACAGATCCATCGGATTGGTGGCATGACGCTGCGCGTCATGAAATTCCCGCAAGTAGGTTGCCGCCAGCCGCAAATGCACTCGACCATAGTCCCTGTCATACTCCAGGTACGTCTCCAGATCGGCCCTCATTTGCGCAGTCCACGTCTCCGCCGCCGCATGCTCCGACGTACCGTCTCCCAGAGTGTCCTCCGCAGACCGGTCGCCGGCCTCTGCCGACAATTGCGATTTCTTCAGGTAATTGTCCCAATGGCGGGAGGCTAGCGCCGGAGACCAGCGGTCGCGAATCATCCACGCTCCCACGATGGCCAACAGGACGGTGATCGCCACCCACCCGACACGCGCAAGTCGGATGTCACATCCCCAGCTTGCCCGTCGCGCGCGGGGGATTTGCTGCAACCGGCAGGCCATGCCGGCCAGCAAGGCCGTCCACGACATCGTGGCGGGAATGTACCACACAAAGTCCCAAACTGCATGCACGACACTGGCAGCCAGACCAGCCGCCACGGCACCCAAGGCGGCTTGCGTGTGGCGGCAAGTCGTGTTCCTCATGCAAGACACAGACCAGGAGGCAACCAGGCCGAGCCCGGCGGCCAGCAAGATGAAACCGGCAATTCCCGTCTCTGAGGCCACCTGCCAATAGCCGCTTTCCGCATGCGTGTACTCCAGGGGAAAAGGGTTCGGCATGAAGATTTTGTAGAACTCGCGATGCGAACCCACTCCACGGCCCACCCACGGGCTGCCGCTAATGGATTTCCCGTTGGCCAACCAAAGATTGCGGCGAGCGCTTCTCTTATCAAGTTCGTCCACGGACATGGCCGCGAAATCATCCAGCTCCCGGACGACCCGATCGTAGCCATAAATAAACAGGGCTGAACCGACGACCGTCACCACCGCCACTGTGCTAACGATCGTACGCACGCCCGCCAGTGACGCGCGGTAATAAACAGCTCCGATCACCAGCAAGGCAGTGGCCATGACGAGAAATCCGCCGCGTGAGAGCGACATCAGGCCCGCAAACAGCACCACCCCCAGACCAATCGACCAGACCGCCGGGAGGAGGGATGGCAGCGGCCTTCCGCGGTTCCCAGCCATAAAGCGGCCGTGCGGCCCCGGGGATCGCTGCGGCAGACTGGTGATCAGGCAGTAGACGAGCGGCCCTACGCCGAGCGCCAGGAGGTGACAGAAGTGATTGCCATTGGCAAAGCTGCCTTGTACGCTGCGAACACTCCGAAAGGGATGTTCGTAAACCCACAGAAACTTGCCATTAGAGGTCAGATACTGCACAATTCCCAAGGCCGCCATGGCGACCGTAGCCAGGGCAAACCAGCAAAGAAGGCGGCGAACGTCGCTCAGCTGGCCCATCCGCTGGACCGTCACTAGGAACATCAAGCCGTAGGCCAGGAACATGACCAGCCCGCCGCGGGTCGCGGTGGGCGTTAGCGAGATGCGGGACCACACCCCTAACAAGGGCTGTCCCTCCTGCGGCGTTTGCCACAGCGGCAGGATCTGACACAGGTCCGGAGATAAAATGGCCAGCACCTGCGGCGGCAGGGGAAGCAACTGCAGCACCAGCAGCACAACGCCCCCTAGCAAGACCCAGATCGCCGAGCACCGCCGCCAGGTGCCGTCCCGCACGAGGCATTGACCGATACACCAGGCGAGAGCTGTCAGCACCGCCAAGCTCACAAAGACCAGACGACCCAGGGGATGCCGCCCTCCCATAAAGAGGGGTGCCACGAACAAAATGCTGGCTAGGCCCCAGTCAACCATCGCGGTCAACCACCTCACGGTCGCAGGCTGCGGCGCCCGACGAGCGTGCAAGGTCGGCGGCATGGCTGTTGACGACTGGACCACAGATCAAACTCCTGGTCGCCTTCCGAGCGGCTGGTGTCGGCCAGCCCGGCCACGCGTCTGGCGACGCTTCCCTTCCCCGCTGGGCACGACCACCCCCGCACACGGGCCGCCACAGCCAGCCGGCTCAACACCGGACAGCCGTCCGCACCCGGGAGGTAAGCCTAGGTGCGGTCAGCCCGCTTTGCGCGGTCTGATGGTCGAATTGTCGAAAGTAAAGGTTTCCATCGGATAAATGTCCGCCTCGCCTGCGGTGGCGTCGGCTCGCAACATGTCTCGGATTTCGTCCTCGGCGGCCCCGCCGTAACCATAGTCGTCGCCATATCCGTACCCGTAGCCGTAATCAAAGCCGTAACCCTTCCCCGCATCACTTTCCACGCAGTTGGCGACGATCCCGGTCACGGGGATGCCCAGACTGTGAAAGGCATCCACGGCACGGGTCACCAGCCGCCGGCGATTCTTTTCGGGGCGGACAACCATCATCACCCCATCCACCAGGCGGCCGATGAGTGCGGTGTCCGTGGCGACTAGCGCCGGCGGACTGTCGATCAGGATCTGGTCGTAGTTGGCGTCGGCCCAGGCCAACAGCTCGCCCAGGCGTTCCCCCGCCAGCAGTTCAGAGGGATTGGGGCGTCGCGGGCCGGCGGGCAGGATATCCAGCTGCGCCAGGTCGGTCCGCACAATGTGGTCCTCGACCATCTCCTCCACCAGATCGTGACCGTGCAGCACGTCGGAGAGTCCGGGCAACCCTTTCATGTCGACCAGGGTGGTCAAACCGGGCCGGCGGAGGTCGGCATCGATGAGCAGCGTTTTTTTGCCAGCCTGCGCGAGGGTCACGGCCAGATTGGCCAGCACGGTCGTTTTGCCATCTCCGGGCTCGGAACTGGAAATCACCAACCGCTCGGTTTCCTGGCTATGAAATGCCAAGGCCGTGCGCAGCGTACGAAAGCACTCCGTCGCCGCCGTATGGGGGCTGACGAAACTGAGAATCGCTTCCACACCTGAGCGATGGGTCTCGTCCAGTCGGCGGATCATGGCCAGGACCTGCACCCCCAACCGCATGCTCACTTCGTCCGCCGTCCGGAAGCGATCGTCCAGGATATCCTGGACGTACACAACCGTCCCACCCAGGACCATTGCCATCAGCAGACACAAGGCAGCGATGACCGGCAGCTGGGGCCAGACCGGCCGGTTGTTGGCCTCTGGCGGTTCGACCACGGTGGCGCGGACATCGCCGTTTTCCTGCCGCAAATCGGTCTTGGCAATTTGCTCGATCAGCACATCCTCCAGACTCTGCAACCTCGCGACATCCCGTTCCAGCAGTTCCACCTTGGCCACGCTCCCCTCATGCGCGATGGCGATTTGCCGTGCCTGCTCGAACGAGCTCCGCAGTGACTGCTCGTGCTGGTACGCGCGGTTGACCGACTGTTGCAGCATTTGCACCAGCATGGGTCCCAGCTGGTTGCTCTGCAACTCGGTCAGTTCATGGGCCACCCGCTGTTGGTACGCCTGCAGGTAATGCTGCGTGTTTTGGATACGGTGTTGGATTTCGGCCAGGTGGGGATGATTGGGTCCGTAATGTTCGCTGAGTGCCCGTAGTTCGGCCCCGTCCGCCAACAGGCTTTGTTCGAGTTCGGCATGCAGGCGGGCATCGCGTTGATTAATGCCTAGGCCAGCCATAAGAATTTCCCGGCCCACGACTTCTTCGACCGCCAGCAGATGCTGCTGCAGATCTTCGCCGTGGCGGACCGCGTTCTGGATGGCCTCCAGAGTGGCCTGATACTCCATCCGCTGTTTCTGGGCTTCGATCAAGGCTTCGTTCAGCGAGATCGCGGTTTGCACCACCGGATGCAAGACTTGGCCACCCGCCCGGACACCGATGTCTCCGGCTGCCTGACGGACGGCCAGCAATTGGGTTTGCTTGTCGCGCAAACTGTTCTGCACCTTGTCTTTTTCCTGACGCAAGACATCAATTACCTCGCGAGCCGTCCCGCGATGGGTCCGGTCGATGAAGTCCAGATAGGATTCGATGATCGCCTGGGTGACGGCCACGGCCACGGCCGGATCCAGTGACCGGTATCTGATTTCGATCAGCTTGGTGCCGCGGATCGATTGCACCTTTAAATTTCCGGCCAGGGTGGTCACCCACTTCTCCCGGGGCTCACCCCGGAGGTCCAACAGATGTTCGGGCCGCAAGCGGGCAATGGCTTCCTCCAGCACGACGGCCTTGGTGACCAGTTGTTCGTAGGTGGGCATCACATCCTGATTGGACATCGCCGCCGCCATCGACGGCACCAGTTCGTCCCCCCTGTTTTGCAGGATGAGGATGGCTGCCTGAGCCTGGTAGTAGCGGGTGGCGGTGGCCGCGTAGAGCCCGCTTAGCAGAGCGACCACGACCAGGATCGCGATTAGCGTAGCGCGCCGATACCAGGCCACCCGCAAGAACTGGACGACGCTGTGTACGAATTCAGAGCCACCGCCGTGCCCGCGCCCGCCATCCAGAATTTCGGATTCACTCGCTTCCATGCTGGCGGTATCCTGAACGGGCCGATTTAAAACAGAGGAATGCGTGACGAGAGGCCGACCCGCACGAAACTCTTGACGGCTTCCAGGGCAAAGGTGGGCAGGGTCTGTTCCACGCTGACAATGTCGCCCGAGGTCAGGCGAAGATTTTCCTTCCCGTTGCGCTTGGCCTCCCGTAAACTCACCTCGATCACCGCGGCATCGCCCTCATCCGCGGGGCGGCGAATCACATAGATCTTGTCGGCCACCGATGAATTCACCCCACCGGCCATCGCCACGGCATCTAGGAGATGCAGGTTTTTATTCGAAGGCATTTCGTACTGCCCCGGCTTACGCACCAAACCCATGACATGGATCGGCTTAGGATCGCGCTTGACCACCATCAGCACATCCCCGTCCCGCAGAGGCACGCCCCCATGCCCTGACTGGCTGGCAGCGACCAGGTCGATCCGCACGCTGCGAGCGGGTTCCAAGGGGGGTGGTTGCTGCCAGGCGACCGCCTTGCCGGGAACCCCTGCGACCAGGTCGCGATTTCCTGTGGCGGGAGCAGGACGCGCCGGACTCCGCAGCTCGACCTCCGTCCCCGCCTCGTCGCTCAATCCCCCCGCGGCGACCAGCGCCGCCAGCATGTCACTGGACGTCCG
>CAYFZZ010000211.1:0-4119 GCA_964347545.1 uncultured Planctomycetaceae bacterium | reverse complement strand
GGATCGCCAGGTCCCCGACGCCGACGTCGGGCTGACGCACAACGTGGGCGGGATCGGCCAGTACTGCTTCGTCCAGGTAATGAAGAGGGATTGAGCCATGTTCAAGTGGTTCGGGAAGGTCAACTACACGCCCTACACCAAGGTCAGCGATTTCGCGCAGTACCTGGAAGAGGGCTACTTCATGGGCTCCCGCTGCAAGAAGTGCGGCGCGACGTCCTTCCCTCCGCGGGCTGACTGCGAGCAGTGCATGAGCGGCGATTTCGAGTTCTTCGAGGTCAGCGGGCGTGGACGGGTTCACACCTTCACGAAGATCGTCGCCGCTCCGACGGGCTTCGAGGACGTAGCACCCTACATCGTGGGCGTAGTCGATCTCGAGGAAGGTGGCAAGGCGCTCGCCTGGTTCGGCGACAGCATCGAGGAAGGCGACATCGAGATAGGGATGGAAGTCCAGATAGTCCCACAGATATTCGAGGAGCTGGAGGAGATCAAAGTCTACTACAGCATCGAGCGGCTGGGCACGACCTGGTCAAAGGTCAGCTCGGCCCATTGAGGGTCTGTCTCTGAAGCGCTGTCTACCGGCGGCGCCGTACCGCTCGTGGATGGCCGACAATGTCGAGGAGAGGTAGCGGAACGACCATGGCGATTCAAAAGTCCATCGAGAACGGCTTGGGACGCATCGTTCTGAGCAATCCGCCGGTCAATATTCTGACCCGAGCGATCATGGCGAGTCTGCGAGAGGAGCTGGCGGCCCTGGCGGCCGAGTCGTCGCTGCGTGCATTGCTGCTTTCGGCCGAGGGAAAACACTTCTCGGCGGGAGCCGACGTAGGCGAGCACCTGCCGCCTACGTACGAGGACTTGATTCCGGAGTTCATAGACACGATCTCCGCGATCGACACGTTTCCGCTCCCTGTCGTGGCCGCCGTCCAGGGTAAGTGCCTGGGTGGAGGATTCGAGCTGGTGATGGCGGCGGACATCATCGTTGCCGGTGAGAGCGCCAGCTTCGGCCAGCCGGAAATCATGCTCGGTGTCCTGCCTCCGGCGGCGTGCGCGCTGCTTCCCGACATGTGTCCGCCGGGCGTTGCCGCCGAGTTGGTCTTCACCGGAGACGCGCTGAGCGCTCAGGAGGCCGAGCGCGCCGGTCTGGTACAGCACGTGGTCCCCGATGTCGAGTTGGAGTCGGCAGCGGTCGAGTTGGCCGGGCGCATGACGCGGCACAGCGGCGCGGCATTGCAGATCGCGAAGCGGATGCTTCGAGGTGGCCGGGAGGCTATGCGCGCCGACGCGTTGTCGCGGGCGGGAGAGATGTACGTTGACGCACTGATGCGAACGAAGGACGCGTTAGAAGGACTGCAAGCGTTTCTCGAGAAGCGTAAGCCAACGTGGAGCCACGAGTGACCGATCCGTTCTAGCTCGTGAGGAGAGGCTCGGATGTTCGACAAGCTTCGGGATTGGGAGAGGAACCGCCACGAGTACGCGAAGGCGTGGAAGGAACGCACGGGCGGCAAGGTGCTGGGGTACTTCTGCACCTATGTACCGGAAGAGATCCTCTACGCGGCAGGCGTGCTTCCTGTCCGCATCCTCGGGAGCCACGAGCCGCAGGACGTCACCGAGCCTCACATCTTCGGTATGTTCTGTCCTTTCTGCCGTGACTGCCTGGCTCAGGGCCTCAGGGGGCGGTATGACTATCTCGATGGGATGATGATCGCCCAATCATGCCTGCATATCCGCCAGGCGTATACGTCGTGGGAGAAGCACAGACCGACCGAATTCAGCTACTACCTCTGCATGCCTCACCACGTTCAGAGTCCCCGCGCATTGCCGTATCTGACCGAGGAGTTGGCCCAGTTCAAGGCGGCTGTCGAAGAGTGGACGGGTGCCACCATCACCGACGGCGACCTCGACGAGGCCATCGAGGTATACAACGAGAACCGGCGCCTATTGCGCGCCGTCTACGAGTTGCGGAAGGCTGCCGAGCCTCCCCTCACGGGTGAGGAGGCGATGGAGATGGTGATCGCCGCTCAGATGACCGATAAGGCGGAGCACAATCAAGAGCTCAGGAGGATTCTCCGCGAGCTGCCCAACAGGCAAAACGGTCGGGACACGGGAGCTCGCCTCATGATCATCGGTAGCGAGGACGATGACACCAAGTTCATGAACATGGTGGAGTCGTGTGGGGCGACGTTCGTTGTGGACGAACACTGTACCGGGACGCGCTACTTCTGGAACGAAGTAGAGCCACGAGCGAACCGCCTGGAGGCCATTGCCGCACGCTACATCGATCGCGTCCCCTGCCCCACGAAGGACTGGGTCGAGCGAAAACGGATCGCCCACATCCTCGAGCTTGCCGAGGTGTGGAATGTCGACGGGGTCGTGGTGATGCAGCAGAAGTTCTGCGACCCGCATGAGCTCGATACACCCGCCATCCGCAAAGCTCTCGAGGAGAAAGGCGTCAAGACGCTCTTTCTCGAGTTCGACGTCACCGTGCCCGTCGGCCAGTTCAAGGTGAGGGTAGAGGCATTCCTCGAGATGCTTGGTGAGGAAGACCTCTTCGACTAGCAAGAAAGGGATAATGGCCACCAAGCAGACGTACGAGACCAGGCCGCTGGAGTGCTGGGGCAAGGCGAAGGAAATTAGGAAGAAGTACTACCAGGACTACGCGGCGGCCCACGAGCGGGGCGGCATCAGATGGGCCGGTGGAGCGTGGACTTTCGGAGCCATTCCCTGCGGCCTCGGGGATGATGTCCACAGTCTCACCAGCGAGCCGTACGCGGCGTCCATCGCCGCCGACAAGAAGTTCTCCATCAAGTGCCTGGAGGCTACCGAGCGGGCGGGCTATGCCCGCGACCTGTGCTCCTACATGCGCAACTACTGGGGCTCGGTCATTCTCGATGAATACCTCTGGGGTGGTCCTTTTCCGAAGCCGGATTTCATCTGGCAGGACCACATCTGCTGCAGCCACGCCAAGTGGTATCAGGTAGTATGTGACCACGAGCCCGGCATCCCACACTTCTGTATCGATGTGGCGATTGGACCCGCAGGGGAGATCAACGAGAACAAGCTGAACTACATCGTCGGACAGATGCATGATGGCATCGAGTGGCTGGAGCAGGTCAGCGGGCGGGAATACGATGATGAGAAGCTGATCGAAGCGGTCAACAACGAGTGCAGATCTACATCGCTCTGGGCGGAGGTGTGCGAACTGAACAAGGCGATACCGGCACCTCTCGAGGAAAAGACGATGTTCTCGCTGTATGTCCTCGGCACGTTGATGAAGCACAGCAAGGTCGTGGCCGACTTCTACGAGGAGCTGCGTGACGAGGTCAAGGACCGGGTGGAGAACCAGATTGCCGCCATAGCCAACGAGCGATGCCGCCTCATGTCCGACACGCAGCCACCGTGGGGCTTCCTGAGCCTGTTTCGCTATCTCGAGAGTTACGGTGCTATCTCCGTGGGATCCCTCTACACCTTCGGTCTGATCGGCATGTGGGAGGACAAGCCCGACGGCAGCTGGGGGCCGCGCACAACGCCGCGGCAGAAGGGGATCGAGATCAAGGACCGAGACCAGGCGTTGAAGATCCTTGCGGAATGGAATCTACACAAGCCCGAGTGGCAGCACTTCTACTCGCCGCACCTGAAGACTGAGATGATGGTGCGCATCGCCAAGGAGTGGTCATTGGATGGTGTGATGCTGCACTACAACCGAGGTTGCGAAGGTCTAAGCCTCGGGATCGCCGAGAATCGCCTGGGCCTCTTGGAGGCTGGCTTCCCAGTGATGACGTTCGAGGGAAACATGGGGGACGAGCGCGAGTTCGACCTCGCGAGAACGAAGACGCGCATCGACACGTTCTTGGAGACTCTCGGATTCAAGAAGGACTGACCGATCTGGAGTCGCAGATGATCACTGCCGGAATCGACATGGGGGCCAAGACCATCAAAGTGGTGGTCGTGCGAGACGGGGTCATAGTCGGCAAGGCCATCATGGTGGCCGGGTTCGACAGCCGGGAGGCCGCCGAACAGGCGTACGCCGCGGCTCTGGATGATGCGGGGATCAAGAAGGATGAGGTGGACTACGTCGTGGCCACCGGTGCCGGACGCGGCCACGCCCCGCACTCGAAGCGC
>CAYFZZ010000210.1:0-3335 GCA_964347545.1 uncultured Planctomycetaceae bacterium | reverse complement strand
TGCTGGTCGTCGAACACGATCGGGAAGTCGTGGCGGCGGCCGACGGGCTGCTGGACTTCGGCCCCGCCGCCGGCCAGCTGGGCGGCCAGATCGTGGCCCGCGGCACACCGGCTCAAGTCGCACGCCGCCGCGGCTCGGTGACCGGCCCCTACCTTTCGGGCAAAAAGGCGATCCCCGTCCCCACCAACCGCCGCCCCGTCCTGGCGCAGCCCCCATCGCCCAAGGCGGCGGGGCGCCAGGCGTCGCGCGGCGGACGGCGGACCGCTGCCGCTGCCCCCGCACCGGCCCCGGCCGATCCGCCCTCCGCAGCCATCGAAATCGTCGGCGCCCGGCACCACAACCTGAAGAACGTCACCGTCCAGATCCCCCTGGGCGTGCTGACCGCCGTGACGGGGGTCAGCGGCAGCGGCAAAAGCTCGCTGGTCGACGACGTGCTGTACAACGCCCTGGCCAGAACGCTGCATCGAGCCCACACGACGCCGGGGGCCCACGATGCGATCCACGGCATCGAACAGATCAACAAGGTGATCCGGGTCGACCAGCGGCCGTTGGGCAACACCCCCTCCTCCAACCCGGCCACGTACACGGGCCTGTTCGAACTGATCCGCCAACTGTTCGCTCAGCTGCCCACCGCCAAGGTCCGCGGCTACACCGCCAGGCGGTTCAGCTTCAACGCCAGCGGCGGCCGCTGTGACGCCTGCGAAGGCGCCGGCCAGGTCGCCATCGAAATGCACTTCCTGCCCGACGTGTGGGTGCCGTGCGACACGTGCCACGGCCAGCGTTACAATCCGGACACCCTGGCCGTCCTCTTTCACGGCCAGTCGATTGCGGACGTGTTGGAAATGCCCGCTCGCCGGGCGCTGGAACTGTTCGCCAACATCCCCAAGATCCGCCGGATCCTGCAGATGTTGTGCGATGTCGGCCTGGACTACGTCCAGTTGGGCCAACCCGCGCCGACCCTGTCAGGCGGGGAGGCTCAGCGGGTCAAGCTGGCCGCCGAACTGGCTCGGCCCGACACCGGCCAGACGCTGTACCTCCTGGACGAACCGACCACCGGCCTGCACTTCGAGGATCTGCGCAAACTGCTGGCGGTCCTCAATCGTCTGGTCGACATGGGCAACACGGTGGTGGTCATCGAGCACAACCTGGACGTGATCAAATCGGCCGACTGGGTGATCGATTTGGGTCCCGAGGCGGGGGAGGCGGGGGGGCACGTGGTCGCCTGCGGTCCCCCGGAACAGATCGTGGCCACCGCCGCGAGTCCCCGACCCGCGGCCGCTCGACCTCGGACCAGTGCGCGGAAGACCCGCGGCCGTGCCGCGGGGCGCCGGCCGCGGACCAGCTGGACCGCGGCCGCCCTCCAGCCGGTCCTGGCCGCCGGCCCGCACCGGAAACGGGAAACCGGCCAGGTCGACTACGAAGCGGTGCAAGCGGGCGACATGGAGATCTGCGAGGTCGGTCGCCAGCAGAGCATGCCGTGGGAAGTCGACGGCCGCAGCTGGCACACGAAACAGCGGGTGGGTCGCAGCGGCCACGCCTGTCGCTGGGACGGGGAGGTGCTGAATCGGATCGTGGACCAGATTCACCAGCTGGGCCAGTTCGCCGAGACCGACTGGAACAACCGCAGCGTCGTCGAAATCCGAGCCCCCCGCAAATCGGACGGCTGGTTCTTTCACGCCCTGACGGGGGACGAGTGGCTGGTCAAGCTGAAGTTCCGGGTCGCCAAACGGACGTTCCGCCGCGAGAACCTGGTCGAGCGGCTGGGGATGACGCCGCTGAACGACTTGCACGAGCTGCCGGTGTACGGCACGGACCGTCGTGTGCGGTGCAAGAACCTGCGGGGGCCCTGGCAGGAGGTCGAGCTGAAGGTGCACAAGCTGGACGAGATCGACACGCCCCACTTCTGGAAGTTTTTGGGCGACGCGTGTGACGGCTTTCAAGAGATCACCACCAAGAAGCAGGAAAAACCAGAGGACCTGATGCCCTGGAAGGTGATGGGCAAAAAATGGCACCTGCACCGGCAGGGCTTTCCCCCCGGCAAACCGGCTCGCTGGAAACCCCACCTCCTGGAACGACTGATCGCGTTACTGGAAAAGTCCGCTCCGGCCGGCCAGTTTGTGTGGACCAACCAGGTCATGGTCAACTTGAATCTCCCCGGCCAGTCCCATCCCTGGGCCACCTTCACCACCAAGCGGCCCGCGGACATCGAGCTGGTTCTGACCGGCCCCCGCGGCGAATTTCCCTTGGGCCGCTTCGTCCACCTGGGCCGCCAGGCGGAATTGACCACCAAGAACGGCTATGACCAGATCCATCTGCGGTTCCAGACCCTGGGTGACCTGCAGAAGACCGACCCGGTCCACGGCGACCTGCGGCAGCTGCTGGCCGAACATTACGCCGCCGTGGGGGGCCCGTAGGCCGGATGGTGGGACGCGTTCTGAGAATGTTGTTTTCTTGTAGGACGAGCACTCTTGCCCGTCCCCCGCATGACGAGAGCCTAGCCCGTACCTTGTCTTTGCGGCTGGGCGCCTTTGCGTGAAACATAAATTCGCACAGGAGGACGCGGAGGTCACAGAGACAGTTTGGGGGACGGGCAATCGCGAGCGAGGCTTTTCGCGGACCGAACCGCGAAGCGGTGCCATGCCATAGCCTGGGACGCCAGTCCCAGGAAAACAGCCCAAAATAAAAATGGAGTCGCAACGCGACGGCATGAAAGGCCCAACGCATCCGCCACTGGCACAGAAGGTCGCAAAGATCGCGAAGAAGAAGGACCACCCGGTCGATGTTTCGGTCATTCGTGCTTTGGATTTGTTTCGGATTTCGAAATTCGGATTTCGGATTTTCTTCCGGCCCGGGAGTCTGTTTATTTTTGACAGGATGGACAGGATCGACGGGATGTTTTGGTCAGGTTGGGGGGTGAACAGTCCGTTGTCCCCCGCTGTCCGCATGCGCCCGTACTCGCCGTTTGCGGATCGCCATGCGAAGAACCGCAGAATATCGAATGCCGAATGTCGAAGGCTGAAGTATTTGTCCTCCATTCCCCGGGGAGTCAGACCCCGGCCTCGAAGAGCCCAGCTACAGGAGCTGGCAGTGGTGGGTGGTGAGATAGATCACGCATCCCGCAACCCGCATCTCGCGACCCGCAACGCGTCTGGCTGGCATCCCTTCGGGATGCATTTGGGGGGGATCGGCGTGTCCGGAGGTGGCGCTGCTCTTACCTCCGGCTAATCGCTGCGACCGCTCCGCGGTTGAATTTGTTGTTCTAGGGCCCGCGTTTGCCCGTTCGCCACCGGCGGGCTTGTCCGGCCGGAGCTTTGCGTGAAACACAAATTCGAACA
>CAYFZZ010000209.1:0-20379 GCA_964347545.1 uncultured Planctomycetaceae bacterium | reverse complement strand
GGACTTGTCGCCTTGCCAGAGAAGTCGCCCCATACATCGATCCGTACTCGGGTGGAGCATTGCCGCAGGCGGGGCCGCCTCCAGGATTTATCTGCCGCCAACACCTCGTCGGTAGCGGGTCTGCTGGCCACCCGCGGTCTAGAAGACGAGGGGTTGTGGCTGTGCCCCATCGAAGACCGCCGTCAGCAAGACCCCGCCGCGCGGCCCGGTTTGCTGGACGGATTCTCGCTAGGCAGCTATTTGCGGCTGGTCGACTGGACCAGTCGCTTGATCCGCAACGGCAAAGCGCGGGTTTCCAAAGATGTTGCTTCTCTGCTCGACCGCTTGGGCACGACCGCGGAACTTTGGTGCACCACGCTGCATCGCCTGTTGACAGCCGACCGCCTGACGGGTGTCACCTTCGCCTTCAACCGTGCTCGCCTTCGCCAGGCTGCTGCCCAGCGGGGTTGCCGGCGTGTTGCCAACCTCTGCGGATGTCCGGCTTAGGACCCGATGCGGACCAGTCGTGCCGCAGCCAGGTCCCTCAACACGGTAGACGCTGAACAAGAGTGGTTATCCATCCCGCGAGCGGCAGTTTGAGCTGAGGGGAGCACGGTGTCTCTCGTGAGCGACGCTAAAAAGCCCTCCTTCCCCGCACGATAAGCCCGCGACAAAACCCGCTCGCATGGGCGGGCTCCGTCCACACTCGTGGGGGATATGCCCCCGCGATTTGCGTGCCCTACCTGCGTGCCCCGTATCCTATCTCGGCTCGGCTCACTGTGCATTGCGTGTCCCGTCTCAGCTCCCGTGTCCCGTCTCAGCTCCCCTATCTCGGCTCGGCTCGCTCCGCATTGCGTGTCCCGTTTCAGCTTGTCCCGTTTCAGCTGCCAGCTGCTCGCGTCTCAGCTCCTGGGAAAGGACGCTGCATTGCGTGTCCTGGGAAGGGATTCTGGGAAGTGGGAAGGGATTTAGGTGGGGGGCTGGAGGAGGGGTATTCCTTGGCGGGCGAGGCGGCGGCAGATGTGGGGGTCCTCTTCGAGGCACATCAGCCGAAAGGGGCGCTGGGGGGAGTGCCGCAGGCCGGTGGTGAAGGAACAAGCTGGCCGTTGGCAAGGGGCCAGCGCCGCCAGGACGTCCGCGACCAGCGCCTCCGGGTCTTCCACGCCCACCACGCCACAGCGGCCGGTCGCCAGGGCCCGCAGCAACTCTGGTGGTACTTCGCGGGGCACCCGGGCGGGGTCTGCCGAGACCGTCAACGGCAAGGGCGGCAAGCTGTCGCTCCAAAAATCCCGTCCGAGGAACGCTCCCTCGCGGTCGGCCGCCTCCCAGATCACCCACGGGTTGCCGGAGACGCTTTCCAGATCTTCCGCAGGGCAGACCAGGCAGTGCGTATAGCAGCGGCGCCCTCCCCGCCGACTGTGTTCGTCCCCGTCCGCCACCGTCAAAGAAAGACCGTGCGCCCCGCTGGGCAGCGGAAAAAAATTCATGCTCCGCGTCGCACTGGCGGCCAAGGAATCATGGGAGGGGCCCCAACGCACGAGGGCGGCTGCGTCGCGCGGGTCGAGCCCGCGGCTGCGGGCTACCAGCTGGTAACCGTTGGACCGCGCCGTCCGAGCGGAGGTGAACACCGCTTGACCCAGCTGCATGACCACCAGCGGGGGTGCTGGGGTCACGGTATCATTTGCGGACATGCTGCATCAGCCACTGGAAGGGTTCGACGATCCCCCGCGGTTCGACTCGCAGGGGCACCAGCACCGGTAGCTCGTGATCGGGCAGCACCCGGTAACCGGAACCACCGGCGACGCTACAGGCAAAAAACGCGTGCCTGCTGAACAGTTCGTCGCACTGCCGCCACAAGGCGGACGCGCGTCGCTGTGCGTACCGACGTGGGTCCTCGAAACAGCTCTCGCACTGATCGGCTTTGGTGAACACGATCCCCACAGGCCGTTGGTGCTTACCTTTTTTCGATTCCTCCCGCAGTTCGGCCAGGTAGCTGAGCACCTTCATGGCAAAGTATTCTTGATCGGGCGAACCCTCCTGGATCGCGACGGTATCGACCAGCAGCAGGACACCCTGGCACTGCTGCAGGACTGCTTGCACACCCGGGTAGCTGCCCGGGTGATCGAGTTCTTCCAGGATCGACTCGCCGGCGGGGTCGGGAATAATCACATCTTGCGGTTTGCGCATCTTCGCTCGCCGCACCTGGCAATGGACCCAATTCCAGCGATCGGGTTCGTTGGGGGTCTTTTCTGGGAACTCGCCTCTCGCTAGTGCTCGGGCAGTCCCCTGCTGCATGTTGATGGAAAAAGCCCCACGGGCTCGCAGCTGCAGACCGGTCTGCCGCCGCGACAACATGTCCATCAGCATTCCCAGATAGACGGTTTTGCCGGCAGCGGCTGAGCCGAGCACGGCGAGGGTGCAGGGGGCCGTTTTCTCTTCTTGGGCCTGCCGCGTGAGGGCCAACGGGGCAAAGCATTTCAAGCACAGGTCGGACTCTGCCGTATTGTGCGCCCCACAAATATGACAATCCACCGCGGACGGACCATCGGTCCATTGATACGAGTCCAGCGTTACGGAGACCAGGTTGCTCATACCCCACACTCCTCCAGCACCTTGTCATCTGCCTTGCCATCGTGGCTGGCCGTGACCTGCCCGGTGCTGGCCAACCCGCTGAGGTCACGAGTCACATCCACCAGCTGGTAGACGCCGACGGCGCAGCGGAAGCCAATGTTGTGTTTTCGGTCGGTGGGCCGAGCCACGCTGCGAAATTCGCAGCTGGCGTGGTTTTCGAAATAGGTATCGAACGCGCCACCGCGAATGATCTTCATGGGACCGGAGAGGATCAGGTTCCTGCCCGCAATCATCGCCGTCTCGACCAGCTCGCCCGCATCGTCGACGGTCCACTCCCACACGTTACCCGCCAACTGGTACAAACCGCTGGCGCTGACACCGTCGGGGAAAGTATCCACCTGGCTGGTATCCCCCACATCGGCGCTCCACACATTCGCTTGACCTCGATCCAGCACGTCGCCCCAGGGGTAGCGGCGGGCGGAGAGTTGTCCGGCATCGACTTCGACCGGCCAGCTGGCCGCTTTCAGCCACTCGGCGTCCGTCGGCAGGCGGCGTCCCGCCCAGGTGGCGTAGGCCACCGCTTCGTACCAGCTGACACCCACCACGGGGTGGTTGGCTTTGCCCTGGGGATAGGTACCCTCTTTCCAAAACCGTGGTCCGGGCTGCCCGGTCTGGTCCACAAAATCCAACAGCTCTGGCCAGATTTCTGTGGGCCAGTATTCCATTTGTTCGTATCCGCCGGCGTCCACGAAATCCTGGAAATGCTGATTAGTGACCGAATAGCGGTCCAGAAAAAACGCCTCCACATCTTGTCGCCGGCTGGGCGTGGCACCATCTTCACCACGGGCGACCTCGCCACCGCCGACTTCGCCCACCCGCTCGGCCACCATCACCGCTCCGCGGGGAATGATCGAAGCCGATTCGTTAAAGTGTCGGACGGCTCTGGCCAGCTGGTCATCGCTGAGTTCTGCGGCCACTTGGGGCTGGAGCAGCACACTGCTGCGATGTTGCCGCAGGGATTGTTCCACCAGCTGATCGACCAGCAGATCATCGGGCGACTGCTCTTCCTGCTCGCCCTCGGCAGCCACGTTCCCGGTATTCGGGTGGGCGGGCAACGGGGCGGGCGGGTGGCGGTTCTCGGACCGCCTCAGCCACCATGTTTGCCAGGCAGCCAATCTCCTGAAGGGGCCGCTGGCCCAAAAGCGGTTCGCGTGGCCTGTGGTCGCCGCGAGGGCGGTCACCGCCAGGCCGATCAGCAGCAGAGCCAGCCAGGTGTAAGGCACGAGGCGCTCCCTTTTTTACGCGGTCCGCCGCGCCCGCCGCTGGGCGGCGTCACGTTGCAGATGTTGCATCTGTTGTTTTAGAGCGGCGTCACTGTCTGCCGGCAGCAAGGCGGCGGCCACGTTACTGAGCCGCTCGCCGGCGGTACGTTGTTTGAGTTCGGCCAGCTGTTCTTTCAGTTGCTGGGCTTCCTCCTGCAAATCCTGGTTCCGTTGTTCTGATTCTTCGAGCGCCGAGCCCAGTTCGGCTTCCGTATCTTGTTGCAGTTCATCCAACAGGTTTTGCAACCGCTGGCAGTTGGCTTCTGCCTGGGCGTATCGTTCGGCTTGTTCAAGCCGACCCGATTCGGCATCCGTGACATCCGCCCTCAGCTGTTCCAGTTCCTGCTGTAGCTGTTGGCGATCGCTTTGGTGCTGAGCGACCGTCCCCTCGGCCGCTTCGCTGAGGATCTGCAGCTGTTCTTGCAGCGCTTCAAGTTCTTCCTGCAGTTCGCTTTGCCGCTCGGCGGCAGCCGCTTCCATTTCGGTCTGCTGCTGGCAAGCTTCGTCGCGCTGGAGCGTCAGGTCACTGATCTGGGATTGCTGCTGTTGCTGCTGTTGTTCGGCCTGCTGCAACTCCTGTTTCAGCTGTTCGATCTGGCTGGCCTCGGCCGTGGACTCGTGGAGCTGGCCGCGCAGCTGATCCCGCTCGGCCATCAGATCGTCGACCAGACGTTGGGTTTCTTCGGCCGTCACCGCGGTCTGGCGGACCTCCTCCCGCTGAACATCCCGCTGGGCCTCCACCTCTGCCAGGCGTTGCCGGACTTGATCGAGTTCCCCGCGGGCATCGCGGCAGGCTGCTTGTTCTTCTTCGATCTGGGTCTGCTGCTGTCCGAGTTGTTCTTGGAGCTGTGCTAATTCGGCGGCATGGGTGGTGAGGGTTTCGCGGAAGTCGGCCAGCAGCTGGCTGGCGAAATCGGCAGCCCGTTCATGGCCTGCTCGCAATTGATCGACCAGCGACTTTACGTGGTCGCACGGTGGGCCGACCGGCTGGGGGGTCATCGTAGGAGACATGCGAAATAATGAGACGGGCACAAGCGACTTGGAAAAGGGATGGTGGGTCCGAACGCAGGACCGTGCGGCGCCGGTGGCGCCGAGCATGATCCTGGACGAGCAAAGCTGGTCGCGCCTGCTGATCGGGCCCAAGGATCAAGCCACCAGCAAAACCCTAGCTCAACTTTTCACCCTGAGCAAATGTTGCGAAAAGCGAACATGCATCTGCTTGACCCCCCGCCCACGGCTCTTTCCCCCCCGCTTCACGCACCATACACGACTGTGGCCGCGTGAAAATCGTGCGTGGTCACCGCGCGGGCCAGGGCCGCGGCAATCTTGGCACCCCCCGCCTCCGAAGGCTCGATCGGCGACATCACCGAGAAGTCACCGGGCTGGACACAGATCTGGCGGAGGTCCAGCACGGGCAGGCGGTTACGGATCGCCACCTGCAGAATGACGTCGTTAAACAGCGGCAACGCCGCTCGAGCCAACCGCCCCAGCTGCGGGTCTGCGAAAGGCACCTGGTCGTACACCGTGCAGACCATGGTTGGCTTGCCCTGCTGCAGCACGGCCGACAGCATGCGGGTATAGTCGTGGTGAAAGTCGTGTTGAATGTCGGCCATGGCGGCGAAGACCTCTGCCGCCGAGGATACCGGTTGTTGAAAGATGCCGCTCTGACCCAAGGCATCGTTGCCGCCCACACTGACCACCAGATGGGTGGCCGCCGCCGGCAATTGTTCCAGCTGCCGCACGACATCCCGCGTGACGTCCCCATCGACTGCCAGGAGCGAGGCGGTCCAGCCGGCCGGCAGCTGTTGGACCAGCTGGGTGATTACCGCTGGCCCCCCCGGCACGTAGACGCCGTTATCAAAAATCGAATCTCCCAACAGCACCACGTCCTTCATGGTTTCAGCTCACACAGTGTCCGCTCCGCCAGAAACCCCACCAGCCCCCTAGCAACTCGTTTCTATGGGGATCGGCATGTTCATGGATCCTGCCGAGGACGAGCCTCAGGTTCTTGACCAGCCATCAGTGTCGATCAAAGGCAAGGCGGCGTAAACCCGTGGCGTTTACAGCGGGGTACCACCCCTTGGTGCCGTGTCTGTGTTTCGTCATCTTCCCAGCCTCTGTCGGCGCGTCTCTTCTGCCGACGCGGGTGCGGGATCGCCATCTGCCAGGAAACCCTTTTTTTCGCAACGGACCGCGCGGATCCTGGTTTTCTGGTCCGGCCGCCTGCTCACCGCGGACCGGCCCGCTCCTTGTCCGGCGGGGGTCAAAACGAGACAATCTGGGGCATGGGCAATCCTGGTCGTCAAGCGGACCGTCATCGCCGCTACGGGCGGATTCTCACGGCGGTCACATCCCGAAACGGTTTCACGCTGACGGAGATCCGGCAGGCGTGTCCCGCCGACCATGCGGCTCTGGTTCCCCGTGTGGTTCGTCGCCTGGAACGGGAGGGCCTTCTTCGCCGCGACGGCAGCCAGGATCCCCCTTCGTTTTGCTGGTCCATCGATCGCGACGACTTTTCCGGTTCTCAGTGGCTGGACAGCGTGATCTACGGAGCTCAGATTCCGGAAACCCCGCGCGAAGATCGGCCGCGGGAGCGGCTGTTATCGAGCGGAGCGGCCTGCTTGCGAACGGCCGAGCTGCTGGCGATTCTGATTCGCAGTGGCCGCAGTGGTGAGTCGGCGGTGCAAGCCGGCGAAAAAATTGCCGCCCGCTACGACGGCCGGCTGGAACAACTGACCGAGGCCGGGCCGGGCGGCCTGAAATCGATCAGCCAGGCGGTCGGCCCGACGGCCTATTGTCAGATCATGGCGGGGATCGAACTGGGACGGCGGGTGGCGGAGGCCACCGATCGCTGGGCTGGGGGGCGGACCAAAATCGGTTCCACCTCCGAGGCCTTGGCATTCTGCCGCCAGCGGTTCGCCCGCCTGGCCGCCGACGCAAAACAGGAGGAATTGCACGTCGTCACCCTGGACACGCAACTTCAGGTGATCAACACGCACGCGGTTACCAAGGGCATCCTGGACTCCAACACGCTGCACCCCCGCGAAGTCTTTCGCCCGGCCATCACGGACGCGGCCAAAGCGATCATCATCGTGCACAACCACCCCTCCGGCGATCCGACGCCCAGCCCCCAGGACATGGCCGTGACTGAGCGGCTGGAGCAGGCGGCCGGCCTGGTGGACATCCAACTATTGGATCACATCATCGTGGCCCGCGGCGGCACGACCAGTATTCAAGAGCTGCGGCAGACCAATGAACGGCCTGGCCGCGCGGAAGGGACGGCCTTACCGGCCGGCGGCATCGCCGTAAAGAATCACCGCCACGATTGCAATCGGGATCATGACGATGACGGTGATCACCAGAATGCCGACTAGTGCGTCAAACATAGAACCCGAGCGGGCCAGGGGTGCGAGGTTGGAAAGAACGGCCGCGACCGCTTACCACCTTATTTTCCCCGCGGGGATTTGTCCATGACCGTCCCCGGCCGCCGCCGGTGTGCGGATCAGCTCGCTGCTGTGACCGCCCGGCTCAGCGTGCCGCTGCTCGGCCCTCCCTCCTTGGCATCATCGCTCGATTCGCTGTGGCTTTCGGCAGGGTCTGGCCGTGGGTAGGGAAGGGCATCTGGTTTGCAAGGCTGTGGCCGGTATATTGGGGAGCGGGGAAGTGAGGCAATTGGCAACATTCCAGCCGAGGAGAGTGACATGTCTGCGGGCGCATTTTGTACGCGGGAAGTCGATTTAGCGGATGCCGACGAGTCGGTACGGGATGCGGCCGCGCGGATGCGCGATCGCAATGTGGGCACCTTGCTGGTGCTGGACAACGACAAAATGCCGATTGGCATCCTGACGGATCGGGACTTGACGCTGCGGGTCCTGGCCAGTGGGTTGGACAGCTACCAGACGCGGGTCGGGGAGGTGATGACCAGCGTGCCGGCCACGATCAACGAAGAGACCTCTCTGGACGCCGCCCTGGGGGTAATGCGCAGCGGACCTTACCGCAGACTGCCCGTCGTCGATGCTCAAGGCAGCCTGGTGGGCTTGTTGAGCGTGGATGATGTGCTGGACGTGCTGGCGGATGAATTCCGTCAGATCGGAGAACTGCTCCAACGCGAAGGGCCCCGCAGTTTGGCTGAGTCCTGACGCGGGGGTCCGCCGAGCGGAGGGTAGCAAGGGGGGCCGGTTGTCCCTGCTCGCCAAGCGGGCCGCTGCCGCGGGCCGTGCGGAAGCTCGGATCTTTCTGCTCGGATGGTCACCCCTTCAGCAAGCGGTGGCCTGTCTCACGCAGGGCGTCCATCAGTTCCTCCAGGTGATTGGGCGTGGTAAGCGGGTTGATGATGGTGACCCGCAGGGCGCCGGTGCCGGCGAATCGGGTGGAAACGATATAGAACCGGCCCGATTGGATCAACTCTCTGCGGAGATTCCATTGGAATTCGCCTAATTGTTCGGGCGGGGCATCGCGGAGTTTGGGGGGCACATGGCGGAACACGACGATATTCGATTGGGGTTCGTGCACCGGTTCGAAATCCTCGGCAGCGACCAGCTTGTCATAGAACTGCCGACCCATGTCGAATGTGACATCCACCATATCGCCGAACAGCTGCGGACCAAACAGCGACCAGACGCCCCACAACCCGAACGTGGCTGCCCGCTTGGTACACTCGATGGTCTTCAGACCGCTGTCGTAGTCGGCCAGCCCCGGCGCGGACGGATCGAACAAATAGGGGGCATCCTGTCGGAATGCCTCGAACCGGTGCCGCTGGTCGCGATAGAACACAAACGCACACAACGCGGGCACAAAAAGCATCTTGTGGGCATCCCAGATAAGACTGTCGGCCTGTTCCAGGCCGGCGATCAGCTGCCGATGCCGCCGGCTGAAGCAGACCGCGCCTCCATGCGCGGCATCGACGTGCAGCCACACTTCATGCCGACGACAGACATCCGCGATGTCCTCCAGCGGGTCGAAGGCGCCCACTGGGGTGGCACAGGCACAGCTGACGACCGCCACAATCGGCCGCTGCTCGGCCCGCAATCGGGCCAGCAGCTCGTCCAGCCGCTCGGGATCGATGCGGTGGCGGTCGTCCAGGGCGGCCCGCACCACCTGGTGCGTGCCCAATCCCAGGATGCCGGCCGAGCGGGCGATGCAGTAATGGGCTTCGGCGTGAGCCACCATCACTGGCCGAGGCTGCTTGGCCGCCATCCCCCCCTCCCAGGCGTCGCCCAGCGTGACGTTGCGGGCGGTCAAGAGGGCCGTGAGGTTGGCCAGCGAACCGCCATGCGTGACCATGCCCGCGAACTTGCCCTTTTCCCAGCCAATTTGTTCTCCCAACCGGTCGACCAACGCCCGCTCGACCGCCGAGGCCCAGGGGCCCATCTCGTAAATGGCCATCACCTGGTTGGTGACCGAACCGGCGGCGTCGAACAGGCCTGCCAGCGGCAGGGAGGCTGGCACCTGATGCCCGAGGTAGCGCGGGTCGTGCAAGTTCAGCCCGCGATCCAGGGCCCAGCGCACCAAGTGGGCGAACTGTTCGGCCAAGCCCCCCGCATGGCTGCGGTTGGCCGGCCGCAGGCCGCCGGCCGCCAATTGCTCTGCCGCCGCAGCGACGTTCGCTGCCGGCTCGGCCCAGGGAAGCACGGCCTGGGCCGACTCCTCAGCGCTTTCCAAATGTGCGGCCAGCAGGTTGACGAGTTGCTGGCCGGCCGACCGTAAGAGCTGCGGATCGTAGGCCGTCTGGATGCGGCCCCGCGCGGTGGCCAGGTCATCGGACATGGACATGATCGGGTGGAGAGGGGGAGGGTGGTGGATCGGCCTCCGGGGGCCATGGTCGCGGACCTGAGCGACCCTGGTCCGCTGGACAAAAAACGGGCAGGACGCCGCTCCGTGATGGCCGGGGCTCGTGGCGCTGCGGACTTTCCGGTCCGAAACAGTTCTCTGCGAAAGCGGGGCCATCCACGCCCTGCGCCCCGCAACCGGGAGATCTGGTGGCGCGGCTCTCGCTGATTTTTTCGCTCGCCCTTACCCGCGATCTTGCTCAGGCTGGCTCTGCTTGGTCCCAGCCCGCAAGCTTAGACGTCCAGGTGTTCGACGTCCAGGGCGTGTTTCTCGATGAACTCTCGGCGGGGTTCGACGTGGTCGCCCATCAGGACCCGGAAGATATCGTCCGCCGCGCCGGCATCCCGCATGGTGACCTGCAGGAGGGTACGGTTTTGCGGATCGAGCGTCGTTTCGCGCAGTTCCTCGGCGTTCATTTCCCCCAGGCCTTTAAAGCGGGTGATCTGCAGTCCTTTTTCCCCGGCACTGCGGACCGCGGGGAGGAGGCCGCGGAGGTCGTCCAGCCCGATTTCGGTGTCACCCCGACGGAGGACATACCGCGCTTCCTCGGTCCCGGTCCGATCTTCTGGCAGCAGAGCGTCCAGCTCGAAATTCATCTCCCGCAGATCGGCCAACAGCGTGTTGATCGTGCGGATTTCATTCAGTTCGACAATGTGCAGGCGTTTGGCCGCATCCGGGCTGCCATTCCCCGTATCAAATTTTTCTGCCACCTCCAGTTCGCCACCCGTCTCTTTCTCTTGCTGCTGGACAAACTCATTCAACTCCGCTCGGTCGGTAAACCAGTAATCCTGCGGGCCCAGGAAGACGTGGTACACGGGCAGTTTGCCGGAGTGGGGATCTTGGCGGGTGCCGTGAGCTCGCAGGCTGACGCCGCGGCGTTCCAGGGCGGTCAGGGGTTCTTCGAGAGCCGCCAGGGTGCGGCACAGCCGTTCCATGGCTTCCCCCTCGATCTGCCGGCCGTCCCGGGGATCAAAGCTGGCGTTTTTAAGTCCCAGCTCCAACAACTGGGTCTTCATCTCTTCCTCGGTCTGCACGTAATAGGTCTGTTTTTTCTGCCGTACCCGGAAGAGGGGGGGTTGAGCCACGTAGACCTTGCCCTGGCTGACCAGGTCGTACATCTGCCGGTAGAAGAAGGTCAGCAGGAGGGTGCGGATATGCGAACCGTCCACGTCGGCGTCGGTCATGATCACGATCTTGTCGTACCGTCGTTTGGACAGATCCTGATCTTCGCCGATCCCGATACCCACAGCCGAGATCATGCTGCGGACTTCTTCGTTCGCCAGCACCTTATCCTCGCGTGACTTGTAGGCATTGATGATTTTGCCTCGCAGGGGGAGGATGGCCTGGTATTCGCGGAGCCTTCCGCCTTCGGCGCTGCCGCCGGCGGAATCCCCTTCCACCAGGTACAACTCGCACTTCTCGACTTCCTTGCTGGTACAGTCCCGCAGTTTGCCCGGCAGGCCGCCGCCGGAGAGGGCCCCCTTGCGATCTCGCAGGAGGGCCTTGGCTTTACGAGCCGCCTCGCGGGCCTCGGCGGCCAGGATCCCTTTGCGGACGATCGTCTTGGCCGACTTGGGGTTTTCTTCCAGGTAGTTGTTCAGAAAGTCCCCCATGGCCGAGGTCACAATCCCTTCGACCTCCCCGTTCCCCAGTTTGGTCTTGGTCTGCCCTTCGAATTGCGGGTGGGGAACCCGCATGGCGATCACGACGGTCAACCCTTCGCGGAAATCATCGCCGGTGGGCGTGATGTCCTTGAACAGGTTTTGCTTGCGACCGTAGCTGTTCAACGAGCGGGTGAGGGCCGCGCGGAATCCCGAAACGTGCGTGCCTCCTTCGTGGGTATGGATGTTATTCACGTAGGAGTGGAGATTTTCCGTATATTCCCCCGAATACTGCAAGGCAATTTCGTAACCGACGCCTTCGGTTTCCCCCGACATGTAAATCACATCTTCGTGCAACTGCTCGCTGGCGCGATTCAAATGTTCCACGAATTCAATAATTCCCCGCTCGTAACAGAATTCATCCCCGGCACCGTTCCGTTCGTCAAAAAACACGATCCGCACCCCGCGGTTGAGGAACGCCAGTTCTTGGAGCCGTTTGAGCAGAGTGTCGTAGACAAAGCTTGTGTTGGGAAAAATTTGGGTATCGGGCTTAAAGGTGGTTCTGGTCCCCCGCTTCTTGGTACTGCCGATCTTACGGACTTCGCCCTGCGGCACACCCCGTTCGTATTCCTGTTGATACGCATGTCCGTCCCGGTAAACTTCCACTTCGCACCATTGGGAAAGGAAGTTGACGACGGTGACCCCCACACCGTGCAGGCCGCCTGAGGTCTGGTAGGCACCCTTTTCGAACTTGCCCCCGAATTTCAAGACGGTCATCACGCCTTCCAGCGTGGAGACCTCCCGGTCCAGCTCTTCGGAGAGCTGGTCGTGGCGTTCGACAGGAATCCCCCGCCCATCGTCTTCCACGGTGACGGAACCATCGTTGTTAATCTTCACGCTGATCTTGTTTGCAAAGCCTGCCATGGCTTCATCGATGGAGTTATCCACAACTTCGAAGACCAGGTGGTGCAGCCCGCGGGGGGTGGTATCCCCGATGTACATGCTGGGCCGTTCGCGGACGTGTTCCAGGTCGGACAGATGCTGCAAATCTTCCGCGGTGTACTCGGCATCGCCCCCCCGCAAGCCAAACGATTCGGGACTGTCACTCGAGCTGCGGGGGGCGGCCCCTTCTGCTTCGTCACCAGGCTTTGGCTGACCCGGCTTTTCCTCAGCAGGTTGTTTCTCAGCAGGATGTTTCTTCTTCTCAGTCATAACCGGTTCCACTTATGCACCGCTCCATCGGCCTGGGTGGCACATGCCGCAGGAGGGGTCAGGAAGATGGGAAGGCGGGTTAGCTCCACCATGGCCGCTGCCCGCCGGCGGGCCGCAATGCACCAAGATTTCCCATTTTTTAGGGGCGGTCCGCGCTTTGTTTGGTCTCCGGGGAGGGGAGCGCACCCTGTCGAAAACGGATGTCGTCAATTTCCAGTTGGGGGGCCACGGCCCTCAAACGTTGTAAAAGTTGTGGTTTCTGAAAGGTCAGTTCCTGGATCACGGTCGAGCTGCGGACGGTCACCTCCAGGCGGCGGCGGTAGATCCGCCCCGCGCGGGTATAGCTGCCCAACGGTTCGCCCACCGCTTCCTGCCAGGCTTGTTCTGCCTGCTGGGCTGCCAACTGCCGCCCCAGACCGCGGCGGGCCATCAGTTCCCTGATGACACGGCCGATCGGTTGCGGACCGCGGGGCGGTGGTGGCTGAGCCGATTTTGGCTGGCGGGATTTGGCTCTGGCTGCCATAACTTTTTCTACTTCTCGCGGGCCATGGGCATAATCACATAGCCATAGCCATCGTCTGTTTTGCAAACCGCGGCGCTCTTGGCATCGCGGACTTCCAACGTAAAGGTTTGATCCGCAGCGATCACCTTCAGAAAATCGCTGATGTATTTGGGGTCCAGCATGATCGTGATCTCGTCCCCCTCGTAACTGATCGGTAACTCGATCCGCGACTGCCCTGCTTCGGCTGCCTGAGCCGCCAGGACGACCGTGCCTTTCCCGAAGGTGAAATCGATACCCCGGCTCTCTTCGCTGGTCACAATCGCTGCTTGTCGGACAGCCGAATAAAACGGTCCCACCGGCAGCTCGATCGCGACGTTATCTGCTGAGCGGGGAAAGACGTCCTGCCACTTGGGAAAACGGCCTTCGACCAGGCGGCTGTAGATCGTGGCCCGCGGGCTGCGGACCAAAACCTCGTTGCTGCGCGCCACCAACTGGATCTCGGCATCACTGTCACTGAGGGCCCGTTCCATCAACTGGAGAGCCCTTGTGGGGACGATGGTCATCTGATCGACCGTGCTGTGCCCGTTGACCGCCAGGGCGGGTCCCTCCATCTTGGCCAGGCGACGGCCATCTGTGCCCACGGCCGTCAAGCGATCTTCGGTCAACTCCAACAGCACGCCCCCCAGAGCATACCGGCTGCTCTCGGTATCCGTGGCAAAAATAGTCCGGCGGATGACCTCCCGCAAAAACCGAGCGGGCAGTTCGTGAAACTTGTCCCCGCTAAACGTGGCCACATCCGGAAACTCGGCCGGATTCTGCCCCGGCAGCTGGAACTTGCTGCGCTGACCCCTCACCTGCGTTCCCTGGGCATCCGCCTCCAACGCCAACTGCTCGTCAGGCGTCTCTCGCAGAATGGCCCCAAATCGGCTGACCGGCAACAGCACGCTGCCGGGCACCTGAACTTCCACTTCCGGCACGCTGCAGCGGATGCCCACTTCCAGGTCGGTCGCAGACAAAACGGCCTCCTCGTCGCTGACGTCCAGCTTGACGCTCTGCAAGATCGTCTTCGGGCTACGGCTGGGGGCCACCGAAGCGACCGTCTGAAAGGCCTCCGCAAATTTGGCTCGATTACATTGAATTTTCATCACAGCGTTCCTTTAGTCGTTCCTTTAGTCGTTCCTTTAGTCCTTTGGGTCCCGGTTTGTGCAGTGCTTTTTTTGCCCCCAGCCGGGTCGCTCGGTTCCCTGAACTCCCAGCATCCTCGTTCCACAACATCTGGCTTCCCATCCATCCCGGTTCTCACGCGGAAGGAAGACAGAACTTATTACTTATTTAATTTTTATCTTTGTATTCGTATTACAGCGGCCGGCCGGGCTGGAGGTTGTTCTTGGGCCGGAGCATTTAATGGCTGTCCCTCATTCCGTTTACATGGTTTTGGCACCTGGGGAAATCGCGTGCATATCGTGTCGCTGGCCTGCCGCTTGTCCCTCGGTGGCATGTTCCCCAATCGGGGTCCTCCGTCAACGGGGCAGGGTGGCTGTCGGTAAGGGCCCCAGGGACCAACAGGCACGGACATGTTTTCCACACTCTGCTTAAGGGCCTCCTGGTCTTGGGATGGATGGTTCGGGAAGGGGGATCGGTGCCGATTCTGCTTCGATTTCCGCCACGATCTGTTGCAGAGCTTGGCGGCAGTTGGCGTCGGTGTGGAGCAGTTTTTCGATGTTCTGGCAGCCGTGCATGACGGTGGTATGATCCCGCTTTCCCAGCGAAGTGCCTATTTTTTTCAGGCTGTAGCGGGCATACCGCGACGCGACGTACATGGCCATGCTGCGGGCCAGAGCCACGCTGCGGCGACGGCTACGGCCCCGCAAATCGGCCGTGGTGACGCTGTATTGGCGGGCCACCAGGCGGAAGATGCGGCCGAGGGGGAGCGGGACCGGGGGGCGCGCCGCCTGCGGATCGAGGTGGAAGAACCGCCGCACAACCGCTTCGTCCAGGGCAGCAGGTTCGGTGGAGGCACTGCCCTCGCTCGCCGCCAGGCGGTCCATCGTCCTCAGCAGTTCGGCCACCGAGCAGGACGCCAGCCGGGCCGCAAGCTGGGAAACGGCCCCTTCGGTCAACGGGATCCCACGATGCCGAGCCTGGGAGCGTACCAGCGCCCGGCGAGCCGCCGCCTGTGGGGCCAGGAGGTTGATGACCAAGCCCGCGTTGAGCCGGCTGCTGAGCATTGGGGAGAGTTGTTCGCAGGCAGCCGGCGCGGTCTGGGAGGTCACAATCAACTTGCCACCTACACGTTCAAGCCGGTCGATCAAGGACGCCAACTGCCGTTGGGCCGACCGCTGCCGACTGAGCTGATGCAGATTCTCCAGGATCACCAGCGTCGTGGACTGCCAGGCGGTTTGCCCAGCGACCCGGGTGGAGGAGGAATGCTCAACCATATCGTGGGGTTTACCCTGGACCTGGTGATCGTGGACCTGAGTATCGTAGAGCAGGTGGCCGGCGGGGACGTCGCCCGCATCCGCCAGATGGTACACCGATGCCTGGGGATACCGTTCCTTCCAGATGGCTGCCAGACCGGAGGTCAAGTGCGATTTGCCGCAGCCTGGGGGGCCGTAGATGACCAGGGGATAAAAAGCGGCAGGGCTGGGGGCAGGCAAGAGGAACGTGTCCACGGCGACACGCGCCAAACGGTTTTCGGGACCCACAATCAACTCCGCCGGTGGCCCGCAGCGTGGTCGGCAGCCGGACGAGCCGGCCAGCTCGGCACCTCCAGCCAAGGCGGGAAGAGGGATGCTGAAGACTCCGTGGGACACCGTGGCTCCGTCCGCGTTAAAACGGCCTGGCCGGGGCGTGCATACCGGCAGGCCTGGGGCCGATGTGGGTAAACGGTCATTATAGCCGTTTGGCGTTCGGCAGGGGAGCCAGCTCGGGCCGATTTCCCAAGCGGGGGGGATTTCCTAAACGCTTGAGTACTTGCAGGATACGTCGAGCGGCCTGGTCGACCTGCTGGGCCGTGGTGGTGGCCCCCAAGCTGAACCGCAAAGCGCTCTCCACCAACTCCGCCGAAGCCCCCATGGCCACCAGGACGGGAGACGGTTCCGACGAGCCGCTGGCACAGGCGCTGCCGGTGGAACAGGCCACGCCGGCCTGGTCGAGCGCCATGAGGAGGGCTTGTCGGTCCCAGCCGGGAAACGAGAGGCAAGAGGTGTGGGGAAGTCGAGCGGCACCGGCGGCGTGGACCACCGTCGTGGGCCAACCTGCCACCAGTTCCTCCTCCAGCCGATCCCGCAGGGCCGCGATCCGCTCGTTCCGCTCAACACGCTCAGCCTCCCACAACTCCCAGGCCTGGCACATCCCCACCACCAGTTCCACCGGCTCGCTGCCCGGGCGGAGACCACCCTGTTGGAAGCCGCCGAAGAGGATCGGGGTGAGGGCCTGGCCTCCGCGGAGGATCAGGGCGCCGATCCCCCGCGGGCCGTGGAATTTGTGGGCGGTGATGGTCAAGGCCGCGGCGCCTAGGCCAGGGAAATCGAGGGGCAACTTGGCGGCGACTTGAGCGGCATCGGTGTGCAGGGGCACACCCGCTGCGGCACAGCAGGCAGCGATCTGGGCGACCGGCTGCAGGGCGCCGGTTTCGTTGTTACCCAGCATGACGCTGACCAACCGCGTGTCGGGTGTCAGGAGGGCCGGGACCGCGTCCAGCGGTACCACGCCCTGGCGATCGACGGGCAGGCGGTCGATTTCGAAGCCGAGGGTCGCCAGGTATTCCGCCGCTCCCACGACGCTGGGGTGTTCGATGGCCGAGATGAGGATCCGGCCGGGGGGCCGACCGGCCAGGCCGCGCAAGGCCAGATTGTTGGCCTCGGTCGCTCCGCTGGTAAAGATCACCTGATCCGCTCGGCTGCTCCCCGTGTCCGCACCCAGCCACTGGCCGATCTGCTGACGAGCCGTTTCCAGGGCGCGGCGGGCCTGGCGTCCGGGGCCGTGCTGGCTGGCCGGGTTGGCAAACTGGTCACGGGCCGCCCGCCGCATGGCATCGGCCACGCGGGGGTCGAGCGGCGTGGTGGCGTTGTGGTCCAGATAGATCACCTGGTTGCTCATACTGCCACATTGTAGCCGCTGGGCCGGGGCGCGTACCGCGGGCCGAGCGAAAAACGGGGCCGCCGGCGGGGGGGGGTGCCAGCGGTGAGGGCAGTCGATTTTGACGTTGTGATCCTGGATTCACCGTGGCTATGATCCCTGGCATGCAACAGTCCGCCGGCGACACAATGTTGCGGGCCTTGATCATGGCCGCCGTGCTGGGAGGCATCGTCTGGGTCGTGGCCCGGCAAACGAGGATTCCCCGCCTGCTGATCCAAAAGGCGATCAGCTGGTACGATACGGGTCGAGTCCGGGCGGAGGGTCCAGGTCCCAGCTTCCGATCCCCATCTGGGCCCGACGGGTCAGCCGGTGTGGGAGCGCCCCGGCTGTTGCCGGCCGGGATGTCTGCCGCGGTACCCCTCTCCCGACCCACCCCTGCCGACCGTTCGAGCTCTCCCAGCCGCTGGGCGGTGGGGGTCGCGACCGAGCGGGACTCCGCCAACCGGGAAGCGGCCGGGACCGTGGCTCCGGCGGTCGCCTGGATGCCGGGCAGCGAGGAACCGGGGGAGCCAACGGCGACCGCCTCTCCGGATGCTCGGCAGCGGATCGAGCAGCGGCTGGAGGCCTTGGGTGCCGTGTACAGCTTGCTGGAGATGTGGGGCCGCGCCCAGCGCCGTTATCGGTATCATTGCCAGGTGTCGTTTGCGGGGGGGGCCTACGTGACGCGCAGTTTCGAGGCCAACGGCCGCTCGCCGCTGGAGGCCATGCAACGGGTCTTGGGGGAGGTTGAGGCCTGGCGGGCGGAGGCCAGCTTTCCGGTCGAGAGTGTCGAGCCGTAGGGCCAACAACGTTCTGCATGAAACCTGTCCGCACCAAACACGCTCGCCGCCGCTTCACCGTTTCCCGCGATGCGTACGGGGTGCCGCACATCCGCAGCGATTCCTGGCGGACCTGCCTGTACGGGCTGGGATATTTGCACGCCGTGGACCGCCCCACTCAGATCCTCTTTGCCCGCGAGGTTGCGCGGGGGACGGCCGCGGGGCGGATCGCCGCCACGCACGAGCTGTTGGAGACCGACCGTTTCTTTCGCAAGGCGGGCCTGTACTTGCGGCTGGAGGAAGAGGCCCGCCGTTTGGATGACAGGACGTTTGGCGATTTGACCTCCTATTGCCAGGGTGTCAACGACGGCATGCAGGACGCTGGCCGCAGCCTTCCCATGTGGGCCACCGGCTTTGCCCCGGAACCGTGGACGCAACAAGCCGTCCTCCTGATCGGCAACCTGCTCAGCTTCGGCGGCCTGGCGATTGGGCAGCAGCAGAACGAGCGATTGTTGTTGGAACTGGTCCAGTTGATCACGGACGACCAGCGGCTGAGCGAACTGTTTGCACCTCGGCTGGACGGGGTCGACCTCGAGTTGCTGCGGCGGGTGAAGATATCCCACCAGCTGTCGGACCAGGCCCTGGAATTGATCGCCGATCTGCCCCGCCTGGCCGGCAGCAATGCCTGGGCGGTCTCGCCCGCCCGCAGTGCCACGGGCGGGGCCCTCCTGGCTTCGGACCCGCACCTGGAAATCAACCGGCTGCCGGCCATCTGGTATGAGGCGGTGTTGGCCTGGGAGGACCGCTACGTGATGGGGGCCACGTTGCCCGGTTGTCCCTTGTTCGGTGTGGCGCGAACCGACCGGGTGGCGTGGGGGGTGACGTACATGAAGGGGGATACCAGCGACTACTTTATCGAAGACTGCCGGCCGGGGGGTGCCACCGGCTGGCAATACCGCCGCGGCCAGCAGTGGCTGGATTTCGCGGTCCGCGAAGAGGCGATTCAGCAAAAAGACCGTTCGGCGGAAATCTTGCGGGTCTACGCCAACGAGGTGGGCACGCTGGAGGGGGACGTCGACGAATCGGGACCCGGGCTCTACCTCTCGGTGCAGTGGGCAGGTCATTACGAAGGCAGCGCCCGATCGATCGCCACCTGGCTGGACGTGGTGCACAGCGAAAACGCGAGCGACGCGATGGACGTCGTTCGCGACAATCCGCAACCCTCGCTGAACTGGGTCTTCGCCGATCGGGATGGCCATATCGGGCTGCAGGCCAGCGGCTGGTTTCCCTTGCGGGCTCCTCACCACCACGGCCTGATTCCCCTGCCGGCCTGGGAGAAGAAGAACCACTGGCGGGGCCTACTGCCATCCAGTTTCTTGCCGCGAATTTTTGATCCGCCCGCCGGGTTTGTGGCGACGGCTAACGAGAACATCAATCCGCCGGGGGGGCCCGAGCTGGTCACGTTGCCCGTGCCCGACTACCGCAAACGGCGGATCGACGAACGGTTGGCGGCCCTCCCGCAGGCGACCCTGGAGGACATGCAGCAGCTGCAGTACGACGTGGTCAGCGTGCACGCTCGCGACTGCCTGAAAATCTTCCTGCCGCATATGCCGGAGGGAGAGATCAAGCGGCGGCTGAGCCGTTGGCATGGGAATTATTCGCCGGAGAGCCACGAGGCGGCCATGTTCCACAAGCTGTATCGCAACGTGCTGTTGGAAATCTTCGGCCAGCCCCAGGAGACCCACGGCGGTTTTGGCTGGCGACGGATGCTGTACCTCTGCAGCCGCCAAGGTTTTTCCACGATGGTGATCACCGCCATTGATCGGCTGCTGCTCAAGGAGACGTCCAGCTGGTGGCGCGACCGGGACAAAGGCGAGATGATTCATCGCGCGGCTCAGCGGTTAGAGCAGGATCAGGATCAACCCTGGTCGGAACTGAACGCGTTTCGTTTTACCAACCGCTTTTTGGGGAACCAGCGGGCTGGCCGGCTGCTGGGGTTTCACACGGGCGAGCTGCCGATGCCGGGAAATTTTGCCACCCCCTTCCAGGGGCACCTCCTGCGGACGGCCACGCGGGAATCGACCTTTGCCCCCAGCTATCATTTTGTGACCGACATGAGCCGCGACGAGGCCTGGACGAATTTGCCGGGTGGGCCTTCCGAGAGCCGCTTTTCGAAATACTACAAGACGGATATCCCCCGGTGGCGGAAGGGAGAGTACAAACGGCTCTGGGCTCAAGATGCCGAGGAGGCGGCCGACACGGAGGGGGATGCGGGTGAGCTGGCGGAAGGGCAGGGCTGAGGGAAAGGGTCGCAGGGGATGAAGTCGGGCGTGACGGGGTCGGGAGGGCTCTGTAGAAAACCCCTCTTAGAGGATATCGTCTGCCTGTCACTCGTGCTCAGCGAAGCGGTGCTCGTGCTCGTAATCGTCATCGAGCGGACGATCAGGCACGAACAGGGTGGCGAT
>CAYFZZ010000208.1:0-8858 GCA_964347545.1 uncultured Planctomycetaceae bacterium | reverse complement strand
AAAATCACTCCCCACAGAAACACAAAGTACAGCCGGCTTTCCGTCCACCGCGAATTGGACAGCAGCCAGTTCACCTTGACGATGTCGGCGGAAATCCGGCTGATGCCGTCCAGCACACCGATTTCGGTGGTCAGCAGAATGGCCACCCCCGCGACCAGGAACAGCAGCGTGCCGCTGCTGCCCAGCACCGTCCGCTGGCCCAGCTCCACCGCTTGGGCCCACACAAAATCGATGTTGTTTCTATAACCGCTCAACCCCTCCCGTAGACTCCCATCCGGCTCGTAAAACACACTGTAGTTGATCAAAGTCAAAAGGATCAGGCAGATCAGGCAGGTGCAGTAGAAAGAAAAGAAGTGTTCCAGGGAGGCGGCTCGCCACCAGCCCCGCCAGCGGCGGTGGTTTTCTGGCGTGAGCGGGAAATGATAACCCACCTCCGACATCGGCTCGGCACGGCCCGTGATCGGACTGGTGATCCGGCCAATGTAACTGCCCATGCCGAACCCTTTGTCCTTGATGTAATTGCTGTGGCCCAGGTTCAACGTCCCCCCGACGCCCGCAAAAGCAATCGCTCCCAGCAAAGCGGTCAGCGTCAGGTCGTCGTCCAGGTGGGGCAGGCCAAATCCCACCAGCCCGTGCCACTGAGCCACCACGGCGTCGACCCGCACGATCAGGACGGCGATGACCACCACCAGCACCAGGACCAGGGTCACCAGAAACAGCTGAATCCGTTCTAAGGTCTCGTAGATGACCGGTCCCATCGTCAACAGGGCGCCGCACAATACCAGGCCGGCAATCGCAAACCCCGTGACCGCCCCGTCGCTCAAGTGCTCAGGACCCCAGATCAACCAGCCCACCAGACGAGCCGCCCCTTTGGCCCAGGCAGGTAACATCCAGGGGATGATGTTCAGAGCCAGAAAGACGTAGGCCCAGGTGCGGCCCAGCCGGCAGAAGCCGGTGATGGCGCTTTCGCCCGTCGCCAGGGTCCAACGAGCGATTTCCATGTTCAAAAAATATTGGGTCGTCACGCCCAGGATGCAGGCCCAGAAGAAGACAAACCCGCTGCGATAGGTGATGTAAGGCCACAACAGGAACTCGCCGCTGCCCAGGGCCAGCCCGGCCAACACAATCCCGGGGCCGATCATCCGCGTCAGGGGCCTTGTCTGGGGAAAATCCCGATAACGAAGGGGAGGCAGGGTCCCGCGGGGGATCACGTCGTCGGGAACCAGCGTGTCATAGCCGGCCGATGTCGAAGGGTGGGTAGGTTCCTGCATGGCGGAGTTGTTTCGCTGAGCACGCCTCCGGGACCCTGCCTACGGGGCGGCGGCCAGAGTCGTGCCGTGGACCTCAGGAGGATCGCTCTGAGCGTTGGGGACGACCACCACGGGAAAATCCCGTTCGTAGGCGGCCCACCGTTCGACGTCGCCCCGGATCACCAGTTTCCAGGTCACGGCGTTGTGTTCCGAACGAAACGAATGCATGGCGGTGGAGGGGACCGCAAAATTGCAGCGGGTCTCGAACATGTCCGGCGGCTGAATCCGAAAATCGCTCTTCTGCCAGATCGGCTGGATGTTGACCAGCCGCTTGTCCGTCACCGTGTCCGTGCCCTGTCGGTACGTCGCTTGTTCTTCGCAGATTAACATCAGTTCCAGCTTTTTCACCGCCAGGCGGCCTCCTTGCGAGAGGTAAACCTCGTAGCGACCCCCCGGTTCCAGCGGATGTTGGCTGATCTCGACCCGCGTCATGCCAATCCCGCTGCTGTACAGCAGTTGTTCAGCCAGTTTGTAGGCCAGCCACAGGCCGGGGATCGCGAAAACGCCGGTGGTCACGTCCATGATCCAGTCCGGCCGACCCTCCAGATGGTTGCGGCAGGCCAGCCATAGCAGCACAGCAACCAGAGTGTTCCAGGCCAGGCAGGCGCCGGTCAAGGCAAACAGCCGCCAGCCGCGCAAGGTGGCGATCGGCAAGCGGTAGGCCAGGGTCGTGCCCGGACTGTTGGTCACATCGGCGTCGTACGGCACCGCAGGCAAGCGGGGCTGGACCTGCCCGGACTCGTCCAGCCGTTCCCGGGATGAGGCAAGTTGAGCGATTGCGGCGCGACGTTCTCGCGAGATGGCCCATTGCCAGACGTTGTAAGCCAGCCCGCCTACGCCCGTGGCGAGGAAGGCCAGCGGCAATAGCATCAACAGCCAGAAGGTCAGCGATTGCCCGCGGACCAAAACCGCTCGCTGCGGATCCGCCGGATCGTACCAGATCGGGTACGACTGGCCCTCGACAAACCCCGCCGCCACGGCGGCGGCCGATTCGTGGTCCGCATACCAGGTCAGCAAGTCGTAGTGGTCGTTGCGATAGGTGACCCCGTCCACCACAAACTCGACCGGAATCTGGGGCCGGTAGACGGTCGCCTCGGAGGTGGGACGAGCGACCGTGCCGGGGGTCGCCACCACGGTGCAGCGGCCCTCCACGAAATTCCGCTTGATCCGCCACTGGGGCAGAGCGACCCAAAAGAGGATCGTGGCCAGCGTGACCGCACCCACCAGGAGGCAGGCCGCGAACAACAACGTCTCGCCCGCCGTTCCCAGCTGAGCCGAACCGCTGACACGCGCGCCGCGCTTTTTGCGATAAAAGGTATAGCGTCGAGCCACAATTGGGGGTCTGGGCTAAGGGGGGCAGATGCAGAGGGCGGCGGTCAGCCTTCGGTCCACAGGCGAAAGACGGTCCCGCGGGACACGTCACCGCCCCGGACGGCCGCTCATTATAAACCGCTGCCCTGAGCGGACGGAAGTTAGCAGACCCCGCCTCCCAGACCCGGCCCCAAACCACGCCTGCCCTCTCCGCCAGCCTTTCCGCCAGCCCCACTTTTGACGCCCGAGAAACCGGGGACAACTGACTTTTCGCGCCCGCGCGAACGCGGAAAACGAACGGGAAAACGGGGACAACTGACTTTTGACGCCCGCAGCAGAGAAACCGGGGACACCCAGCGCGAGAAACCGGGGACAACTGACTTTTGACGCCCTGCGGACAGTCCCCCCCAGAGAGATCAATCCGCGGGAGGAAACCGGGGACAACTGACTTTTCGGGGGAGGAAACCGGGGACAACTGACTTTTCGCGGCGGGAAAACCCGGAGACAGCGGGGACAACTGACTTTTGGGGAGACAGCGGGGACAACTGACTTTTGGCGCCCTGGGGACAGTCCCCCCAAAGATATCAATCCGCGTGAGTTACCACGAAGGACACGAAGGGCACGAAGGGCACGAAGATGGGGACAGTCTCCGGGGGCCCGCACAAGGGCAGTTGTCCCCGGGGGAGGGAGGAAAAGGTAGTTGTCCCCGGGAGGGATGGGGAGGGAGGGACGCGGGACGGACGCCGGGGGGCAAATGTAGTTGTCCCCGGAAGGGGGGGAGGGACCCTCCGCGGGGAGGGATCCTCGTCGGGGCCGCGGGTGGGCAGATCGCTGGCCGACGATCCATCCGCGGTCGGCGATTTACCGCTGGATGTGCGGGCCGTTCTCGGGGCGATAAAAGCCGATGCTTTCCAGTGCCAGATAGACCTCTTCCAGGGTTTTTTCACCAAAATTGGAGATCGCCAGGAGGTCTTTCGGCGTACAATTCAGCAAGTCTTTGACGGAAAAGATGCCCCGATCTTCCAGACAATTGGTGGTCCGCACAGACAAACCAATTTCCGCGGTGCTCATTTCCAGCTTGTCGTCCAACGTCTGCTGCGGATTGGTGAACTCAGGAAGTGGTATGCGGGTCATCGGGGTCCCTCCCATCCAAGAACGATCCGTGAAATCCTCTCGCCCGGTACGAGGGCGAAAAGTCCCGCCCACCGCGGCGAGATCTGCTTATTCTGGAAACTCGGGGCAACTTTTCAACACGAGTTTTTCCAGGGTGGGTCCTGCCGACCCCGCTTGCCCGGCCGAGCTGGATGACTGCTAGCAGCCCGATATACTTGTGGCCATGTGGAAACTGGACGAAAAACAGCTGACCGCTGCTCAAAAATCAGCCGTCACACATATTGATGGCCCCTTATTAATTCTGGCTGGGCCGGGCAGCGGCAAGACGCGGGTGGTGACGCACCGGATCGCCCATTTATTGCAAGCCGGCGTCCCCCCTTCGCAAATTGTGGCCCTCACCTTCACCAACAAGGCGGCGGACGAGATGCGCAGCCGGGTGGCTCAGCTGGCCGCGACCGACCAACTGTGGCTGGGCACCTTCCATCGCTTCTGTGCTCGCCTGCTGCGGACCTATGCCGCTCACGTGGGACTGGCCGAAAACTTCACCATCTACGACACCGAAGACAGCCTGCGGGCATTGCGGCAGGTGATGGGGGCGGGCGACTGGGAAAGCTCGATGTTCAGTCCGCAGCAGATTGCCGAGCGGATCAGTTGGGCCAAGAACCATTTGATCGGGCCCGAGGAATTTCCGGCCAGCGGGGGGGGGCCGATCCAGGCGGTGGTCGCCGAAGTGTATCCGGCCTACCAGCGGCACTTGCTGCGGTCTGCGGCCGTCGACTTCGACGACCTCCTGTGGCACATGGCCACCTTGTTGCGCCAGCAACCAGAAATCCGCCAGACGCTGGACGACCGCTTTCGGTACATCCTGGTGGACGAGTATCAGGATACGAACCAGGTCCAGTATGCGATCTTGCGAGCCCTTTCGTGCGACCATCCCAACCTGGCGGTCACCGGGGATCCGGATCAGTCGATCTTCGGCTGGCGGGGGGCCAACTTGAACAACATCCTCCAGTTTGAACGTGATTTTCCCGGGGTGAAGGTGGTGCGGCTCGAGCAGAACTACCGCAGCACGGGACGGATCCTGCAGGTGGCCGACCAGTTGATCGCCCACAACGTGCAGCGGAAAGTCAAGGGTTTGTTTACCGAGAACGAAGAAGGTTCACCGGTGCGGCTGGTCGCTTACACGTCTCAGCTGGAAGAGGCTCGTCAAATCGCCGCGGCGATTGCCGACCAGATTCGCGCCGGGCGGCGGCGGGCCAGCGACTTTGCGATTTTTTATCGCGTCAATGCGCTTTCGCGAGCTCTGGAGCTGGCGTTGCGCGAACAGGGGGTCGCTTACCAGCTGGTCAAGGGCCTGGAATTCTATCGCCGCCAGGAGATCAAGGATGTGCTGGCCTACCTCCAACTGGTGAACAACCTGCGGGACGACGTCGCCTTCCAGCGGGTGATCAATACACCGCCGCGGGGGATCGGCAAGAAGACGGTCCAGCGACTGGTGGACCATGCCGCGGCCCGCGCCATCCCGCTGTTGGACGCCGCCCGCGAGGCGGGGATGATTCCAGGCTTGAACACTCGAGCGGCCACGCGGGTGGCCAAATTTGTGGCCACCATCGACCAGCTGGCCCTGGCCGCCACCGGCTCGATCGAACAGATCGTGGGCCTGGTCCTATCCCTTTCCGGCTATCACGAACATCTGCAGCAGTCCGAGGCGGACGAAGATCAAGAACGGCTGGCCAACATCGAAGAACTGCTGACCGTCGCCAGGCAATTCGACGAACGCCACCCCGAACAGCAGTCGCTGGACCTCTTCCTGGAAGAAACCGCCTTGGTCAGCGATACGGATGATTGGGACCAGCGGTCCGAAAGGGTGACCCTCATGACGTTGCATTCGGCCAAAGGGTTGGAATTTCCCGTGGTCTACCTCATCGCCGCCGAACAGGGACTGCTGCCTCACGATCGCAGCAAGGACAATCCCCAGGAACTGGAAGAAGAGAGGCGGTTACTGTTTGTGGGGATCACGCGAGCGCAACAGCACCTGCAGATCAGCCTCGCTCGCTTTCGGGACTATCGCGGAATGCGGCGGATGACCGTGCCCAGCCCGTTCCTGATGGAGCTGCCGCGGGACCAGATGGAGCTGGTCGAGTCGGAAGCGGGGGCGGAAGACGGGATGGAATACCAGGTGCAGTACCAGGCGGAAGATGGAGCGGAATACCAGCTGGACGAGAATCGGCCCGCCGCAGCGCGGCCCGCCACACGGCGGCCCGCCGGCGAGGCGGGGATGGCGGGGTTGAGCACGGCGGCCCAGCGGGTAGAGTCGGGGGAGGTGCGGGTGGCCCAGCCCGGCACCGCGGCAGGCCCGCCTGGCGATCCGGAAATGTTTCGCGTGGGCATGGTCGTTACCCATCCGCAATATGGGCTGGGAAAGATCGCGGCGCTCAGCGGCAGCGGCCACCAGCGGACGGCGACCGTCAATTTTGCGGTTTCCGGCCAGCGGACCTTTCGGCTCAAGGAAAGCCCCTTGCGCCCCACCCAGGTGGCTTCCTGAACGTTCCCTGTTCTGCTGAGACAACGCTTACCTTTGGCATTCGGTCTGTGGGCATGTGGATATGAGTATCCTGTGGGCGGTGATTCTGGTGTTGCTGGTAACGTGCCTCTGGGCGCTGAATCTCTTTGGCGTCCCCGGCAACTGGCTGGTCCTCGTGGCGACCGCCGCGTATGCCTATTTCCTGCCCAGCGACGGGCCGGTGGGCGTGGGTTGGCTGGCGGTGGGGGTGATGTTTGGCTTGGCGCTGGTGGGCGAAGCGATCGAGTTGCTGGCCAGCGCGGTGGGGGTCCGGCGGTACGGGGGGAGTCGGCGGGGAGCGGTGTTGGCGTTGCTGGGGGGGATGGTCGGTTCTGTGGCCGGTGCGTTGGTGGGCATCCCCACCCTTCCCGTGCCCATCGTGGGCTCGTTGGTGGCCGCCCTGTTTTTCGCGGCGGTGGGGGCCACGGCCGGAGCGATCCTGGGCGAACAGTGGGTGGGGCGGAGGTTGGATGACAGCTGCCGGGTGGGCCTGGTGGCCTTCTTCGGCCGCCTGGTGGGGACCGCTGGCAAAATGGTGGTCGGCGCCGTGATGATCGCGATCGTCCTGGCGGCCGTCACCTTAAAGGTGCTGTGAAGCCGCCATCGATTACAATGGCGGACCATGCCCGGGGAATCTGCCAGCTTTGATCGCCGCCCGCTGCCCGCCCGCGGCGGTTTGTGGAAATGGCTGGGCCCCGGGCTGGTCTGGATGGCCCTGGCCCAGGGCAGTGGCGAGCTGATCTGGTGGCCGTACATCATCGCCAAATACGGCCTGGCATTTTTGTTTCTGCTGATCCCCGCCTGTCTGCTGCAGTTTCCGCTGACCTTCGAAATCGGCCGTTATACGGTCTTGACGGGTGAGGGGGTCTTTCGCGGTTTCTTTCGGCTGAACCGCACCTTCGGCATCGCCCTGTGGCTGCTGTTCACTATCTCGTTTCTCTGGTTCGGCGCGTTTGCATCCGCCGGGGGGACGGCCGTGGCCGCGTTGACCGACTGGCCCCGCGGATGGTCGCAGGAGGCCCAATCCTTGTGGTGGGGCCAGTTCTCGATCGTGGTCTTCACGGCGGCCATCTTGTTTGCCAAGACGGTGTATCGCCTGATCGAAGGCGTGATGAAATGCGTGGCGCTGGTCTCGCTGGTCGGCATGATGCTCGCCTGCACCCACCCGGAGGTCCGCGGAGTGTTGGGCCAGTTTTGTCGAGGCCTGGTCGTGCCCGACCTGGCCCAGCTGGCTCGCTTTGATCCCCAGCAAGACGCCGACAAACTGCTGACCGCCATCACCTTCGCCGGCCTGGGGGGCTTCTGGACGCTGTTCTACTCCTACTGGATCAAGGAAAAAGGGGTCGGCATGGCGGCCCACATGGATCACCTCACCGGTTTTCGCTCGGGGATGGCGCCCCTTCGCGGTGGTCGAGCGTCGTTGCCGGCGGCCGGTCCCGAAGCGCCCGGCCGCTTGCGGCAGTGGTACCGTTACCTGGCCCTGGAGACCTGGATCGGGATCCTGGGCAACCTGGCGACCACTTTGATGACCTGCCTGCTGGCCTTCGCGCTCTTGCACCCCCAGGGGCTGGTCCCGGAGAAGTTTCAGCTGGCGGTGGTGCAGAGCGAGTTTTTTGCGGCCAGTTGGGGGCATGCCGGCCGCCTGTTGTTTTTGTTCATTGCCGGAGCGTTTCTGGCCGACACCTGGCTGGCCACCGTGGACTGTGTGGCCCGCATCCACCTGGACGCGCTCTCCAGCCTCTGGCCCGGCCTGGCCCGTCAGGATCAACGCCGTTGGTACTATGGGATCGTGCTGGCCCTGGCGGTGATCACCAGCGTGACGATGTTCTTCCAGCAGCCGGGCCGGTTGATCATCATCAGTGCGGTGATCGGGTTCTGTGGCACGGTCATTTATTCCACGGCCTTGATTGGATTGAACCACATCTACTTGCGTCGTCGCCTGGACCAGCCGCTGCACAGCGGCCCAGCCAGTCTGGTAGCGATCGTGCTGGTCACCCTCTGCTATTTCGCTCTGGCCGCCGCCTACCTGTGGGTCAAGTTCGGCTAGAAAGTCGCGGCCCGGTCAACCGCTGGCCGTGCACGCCTGCGGTCCGCTCTCCGTCGTCCCCCGGCCCCCGGCGGGGGAGAGGGGACTTGGGGGGAGCCCATGTCCGCCTGTTATCTGCTGGCGGCCCGGAAGGGGTCGGGAGTCTTTTTCGATCGATGGTCGACCCGCGTGGGATGAACTTCTGTCGAAAAAGACTCCCGACCCCGTGGCGGTATCCCGCATCGCGCGACCCGCCTCCCGCATCCCACATAGCTGGCATCCCTTCGGGATGCATTTTTTGGGGTATTCGTGTATCCGGAGGTGGCGCTCCGCTTACCTCCGGCTAATCGCTGCAACCGCTCCGCGGTTGAATGGAGATCGAGATGCTCGTAGGACGGGCACTCCTGCCCGTCCCCTGCATGACGCAACCCGCTTCCCGCAACCCGCTTCCCGCACCCCGCACCCCGCATCCCGCATCCCGCATCCCGCATCCCGCATCCCGCATCCCGCATCCCGCATCCCGCATCCCGCATCC
>CAYFZZ010000207.1:0-3081 GCA_964347545.1 uncultured Planctomycetaceae bacterium | reverse complement strand
GGCGCTCTGGACAAAGGGGGCGCCGAGGCGGTGGGGGGCGTGGTCGTCGTCCGCTACGGGGAAAATCCCCTGGCGGTCATCCAGCGGGTCCAGCGGAAGATCGAGGAAATCGAGCCCGGGTTGCCGCGGCGAACCCTGGCGGATGGACGCGTCAGCCAGGTCCGCGTGGTCCCGTTCTACGATCGCACCCAGTTAATCCACGAGACCCTGGACACCCTGGCCAACGCCCTGACCGAAGAGATCATGGTCACGATCATCGTGGTGGTGGTAATGGTCATGCACCTGCGGTCCAGCCTGCTGATCTCGGCCCTGTTGCCCCTGGCCGTGATGATGGCCTTTATCGCCATGAAGGTCGTCGGCGTCGATTCGAACATCATGTCCCTCTCCGGGATCGCCATCGCCATCGGCACGATGGTCGACATGGGGGTCCTCCTTAGCGAGAACATGCTGAAGCACCTGGACGAGGCAGACCGGCGGGAGAGTCGTCTGGAGGTGATCTTTCGGGCGGCCAGCGAGGTGGGGCGTCCGGTGGTGACGGCCATCCTCACGACCGTCGTCAGTTTCCTCCCCGTGTTCACGATGGTCGGCCCCGAGGGCAAGCTGTTCCAGCCGCTGGCCTACACCAAGACCTTCGCCCTGCTGGCCTCGGTCCTGGTCGCGTTGACCTTGATCCCCCCCATCGCTCATCTTCTCTTCTCGGTGCGGATACCCCGCCGCGGGTGGCGTCAAGCGGGCGGGGGGCTGCTGGTCGCCGCCGCCCTGGTCATGCTGGGGCTGAAACTCAGCTTCGACTGGCCCCTGTTCTACTCGGCGCTGGTCCTCCTCCTGCTGGGCGTGTACCTCATCGTCCGCGACCTGGTCCCACCGCCCGCTCAACGCTGGTTGCCCCTGCTGGCCAATGCGGCCGTGGTGATCCTGGTCTTCGTCGCGCTGGCTCGTCACTGGATGCCGCTGGGGATCGAAGTCGGGCTGGCACGGAACCTGGTCTTCATCGGGGTGGCGATTGGCGGGCTGCTGGGGGTGTTTTTGCTGTTCTTGAAATATTACGAACCGCTGCTGCGGTTTTTCCTGGCCCACAAGCTGGTCTTTTACAGCCTGCCGGTGGCCAGCATCCTCCTGGGCCTCACCATCTGGCTCGGCTTCGATCGCGTGTTTGGCCTGATCCCCCGCGCGACCGGTGCCGTGGGGATCCCGGTCAGCTGGGTGCGGGGCAACCCGGTGTGGGCCTGGGCCGCGCACGAGTTTCCCGGCTTGGGCAAGGAATTCATGCCTTCCCTGGACGAAGGTTCCTTTCTGTACATGCCCACCACGATGCCGCACGCTTCGATCGGCGAAGCGATGGACGTGTTGAGCAAGCAGGACATGGCGTTGAGCGCCATTCCCGAGATTGCCTTGGTGGTTGGCAAGATTGGCCGCGTCGAAAGTCCGCTCGACCCGGCACCGATCTCGATGGTCGAGACGATTGTGAATTACAAGCCTGAGTATGACCTGGACCAGCAGGGTCGGCCGCGGCTGTTCCGCTTTGACCGGAAGACGACGACATTCGCTCGTGACGAGGCGGGGAACCTGATCGAAGACCCCCGCGGCAGGCCCTACCGCAACTGGCGCCCCCACATCCGTTCGTCCGACGACATCTGGAAAGAGATCGAACAAGCCGCGCAAATGCCCGGTTCGACCAGCGCCCCCAAGCTGCAGCCCATCGCCGCTCGAATCGTGATGCTGCAATCGGGCGTCCGGGCGCCGATGGCCGTCCGCATCCTGGGTCAGAAGCTGGAGGATATCGAGCGGTTGGGGTTGGAAATCGAGCGGTTGTTGAAGAGCGAATCGTTGGAGGCGGCGGGGGTCGAGCCGGCGACGGTGTTTGCCGATCGGATCGTGGGCAAGCCGTACCTGGAGATCGACATCGACCGTGCGGCCATCGCCCGCTATGGCGTCAACATTCGCGACGTGCAGGACGTGATCGAAACGGCCATCGGCGGCCAGCGGATCACGACCACCGTGGAAGGACGCCAGCGGTATCCGGTGCGGGTCCGCTACCAGCGGGAACTGCGGGACACCATCGAATCGCTGGGCCGGATCCTGATCGCCGGCAGCGGCGCGATGCAGATCCCTTTGAAACAGGTGGCCACGATCAACTTCGTCCGCGGCCCGCAGGTCATCCGCAGCGAAAATACCCGCTATGTGGGGTACGTGATCTTCGACAAACGGCCCGGCTTTGCCGAGGTCGACGTGGTCGAGGCCTGCCGCCGCCAGCTGGACGAGGCGATCGACAGCGGCCAGCTGCGGCTGCCGACCGGTACCGAGCGGCCGACGTTTATCGGCAGCTACGAAAATCAGGTCCGCAGCGAAAAAACACTCCGCGTCGTGTTGCCGCTGGCCCTGTTCATCATCTTCATCATCCTCTATCTCCAGTTCCGCGCGGTCTCCACCACGCTGTTGATCTTCGCCGGAGTGTTTATCGCCTGTTCGGGCGGCATGCTGCTGATCTGGCTCTACTCGACCTCCTGGTTTCTCAACTTTTCCGTGTTCTCGGTCCCCATGCGGGACCTGTTCCAGGTGGCGCCGATTAACTTGAGCGTGGCGGTGTGGGTCGGCTTTATTGCCTTGTTGGGGATCGCCACCGACGACGGCGTGGTAGTGGCCTCCTACCTGAACCAGTCCTTTGCCGCCCGCCAACCCCGCTCGACCGCCGCCATCCGCGAAGCGACGGTGGCCGCCGGCCTGCGGCGGGTGCGGCCCTGCCTGATGACCACCGCCACCACGATCCTGGCCCTGCTGCCGGTGCTGACCAGCAGCGGCCGAGGCAGCGACGTGATGGTCCCCATGGCCATCCCCTCCTTTGGCGGGATGCTGATCGAGCTGATGACATTGTTCTTCGTCCCGGTCAGCTACTGCTGGATCGCCGAATGGCGAGCGAAGCGGGAATCCCGGCGCGCCGGGACAGGGAGGGAAGAGTGAAGAGTGAAATGGGAATAGTGAAGATTGAAAAGGGAAGCGGCCCTCCTGAGCGGTCCCGGCGCGCCGGGACTAGCCGCCGGTGGCCCCAGCGTGGGGAAGAGGGAAAAGGGTGATGGGGTGATG
>CAYFZZ010000206.1:0-2976 GCA_964347545.1 uncultured Planctomycetaceae bacterium | reverse complement strand
GAAATGCCAAAAGCGGATCAGCCACGCGTCAGGATAAAGCTGAGTCCAACGGAATGCAACCGGATCGGCAGGCGTCCCATACATCTTCCCAACCTCCCACACCGCCGCCAGAAAACCTGACGTCAGATCTTGAACAATCCCCAGGGGGCGCCAGGCGGGATCAGGCCGTCTGACCCTGAGGGGCTGGGGAAGGCTCTACGGGTGCTGCCCGAAGGTTCGGTTGATGCTTAGAATGTTTCTAGCCATGAAGTTGTCTGCCTTGAAAATCTTGTGGATCGCAATGGCGGTCACCCTGCCGGCCGAACTGGCGGGCCAACGGGTGCCTGTGCTTTGCCTGGAGCGGGAATAACTTTGCCTGGAACGGGAGTAAAACGATGACAAGAAATTGGTGGGTCATCAGCCTGGCCCTGTGGGGATGGACAACGGCGTTTCCGCTGGTACCCGCTGCAGGCCAGCCCCCGATTCATCTTAAGTCGGATATCGTCTACAAGACGACCTCGGCAGGGGATCTGTATCTGGACCTCTACTACCCAGAGACGACCTTGTCCGGGAAATATCCCCTGGTGATCTATACCCACGGTGGGGGATGGGCAGCAGGAAGCAAAAGGGCTGCCGGCGGTCGGACGGGCATGGGTCGGGTGGTCCGCGGTCTCACAGAAAAAGGCTTCTGTGTGGCTGCAGTGGACTATCGGCTCTGTACCAAGGGCGGAAACATCACCATCAAGGACTGTGTTACCGACTCGAAAGACGCCCTCCGCTACCTCGTCAAAAACGCCCCCACCCGCTTCGTCGACCCCCAACGCGTCTTCACCTTTGGCGACTCCGCCGGGGGGCAGATCGCCCAAATGCTGCTGCTCGCCCCCCCGGAAGCCCTCCCCGGCGACCCGGCCCTGCGCGACGCCAGCTACCGGATGGTGGCGGGCGTTTCCTGGTACGGTCCTTGTGATTTTGAAAAAACCGAACTCTTCAACCCCGACGGACGTGCCAACTTCCGCGACCGTTTCGCGGCTCGCATCCTCCCCCCCGGCAGCGATCCCGCCGAAAAACTGAAGCGGTATCGCGAAGTGAGCCCGATCAATTACCTCACCCAAGACAGCCCTCCGCTGCTCATGATCCAAGGCGACCGGGACACGACCATCCCCGTCCACCACGCTCGTTACCTGGAAGAAAAAAGCAAAGCCATCGGCGCCCCCGTCAAAATCCTGATCGTCAAAAACGCCGGCCACAACTGGCGCAAAGTGGATGCGCCTCCTGAACCATCGCTCGACGAGATTGTTCAGCGTACGGTGGACTTTCTGGCCGCCCGACTGGCGGAATAGAACCAAGGCCCCAGGATCGCTTGCCCCGAGTCAGGCTCCGGGGGCGCTTTGCAGGATGGTGTCACGTGCGAGGCGCGGAGATTTCAGCAGCTTTTGCCGGGTCTCCGCTGAGCGGAACTGTTCGTCGTTCCGCCTTGAGGCGGCTTCTGGTCTGGCCGCCGCGCGACGACGTCACCCACCGAGCCGGCTGGGGCGACTGTCCCCAGGGTGTCCAAAGTCAGTTGTCCCCGCTTTCCTGAACAGGAGGTGGGGAGGAACCACGAAGGACACGAAGAGCACGAAGGGAGTGGGTCCAAAAAAGGACAGGCATGGTCTGGGACCGTCGGCGGTGCCGCATGGGGGTGACTTTTTCGCGAGCTGCGGTCGCCCCAGCGGGCTGTGCCGACACATCGGGGGCGAGCCTGGCAGTTCGCCCCCAAACGCCGGGGCCGTCGCGGCCCGGCTGGGCCCACCCGCTGGTCAGGATCAATATATGTGCGATCTTCGATCAGAGCGTGCCGGTTATGCCTGTCCTTTTTTGGTAGGGAGGGACGGTTTGGGGGGATATTTCGGCTGCGGGTCGGTGGGCGTGAGCTAGATTTCAGGGGGATGGATCGCCCCGGGATGCAGGATCCGTGGGGCGACGATCCGTCCGGAGGAGATCCATCATGTGGAATCACGTGCAAAACGCGCTCTACCCCTTGTTTCGGTGGTCGGCAAACCTCACCGAATCTCAGTGGTTCCTGGTCCTGGTGGCTGTGCTTGTCGTGGGTGTCGTCTGCCTGCGAGGCTACGGGTCCCGGACCAGCTACTAAAGAAATCCACAAAAACAGCACAGGTCCGGCTTTACAAAAGCCGGCTCCAGGCTTGACGAACTGGAGCACAGGTCCGGCTTCCCAGAAGCCGGCTCCAGTCACACGGCGTAGGGGGCCACAGCTCACGGCCATCCCCCCCACCTCCCCACCGCCTGGCCTCGTGCTGGAGACCGTCCCCAGGACGACCGCGGGGGCCCTTTCCTGAGAGGGGCAGCTTACCGCCAATGATCGTTATGACCGCTGCAACCGGCTTTTGCGGTGACGGTTAGCCTATCGACCGCCGGACCACCGTGCGGAAATTAAGCTATACACTGTTATTGTGTCCGCCTGGGATGCGCTCCTGATCGGCTACGGGGGGGAGACCCTGGCTAGCGAGGCCCCTGTCGTTCTCCGCCAGGAACCCCCTGATTGGACAGCCGTGACGCAGGTTCCTGGGCGGCTGCTGACCGGCGGAAACGCGACCCGGGCTGAAATTGAAGAAGGACGGCGATGAATCTTTTCCCACTCTTGGCCTGGGCCGACCCGTTCGCCGCGCCGATTCCCTGGCCCATCACGCTCAGCTGTGCCTCCGTCGCCAGCTATCTCTTGGGACGCATCACGGTGCCGTCCGGGCGGGGCGCTGGCAGCCCGCCGCGAAGACCCCCACCCGTCGACGGTGATTTGCAGGATTTGCAGCGGGTCGCCGACATGTTCCAGCAGGCGTTGCGGGCGCATAACGCGAGTGTCGATAAGTTGAGGGAAATCGTCAGCGAGTTGAAGGAATCCGCCAGCCAGGGCAGTGGCGAAGATTCCGTGCGGCAAGCAAACGGGACGCACTAGCCGGCTGACCTTTCCCCGCCCCGATCGGTTGCCGATCAGCAGTT
>CAYFZZ010000205.1:0-29351 GCA_964347545.1 uncultured Planctomycetaceae bacterium | reverse complement strand
TCACTCCCCTACCCCATCCCCGGCTGACCACCAACTGGCAAAACAGGAATGAAAACATGGTTTCCCCGAAAACAATCGCAATCGCACTCAGCCTGGCTCTGCTGGCGGCTCCGTTGTTGGCGGTCGAGGACGAGCTGGCGGGTCGGCCCAGCTGGCAGGCCTTCACGCCGGAGGAGATCCGTCAGCGGCTGGACGATTGGCTGGCCAAGCAAGGTGCGACACAAGGGTTGCGGCGGCAGGCCGAGGCGGTGTGGGCCCCTGCGGCTGTGGACGATCCGCGGGACGTGGCCGAGCAGATTGCCGCTGTGATTGCCCTGGTCGAACCAAGGGCTACCGCGTTAATCCAAGCTTGTCAGACCGGCGCCACCCCTGCGGCCGTCGGGGAAGCTGCCTGGCTGGACGAGGAGGACCTGGTTCCGCTGGTCCGCCACAACCTCCGCCTCTTGCTGGGCCGCAGCCTGGCCCAGGGGTCTTATTTCGACGAGGCGCTTGCCCTGATCGGGTCCCTCACCCTGGACGACGTCCTGGACCGCCCCACCCTGCTCTTCTACCAAGGGGTCGCTCATCATCGACTCCTCCACAAGGACCAGGGCCTGGACGTGCTGGCTCGCCTCCTGGAAAACCAGGACGCGGTCCCGCGGCGTTATGCGGTACTGGCCAGGCTGATGCGAGCCGACCTGGCTCAGCTGGAAGATGGATCGTTGGATGACATCTCCCGGCGGATGCAGGACGTGGAACGCCGGCTGGGACTGGGCCGTGCCAACCAGCGGGTGCGGGACATCGAGGACGAGGTGATCGAGATGCTGGACAAGCTGATCAAGGAGGAAGAGGCTAAACAGTGTGCCTGTCAGGCTGCTGCGTCCAGCGGTGGCGCTCAGTCTTCGCGTCCGATGCCCGACAGCATGCCGGGGGGCGGGAAAGGTCCGGGCCAAGTGACCAAGAAAGATATCGGCCAGGCCGCTGGTTGGGGCGAACTGCCTCCCAAGCAGCGGGAGGAGGCGATGCAGGAAATCGGCCGCGACTTTCCCGCTCATTACCGCGCCGTCATCGAAGAGTACTTCCGGGAGCTCGCCAGACAGAACAGGTAACGACCACCCACCCGCCGCATCCTGCACGGTCTGCGGGATCTCTGCATGGACGCCCGCAGCAGGCACGGACAAAACTTCCACAAACAGAATCCAATCCCGCTCTTTTCTGCGATGACCTTCTCCTTGACTTATCTGCCGCTGATCGCCCTCTCGGTCGCGTCCCTGCCGGTGGAAGTCCAGCAGTTGGACGGGACCACGGTCGCGGGCCGGCTGACCCACTTCACAACGCCGTCCCTCAGCCTGCAACTACCCGAGGGCTCGACCGAGATTCCGCTGGAACAGATCCAGAAAATCACGTTTCCGAACCAGACTACCCCCCCACAGGGGGAAGGGCGAGCGTGGGTCCGGCTGGTCGACGGCAGCCTGTTGGTGGCGTCCGCATACACGTCTGCCGGCAACCAGGCTCAGGTCGTTCTGGCGGACGGCACGCAGCTTCAGTTCGAGACCCGCCACGTGCGCTCGGTCCGCTTCCACTCCCAGAACGACCAGCAACGGCGTCAGTGGAAAGACATCCTGCGAACCCCGGTCCGCAGCGACCTGATCGCGATTCGCAAGGAGGAACGCATCGATTCCCTGGAAGGGGTGCTGGGAGACGTGGACACCGAAGCGGTGCAGTTTCAGCTGGATGACGAACGGATCCCGGTCCGGCGGGGCAAAGTGGAAGGTATCGTCTACTTTCGCGGCTCCCGGGACGGATTGCCGCCTCCGGTCGTGCGGGTCCAGGACATTTACGGTTCCCAGCTGGTCGTCAACCAGTGGTCGGCCGAGGGAGATCAAGTCCGCTTCCAGCTACCGACCGGCCTTACGATCCTTCGCAAGTTGGACCAGTTGAGCCAGGTCGACTTTTCGTCCGAGAAGGTGATTTATCTGAGCGACCTGGAGCCGGTGAGTGTCGATTGGCAACCGTACTTGGACCAGCCCTCGCTGCTGGCGGCTTTGCGCAACTTCTTTCGGCCGCGGCCGGATCGTGCTCTGACAGCCGGCCAGCTGGAGGGAGACGACGGCAAATTGCGATTGTGGATGGGCCACCAGGGCAAATCCGTCGCTCAGCCCTTTGAAAAGGGGCTGGCCCTGCACAGCCGCACCGTGGTGACCTACCTGTGTCCCGAAGACGCTCAGTACTTTCGGGCACTGGCGGGCATCGACGCCCGAGTCCGCCGACACGGGCACGTCCGGCTGGTCCTTACGGGCGACCAGCGGGAGCTGTTTGCCGAAGAGATCTCCGGCGACCAGCCCCCCCGCGAGATCGCTCTGCCGATCGCCGGCGTGCGGCTCCTGGAAATCCTGGTCGATTTCGGTGACAACCAGGACATTGGGGATCACCTGAACCTCTGTAATGCCCGCTTCATCAAATGAAGGCCGCCCCTGCCATGTGCACACGCCTCCCTGCAGTCCTGGCTGGTAGTCTCCTCCTGGCCACCTGGCCGGCGGTGGCGGATGTCGAGCGGGCGGTGTTGGAGTCCGAAACGGCGCGGATCGAGGTGGTCCAGCGGGCGTCCGCCGCGACGCTGGCGATCTTTGGCCAGCGGGGTGCGGGGGGAGGTTCGGGCGTCGTGATCACCCCCGACGGCTATGCCCTCTCCAATTTTCATGTCACACAACCCTCGGGCAACGCCCTCCAATGCGGCATGGCCGATGGGAAGCTGTACGACGCGGTGATCGTGGGCATCGACCCGACCGGAGATGTGGCCCTGATCAAACTGTTCGGGCGCGACGACTTTCCCGTGGCGACGATGGGGGACAGCGACCAGGTCCGCGTGGGCGACTGGGCCTTCGCGATCGGCAACCCCTTTCTGCTGGCGACCGACCTGCGGCCCACCGTCAGCTATGGCGTCATCTCCGGCGTGCATCGCTATCAGTATCCCTCCGGGACCCTCTTGGAATATGCCGACTGCATCCAGACGGACGCCGCCATCAACCCGGGCAATTCGGGAGGGCCTCTGTTCCATGCTGCTGGCCAGCTGATCGGCATCAACGGACGGGGCTCGTTCGAGAAGCGCGGCCGGGTAAACGTGGGGGTCGGTTACGCCATCTCCATCAATCAAATCAAACACTTTCTCGGTTACCTGCACAGCGGACGTATTGTGGACCATGCCACGTTAGGTGCCAGTGTGGCCTCGGACGAGGACGGGCGGCCCGTGGTGACCGCCATTCTGGACAGCTCCGATGCCTACCGTCGCGGCCTGCGGCTGGACGACGAGATCGTCAAGTTCGGCGGTCGCACCGTGCACTCGGCCAATGCCTTCAAAAACGTGCTAGGGATCTATCCCAAAGGCTGGCGCGTGCCGCTCACCTATCGCCGCGACGGCCAGACCCATCAGATCATGGTCCGCCTGCAAGGCGTGCACAGTTCCGGCCAACTGGCCGATCGCGTATCGGGCAAACCTCGCCCTCGGCCCGCTCCTGACGACGACCCGCGGAAGGGCAAGCCGAAACTGCCGCGCCAGCTTCCCCGTCTGAAATTGCCCGCCCCGCAGCCGATGCCGCAAATCGTCCAGGATCATTTTCAGCAGCGGAAGGGGTTCGCCAATTATTACTTCAACCAGTTGCACCAGCAGCGCGTGTGGGAGGCGTTTAGCGAGGGGGGCGACTTTGCCACCCTCCCCCCCCGGTGGACCATTTCCGGGCGGGTCACCACCCACGCCGGCGGTGGCCAAGCGCACTTCGTCCTGGCGCCCGATCGCGGCGAAGCGCTCCTGCCCGATTTCCACGCCCGGGCCCTGTTCGACGACAACCTGGCCACCGCCCTGGACCCGCCCGGGAGCGGCGGCCTGCTGATCGCCCTGCATCTCTGGCAACGATTTCTCCAGCGCGGGATCGAGGACTTCGGCGACGTCTACTACCTGGGCACCGCCCCTCTCCTGAATCACGATGCCTTGGTCGATGTGCTGGTCGGCACGCACGCCGGTGTCGAGGCGCGCTTGATGTTCGACCCCCGCACCGGCAGATTGTTGGCCCTGGAGGCCTTTCCCGACGATAACGTCGATCCCTGCGAAATCTTCTTTGACGACTACGCCCAAGAGGCGGATCGCTGGCTGCCACGGCAGTTCCTGGTGCGGCACGGCGATCGGCGATTTGCCACATTCCTGATGGAAGCCTTCCAGTTCGACGAGGCCTCCCAGCCATGAGCAATGCAGATCGCAGCACAAGCGTCGACCCGCGGGCAGAACCGCCCGGCGGCGTGTCCCCCGGCGCCCCCCCGCCCCCCCGCCGCTCGTCTCGCCTCACCCGAAATCGGATCGTGGCAGCGGCGGGAGGCCTCCTGCTGGTCTGCGGACCCGCGGTCAACGGAGACGCCGCCGCGACCCTGGTGACGACCATCAACCGGGTCTTGCCCAAGGTCGTCAAGATCTATGGAGCGGGGGGGCCCCGGGGCCTGGAGGCATACCAGACCGGGATCCTGATTTCGCCCGAGGGACACGTGTTGACCGCGTGGAGCACCGTGTTGGACACGGACCAGCCCGTGGTCATTTTGGATGACGGTCGCCGCTTCGAGAGCGAATTGCTGGGGGCCGACCCCCAGCTGGAAATCGCCCTCCTGAAATTGCCCGCCAGGGATCTGCCCTGTTTCGATCTGAACCAGGTGGCGACCGCCCAAGTAGGACAACGCATCCTGGCGTTTAGCAACCTTTTTAAGGTCGCCACCGGCGACGAACCGGTCAGTGTCCAGCGGGGCGTGATTGCGGCGATCACCCAACTGTCCGCTCGACGAGGCATCTTCCAGACACCCTATGATGGACCGGTCTATGTCACAGACGCCTTGACCAACAACCCCGGCGCCGCCGGGGGGGCGCTGACCAACCTCCAGGGCGAGCTGCTGGGCATGCTGGGAAAAGAGATGCGCAACGTCCAAGACAATACCTGGCTGAACTACTCCCTGCCGATCGACCAGTTGCGGGCCGCCATCGATGACATCCAGGCGGGCAAGAGCAGGCCCCGGCGAGATCCCGGTCAGCGTCTGCCCCGAGATCCGGTCGACCTGGCCCAGCTCGGCATCCTCCTGGTCCCCCAGGTCGTGGATTACACGCCGCCATTTATCGATGCCGTCCGTCCCCGCTCGCCTGCCGCCGCTGCCGGCGCTCGCAGCGACGACTTGATCCTGTTTGTCAACAAGGTGCTGGTTCAGTCGCTGGACGATCTGGCCGAGCAGTGTCGGCGGATCTCCCGCCAGGAACCGTTGCAATTGACGGTCCGCCGCGGCGACCAGTTGCAGGTGCTAGTCCTGGTCCCCTCCCCGCTTTCGGAGGAAGATCGATGAAGCGGGCGCTGGCAACCTGGCTGCTGATGATGCTGATGGTTCTGCCCGGCAGGGCCGCGGAGGAGCGGCCCGCACTGGCCGTGCTGGAAGAGAAGGCCATGCTGGCCGCGGTCCAGCGGGTCGCGCCCGCCGTGGTGCAGATCCGCACGGTAGGAGGCTTGGCCAAAGCGGGCCAGGTCGCTCTGGGAGAAGGACCCTGCAGCGGCCTGGCGGTCTCGGCCGACGGTTACATCGTCTCCAGCAGTTTCAATTTCGTCCGCCAACCTGCCACGATCCTGGTGGAACTTCCCGACGGATCGAGTCGCCCCGCCAAACTGGTGTCTCGCGATCACAGCCGAGCGTTGGTGTTGTTGAAAGTGGAACTGGGCCCGAATGACCCGCCGCTGGCGACGGCCGAGGCGGCGCCCGACGAGGAGGTTCGGCCTGGTGCCTGGGCGCTGGCCGTGGGCCGCACCTTTGCCGCCGATCAGCCCAATGTCTCGGTGGGGATTGTCAGCGCCGTCAACCGCATCTGGGGCAAAGCCATCCAGACGGACGCCAAGATCTCGCCCAGCAACTACGGCGGGCCGCTGGTCGATATTCGGGGCCGCGTGCTGGGAGTGCTGGTGCCCCTCGCACCCGATTCGACCCAGCAGCTGGCGGGCGTCCAGTGGTACGACTCCGGGATCGGCTTCGCCGTCCCACTGACACATATCCAGAAAATGATCCCCCGGTTGAAGGAAGGCATCGACCTGCATCCGGGCTTGCTGGGGATCAATCTGGAGGGTCGAGACCAGTATGGGGCGGCCCCGGTGATCGCCGCAGTCCAACCCGGCTCGCCAGCCAGGAAGGCCGGCCTGCAGGCCAACGACAAGATCCTCCAGGCGGGTGGTCGGCCGGTCATGAACCATGTGCAACTCCAGCACCAGCTGCGGCCTTTGTATGCCGGCGACCAGATCCAGCTGGTCGTGGCCCGCAAAGACCAGCGGATGGAATTCGAGATCACCTTAACCGACAAGCTGCCTCCCTACGCCCATCCGTTCCTGGGCGTCCTGCCGCGGCGTGACGATCGGCCTGGCAAGGGGATCGTCGTCCGTTACGTATTCCCCGACAGCGGTGCGGCAGGTGCCGGCCTGCGGCCAGGGGATCGACTCGTGAAGGTAGCCGACCGCACAGTGACCCGCCGCAGCGATTTGGTCGATGCCCTGGCGGCCCACGTGCCCGGTGAGTCGGTCGAGGTGCGGTGGCAGCGGGGCTCGCAGCAGCTGGCGGCCCAGGTCTCCCTGGGCCGGCTCCCCACCACCATCCCCGCTCAACTGCCCCCTGCCCGCCAGCAGGGAGAGCTCCAACCGGAGTCCGACGCCGAGGTGGGTGTGATTGACTTGAAGCTGGCAGAATTTAGGAACGAGTGCACCGCTTACGTCCCCACCGCTTACGATCCGGCCGTCCCCCACGGTGTGGTCATCTGGTTGCCTCCCCCGGGGCGGGGGGACCAGGACCCGCTGATCCGCCGCTGGAGAGATCATTGTGACGCGGACGACCTGATCTTGCTGGCGCCCCGGGCCAGCGATGCCCAGCGGTGGCAGCGGGACGAGGTTGAATTTGTGGTGGCCGCCCTGGCGCGGCTCAGCCAACTCTACGAAATCGACCCAGTTCGTACCGTGGTCCACGGCTGGGAGGCGGGTGGAGCGATGGCCTTTTACGTCTTCGCCGCCGATAAGGCGCAGATCCACGGCGTCTCGGTCGTCGACAGCGCCCTGCCAGGTTCGCTGCGGCTGCCCCCTCTGGAAATGGCCAGCCGGTCGGCCATCTTCTGGTCTTACGGATTGCAACACCCCGCGGCCAATCGCATTCCTGCCCAGATCCAGCGGCTGACCAAACTGCACTATCCGCTGACCGTCCGCCAGCGGGAGGGGAAAGGGGCCTACTTAAACGACCAGCAGCTGGCGGAACTCGTCCGCTGGATCGACACCCTGGATCGCATCTAAGCCATGCCCCGCACCGCGCTCGGCGTCCTGGCTCTGTTCGTCCTCACCGTCAGCATCCCCTGGTACCTCGCCCTCCCCGCCGATTCCGCCGCGGCCCAGGCGTGGCTGGCCGCCGGGATCCGCGTGGGTGCGATGCTGGCCGCCGTCTGGCTGGCTCACCCTCAACTCCACCGCCTCTCACCCAGCCTCTGGATCGCGGCCCTGTTGTTGATCGTGATCGTGGCCCGCTTTCGTTACCTGGCCCTGGTCTTCGTCACGATCCTGGTCGTGTTGACCATCCTCCGCCCCCGCCGCAGCCGCAGAGCCGGATCATGAGCGCCTGACGGCTTTGCTCTGAAGAGATCGAGGAGGCCGGCACCATAGACAGGTTCTGCCTCCCCGCTCAGACCGCAGCGCGACAAGACGGCGAACCCCAACCGGCGACCTTCAACCTTTGATAAATAGAGGTAGAAATTCAAACCGGTTGCCATCGAACAAACCCAGGTCGCTGAGCTTGATTTCGGGGATCACCAGGAGTGCCATGAAGGAGAGGGTCATGAATGGCGCCCGCAGTGGCGATCCCAGCGCTTTGACCTGTCGGTCGAGTTCTGCGTACAGCCGACCGACCTGGTCGCAAGATTGGGTGGACATCAGGCCGGCGACCGGCAGGGGCAGCACCTCCTGAACCTTCTCTGCCGCCACCGACAGCCCACCCTGTGCCTCCAGCACCAGATTAACGGCGGCGCACAGGTCCTCGTCATCGACGCCGACGGCGATCACGTTGTGCGAGTCGTGTGCGACCGACGAGGCGATCGCTCCGCTCTTAAGCCCGAAGTTCTCGACAAACGCAACCGCCGGCGGTGCGGAATGGTAGCGGTTGACGACGGTCATTTTCAAAACATCCCGCTTTGGGTCGGAAACTGCCAGCTCGTCCCGAATCAACGCGTCGCGGACCCGGCAGTGGGTAACCAACTGCCCGTCCACCGCTTCAATCACATGAATGCGGTCCGATTCCGCCCGCACTCGGAATTCGTCGACGGACTTCCGAATATCCGCAAACTTGTTGACGGTCTGCGGCTGCGACCTGGGGATCCGCGTTTGTCCCCGTTCGGCAACCAGCTGACCCCGGACCCACGTCCGCAGCGCGCGGAAGTCGGTGAGATCTTCGACTTCAATCAGATCCGCGTCGTCGCCCGGACGCAGCAATCCCACATCCAATCCGTAGTGCAACACGGGCGTGACACAGCCGCAGCGAAGAGCGTTCATGACGTCGGCCCCCTGCGCGACGGCCCGGGCCACCAGCCGGTCGATGTGCCCGGCGAGCAGCTCGTCGGGGTGTTTGTCGTCGCTGCAGAGCATACAGTGCTGGGGAGCTTCGTCAATCAAGGGGAACAGCGCCTCGAAGTTACGCGCCGCCGAGCCTTCCCGGATGGCGATCTTCGCGCCACAGTTGAGCTTGTCACGGGCTTCGTCGAGCAGAAACGACTCGTGATCGGTCGTCATGCCAGCCGCGAAGTAGCGTCGGGCTTCCTCTCCACGCAGGCCGGGCGCGTGACCGTCAATCGGCTTGCTTCGCCGCTGAGCGGCCTGCAGTTTGGCGGTCACCTCCGGATCGGCGTTCAGCACACCCGGAAAGTTCATCATCTCGCTGAGATAGCTGATCCGCGGGTCGTCCAACAATGTCTTCACATCCTCAACGCCGATGCTGGCACCGGCAGTTTCGAATGTCGTGGCGGGTACGCACGACGGCGCACCAAAGTAGAACTTAAACGGCACGCCCTGGGCGTTGGTCAGCATGTAGTGGACGCCCGCAACACCGAGCACGTTGCCGATCTCGTGCGGATCAGAAACGGTCGCCACCGTGCCGTGAACCACGGCCGCCCGCGCAAACTCGGCCGGCACCAGCATCGAGCTTTCAATATGCACATGGGCATCGACAAAGCCCGGCAAGAGAAACGTGTCCTCAGCTTCCGGGAGTTCCCGCACGGAGGCGATCTTCCCCTTCACGATGCTCAACCGACCAGGAAAGACCCGTCGATGGAGGATATCCACGACGTTTCCAGTCAATTCAAATGCGCCGGCGCTCATGCAGATGCCTTTTCAGCGTGGGGTCAGCCGGGACGGATGCCGCTGGCGGCCATCGTTTTGGCGTCGATTGTACCACAACCCCGATCCCCACCAATGCCGCCAGACATGCTTTCCAGCAGATGCGAAATGCATGTCAGCTGGCTCGTCCAGCCGCAAGTGTCTGTCGTCTCACGGTCGATCGCAGTCCGCTTCGGCTTGCGATGGGTCCCCGGCCTGCTGCCGCAGCTCGCCGGTGGGACCGACGGCTGATGCTGGTCCTGTCGCCTCGTGCTGGCAGGACAGGGGGATGGCATTCCCGAGAGATGGCTTGGTGCAAACCTCCCTTCCCACTTGCCAAAACGGTAGCTACCGCTTTGGCCTTCGGAAAAAAGGCCGCACTGCCGACCGCCGGAAAAGGATCTAACTTTCGACTTCGGCGGGATTTCGATGTCAGTTGCGGGGACAGGATTCGAACCTGCGACCTCGAGGTTATGAGCCTCGCGAGCTACCGGACTGCTCCACCCCGCGCTCTATACGCCGCTTTCCCTTGGGGACCCACGGCTTGCTCTGAATTCTAGTCGATTCGGCTCGGTTGTCCAACCCGGCCGCTCGACAATCACCGCCTTTTTTCTTCGGCTACCCGGCGATCGTTCTTGATCTCGCGGGGGGCGAATCGGCGTGCCGGGCCGAGGCGACTTCTGTGGAATATAGCGGCTGGTCGGCTGGTGAGGCCGACCGCTCTGCCAAAATTGCTCTTCTGTCCCTGTAAATCGGCCGCGCATTTGGCCATGCTCGCTGCAACCGCTAGAATATCGTAGGACGTCGCCGCGAAGGCTCTGCCCCGGCAGCACGAACAGCGAAGAGGCCACGGGTATTATGTCTCCTGTCCGATGGAAACCCGCCAGCGACTTTCTCCTGCCGCCATCGGCCGACAATGCTGCTGGCCCACCCCCACCGCCTCCCGTGCAGGCGCGCCCCGTGCAGGCCCCCCCTCTGCAGGAGGCTCCTCCCGTACCAGCCCCCCCCACGCCGTCGCCCCCGGTAGAGCTGCCTCCGGTACCTGCGGAAGTCATTCCCCTGGCTGATCTCCCGGTGGCGACTCCCTTGCCGGGGGAAGCGGTGGGGAGGCGGCACCGGGGTGCGGTACCGCCGGCGGTCCCGGGCGGAATCCGACCCGATCGTCTGCCACCCGGTTTGCCTCCCACGGCCCCGCCGCTCGAGGCGGAGGGGCCCGTCGTCCAAATCCTTCCGCAGATGGACCTCGAGGAGGAGGGCAAAGCAGAGTTGCTGTCCGGCGCCAAAAGGGCGGTGCCCGCCTGGCTGCTGAGCTGCCTGTTGCACGGACTGCTGATCATCATGCTCGGCTTGATACCCTTGCTGATCATACGGGAGGAGCCGGTCGAGCTGACGGCGAGCTTTTCGGAAGAGATGGGCGAGCTGACGGAATTGGAAACCCTCGGGGATGTGGAATTACTGGTGCCGGACACCATCGTGCCTCAGGTAGCGGACGAGTTTGAGATCGTCGAGGAGCCGCAACCGCTGCTGGCCCCCCAGCCGGTCATTCCCAACTTTGACGGCCTGGTCGCCGATATCGGCCCGTCGCAAATGGGCCAGTTGCTCAGCGGCAGACAGGGCGGGATGAAGCAATCCCTCTTGGCTGCCTACGGCGGTTCATCCCAGACGGAGGGAGCCGTGTTGGCGGGGCTGGAATGGCTGGCCCGCCGTCAGGACGCGGATGGTTCCTGGAGCCTCTCCGGACTGGCCAAAGACACCCGCCGCAAATCGGCCGCCTATGAATTTGGCGGCCAGACTGAAAACAAAGCGGCCGCGACAGCCCTGGCGATGTTGGCCTTTCAAGGCTACGGCCAGACTCACCTGGGCGGACCGCATCCGCCGTTCCTGCCGGTGATGGAGCGTGCCCAAGAAGCACTGCGCAGACGTCAAACCGACCGGGGCGATTTCACGCGGGTCCAGGGTCGCCAGGAGACGCCCATCTCGACTCACCATGCCTTCTATACCCAGGCAATTTGTACGTTTGCCCTCTGCGAACTGTATGCGATGAGCGAAGATTCGGCTGTACGCGGGCCCGCCCAAAAGGGAGTGGATTACCTGATCGCCAGCCAGGACCAGGCGGGCGGTTGGCGGTACGGGCACCGCAGCGGATCCGACTTGTCCGTAACCGGTTGGGTGGTGATGGCGTTGCAGAGCGCCCGGATGGCCGGTTTGGAGGTACCTCAGAACACCCTCTACCGCATCAGTGGCTTCCTCGACAGCGTCTCTTTCGAGGGGGGCCGGCTGTACGGCTACACGCCCGCTTCCAGGTGGTCCCTCGCCATGACCGCCGAGGGCCTGTTGTGCCGGCAGTACCTGGGCTGGAAGATCGACCACGAAAAGCTTCTGGAAGGGGTGGAAGTCCTGCTGGACAACCCGATCGACGGCAACCCTCAAGACGTGTACTACTGGTATTACGCCACGCAGGTCTTGCACAACATGGAAGGGGATAGCTGGACCCAGTGGAATCAGGTCATGTCTCGGTATCTGCCTGACAAGCAGTTGAAGAAGGGCCGCGAGCATGGGAGTTGGACACCACGCCGCGACGCCTGGGGGGACGCCGGCGGCCGGCTGTACGTCACCTGTCTGAGCCTCTACATGCTAGAGGTCTATTACCGGCACCTCCCAATCTACTCGTTGAATCTGGATCTCTCGCCGGCAGCGGACCAGCCGCCGGCAGCCGCGCCCTAGCCGCAGGTTCAGCGGAGCCACACCTGCCTCGTCGGCGCAGCTCGGCCAGACGGGCGGCGATTCGCCCGACCCGGACGGGTCTCTCGTGGGCGCACCGCGTGTCCGTGGGGGCTACGATTCCCCTGCTTCCTTCCGTCGCCCGGCCTTCGCGGGCATCGTCCCCGCCCCCTCCCATTGCCGCCAGGCTTCGTAGGCGGCCACGGCCACGGCATTCGAAAGATTGAGGCTGCGGACCGGACCGGCGATGGGAATGCGCAAGGCCCGCTCAGCCGCCTCGCGGATCATCGACTGCGGCAGTCCCTGGGATTCGTTACCAAAGACCAGCACGTCACCTTCTTGGTAGGAGGCATCGGTGTAGAGGCGGGTGGCGGTCTTGCTGAACAGCCAGCATCCACGGCCAGCCAACCGTTCGCTCAACTGCCCCCAGTCGTCCACGACCTCCCACTCCAGATGCTGCCAGTAGTCCAGCCCGGCCCGCCGCAGGTAATAGTCGTCCGTCCGGAATCCTAGCGGCCGCACCATCCACAGTTTGGCGCCGATCGCCACGCAGGTCCGTCCGACGCTCCCCGCATTGTGGGGAATTTCTGGTTCATACAAGACAATGTGCAGCCGCGGCTCGTATTTCACACCGCACCGCATAGCACGAAATCTGGCCAGCCGTCAACCCACACCCCGCATCCCCCATCCCGCAACCCGCAACCCGCAACCCGCAACCCGCATCCCGCATCCCGGACCCCGCACCCCACATCCCGCATTGCGGCCATCGCGTGTGTGAGACAGAATAACCAGTGGCAGCCGGACGCTCGGCTGCACGTCACCCGTCACCGGAGGGTGCCGCTCGAGCACCTGCGTGGCCCCATGGTCGACATTCATCGCAATCCGACGCGCGCGGTACGGATCGGTTCGCTCACCATCGGCGACGACCAGCCGATTGCTGTGCAGAGCATGACGGCCACGTCCACCACGGACGTGGACGCCACGGTCGCTCAGGTCAACGACCTGCACGCCGCGGGGGCGGATCTGGTGCGGATCGCGGTGGACAGCGTGAAGGACGCGACAGCCCTGGCCGAAATCCGACGCCAGACCGCGGCCAACCTGGTCGTGGATCTGCAGGAAAATTACCGTCTGGCCAGCCAGGTGGCGCCCCACGTCGACAAGATCCGCTACAACCCGGGTCATCTTTACCACCACGAACGGGACAAGCCCTGGCAGGAGAAGGTGCGCTTCATCGCTCAGGTGGCTGCCGAACACGACTGTGCCCTCCGCGTGGGGGTCAATTGTGGCAGCGTCGATCCGGCCAAAAGCGCTCAGTACGATCCCCAAGATTCGCTGACACCGATGCTACAGAGCGCGGTGGAACATTGCGAGCTGTTGGATTCGTTCGGCTTCACACGCTATTGCGTGTCGCTCAAGGATTCGGACCCGTACCAGGTCATCGAGGTCAATCGACGGTTTGCCGAACGCCGCCACGATGTGCCGCTGCACTTGGGCGTCACCGAGGCAGGGCTGCCGCCGGACGGGATCATCAAGACGCGGATTGCGCTCGAGCAGCTGTTAAGCCGCGGGATTGGTGACACGATCCGGGTCTCGTTGACGGTCCCTAACCGCCGCAAGAGCGAGGAAATCGAGGTGGGACGCCAGATTCTGGCCGACATTGCCGAGGGTCGGGTCCGCAGCGTGGTCGATTACGGCCTTTCGACGCTGAACATCATCAGCTGCCCCAGTTGTTCCCGGGTGGAGAACGAGGCCTTTGTGGAACTGGCCCAGCAGGTGAAGGAGATGACGCAATATGCCGACCAACACGCCTTGACGATCGCGGTGATGGGGTGCCGTGTGAACGGCCCTGGCGAAACGGACGACGCCGACCTGGGGCTGTGGTGCGGTCCTCATTATGTGAATCTGAAGCGAGGCCACCAGTTGGTGGGGGCTTTTGCCTACGACGAGATTCTGTCCAAGCTGAAGGAGCAGCTGGACGAGCTGATTGCCGCTCGGACGGCCTAACACGCCGGCACCGCACCGCGCCGCCGCGGGGGTTTCCCGCAGGGCCCGCGGTGCGGGAGGAAGCAGACTCCGACCCTCTGCGGCCGGCGGTTTGCGATCATGCAACCCGTATCGCGCTGCCAGGGAGTCAGGCACCTTTTTCGGGAAAGGATTTGCGCGGGGGCCAGATGTCGGTGGCCGAAAAAGGAGCCAGACTCCGACCCTCTGCGGCTGGCGGTTTGCCATGGCGGACTCCGCAAAAGGATGGCCTTGTGGGTTTGCTGAGCGGTCCCGGCGGGCCGGTGCCGCGGCGGGGTGGCGGGCAATTGCTGTTCAGCGGTGGAGGGGACTCTGATACAACCAGGCGTCCCGGGCAGGTGGCGTGCGGACGATCCGAGGTAGCTGGCGATGCGAGGGGAGAGGCAAGGGAGGTTGGCCCTGTGGCTGGTGCTGGCGGTGGTCGGCTGTTCGTCCTGGCGCACGCCCCCCCTGCCGGTGGCCGACCGTGTGGTGCGGGACCAGCTGGTGCTGTACAGCGACTTTGAGGTGCCCCAGAAAGATCGGCTGCTGGCAGAACTGGAGGGCTTGCGGCGACACGTGAGCGAGCAATTACAGCTGTCCTCCAGCGGCGAAGCGGTCCACGTCTATCTGTTCAAGACGCCCCGCCGCTATCGAGCGTTCATGCAGAAGCATTTTGACCGTTATCCTCCCCGACGGGCGCTTTTCGTAAAGACGGATAACCAACTGAACGTCTACGCCCAGTGGGGCAATCACGTGGCGGAAGATCTGCGGCACGAGGTGTGTCACGGCTACCTGCATGCGGCCATGGCCGATCTGCCCTTATGGCTGGACGAAGGGCTGGCAGAATATTTTGAGGTGCCCCAAGTCCAACAGGGGCTGAACTCCGAGAACCTGGCCGCTCTGCAGGAGCTGGTGACCGAACCCAGCTGGATGCCTGATCTGATGCGTCTGGAACGGTTGCAGACGATCGACGATCTGGACCGGCGGGATTACGCCGAATCGTGGGCCTGGGTCCATTTTCTGTTGCATAGCGAGGCTCACCGTCGGGAGCTTTTGAAGGACTATCTTCGCCAGCTGCAGGAGGGGCGGCCACAGCGGCCGTTTTCCGAGCGGTTGGGGGAAGCCGAACCGGAGATGGCGGTCCTGCTGCGGCAGCACGTCCGCCGGCTGGTGGCCGGTGCAGGGGTGCGGTGAGCTATTTGCACAGCACCAGGCCGGTGTCGATCCGGGGTATTTCCAAAGCCGTAAAGACGCGTTGCGCTTCCTGGTCGCGATGCGACGCCTGGCCATCCACGCTGGCAAACCCCTCGTCGCTCAACTGCTTCAAAGCCTCGCCGATCAGGACCTGAGCGATTTCCGCCCGCTGCTCTCCCGACTCGACCTGGATTCCTCCCAACCCCAGCCCGCGGCGGTAGTCCCAGCTGGCTGCCAGCATCTCCATATTCCACAAAACGGCCGTGGCCACGCAGGGCCCGCCGACTTTGGGCCGCATTTGCGCGCGGATCTTTTCATAGAAACTCTTGCGACACGCTTCCCACCAGCTGGACGGGGCGACGTCCAGGACAACTTCCACCGTCATCGTTCGCCGCAGCTGGATCTGGACGCGGTCCACCTTCGGCCGGAATCCGGTCAAATCGCGGCGGTAGACCAACACGCGGTCCACCTCGCGATAGCCTTGGTCCTTGAAGATCGCCAGGCGATGGGTGTCCGATTCCAGCACGCCCGGGGGGTCACTCCCCCCGTACAAGCCGACATAGAAAGGGCTGATCTGGCCGTTGTCCAGGGCGTAGATTTTTTCTGCCCCGCGGTCCCGCAAGTACTTTTCGCTGTCCTGCAGCAATTGGGCGGCCACGCTTTGCCGATCCGGGCGAGCGGGCACGGCCAGCATGGAAATCACCCCCTGGCCATGGTCCAATCGGCTGAGATCGGCGGCGGGACCAAAACCGGCGTGGGCAAATCCGATCGGCTGGTCTTCCACCACCGCGACCAGCAGGCCTGCCGGGTCGAAATAGGGCTTGGAAAACACCAGCTCGTCCAAGAGGTCGACGGTCAGCCTCCGCAGGAACGGTTGATTTTCGCGGGCCTCCTCCCAGATCTGGACCAGATGGGGCGGATCGGAATTACGGAAAGGGCGACAAACAACCACCAGCTCGGTCTCCCCAGGTGCCCCGACAGTTATCCCAAGACCATCGTCCTCAGACCTGCACCAACACCACGTCTTCCTCTATTCGTACCGGAATTGTCGGCTGCACGACAGACGGGCTCAACCGACACCGACCGGTGCAGACATCAAATTGCCAGCCGTGCCAGGGGCAGGTCACCGTCTGGCCCTCCAAGGTTCCCCGTCCCAGGGGCCCCCCTTGGTGGGGACAGACGCCGTCCAGAGCGTAGAACTTGCCGGTCACATTGAACAAGGCAATCACCCGCTCGCCCGCCACCGCCTCCAGGCAAGTTCCCGGTGGACAGTCGGCAACGGCGGCAAGACGTTTCCAGGAGGCGGTCATGCGAAATGTTTTCTGTTTGGGAACTTCTGCAGCTGGTCGCGATCGTCTTTCCAGCGTCGATGCAGCCACCAGGACTGGTCCGGATCGCGGCGGATGACCTCTTCCCTTGGGCCGGTGAACCACTCGGTCAGCCGCCGCAAATCGCCGGTCTCCGCGTCACCGCTACGGGGATTCGCGATCGCCTCACCGCCTCCCTCCAACGGTAATCCCCGCCGCAGGCGGCGAGTGTCGGTGACCGGCAGCGGGGCGTGGTGGTTCAGGGCGAACACGCCTCCGGGGTGCTCTTCCCGTCAGCGATGCCACAGGCGCCCTCCAAGCCCCGGAACCCGATCCCGGCCGCTGAACATGGGCGAGCGCGATGGAGCGCCAGCCAACAGGCAGGGGCATTGTTGCAGGAAGCCGCAGGAGGGAAAAGAGCGGTCTGCTGAGCAGGGATGGCCGATGGCTGCTGGGGGACCGGTTTGCTGTCGCGCGAACCGCTCACTTTTCCCGGCGGCGGGCCTGCAGCACCGGGTCGCGGGTCAGGGGGAGCGTCACGGGGCGACCGCTTTCAGCCGCTTTGTAGATGCCCAGGATGATTTCCACCGAACGTCGACCTTGCTGACCATCGATCGATGGTTTCTTACGCGTCTTGATGGATTGGATCACATCGCGAAAATGCAGCGCATGTCCATGGTGCCCGATCGAAGCGGGGTCAGCGGCCCCACCCCCACCGCTCGGCTGGCGCGCCATCTGCCGGCGGATCACCTTATCGGTCGGCTGCGGGCGGGCAAAGTCCCACTGTTTTATCTGTTCTTCCTCCATCACGGCGGAACCGTGCGAGCCGTGAAGTTCGATCCGCTTCAGGTAGCCGGGGTAAGCCGCCGTGGTGGCCTCAATCACCCCCAGGGCCCCATTGGCGAAACGCAAGCTGGCCACCACCACGTCTTCGACTTCAATTCGTCGGTGAGCCAGTGTGGCCCATTGGGCGCGGATCTCGGCCACCGGCCCCATCAGCCAGGTCAGCAGATCGACGCTGTGGATGGCCTGGTTCATCAACGCTCCGCCACCATCCAACTTCCAGGTCCCCCGCCACTGACCGCTGTCATAATATTCCTGGGTCCGATACCACTTGACGTAGGCGTCCCCCATGGTCAGGCGGCCAAAGCGCCGCTGGTCGACCGCCCGCTTCATTTCCTGCGACGATTTGTGAAACCGCGCTGGAAAAATGGTCGACAAGGTGACTCGGTTTTGCTGGCAGGCCTGGATGATGCGGTCGCACCGCCGGAGGGTGATTTCCAACGGTTTTTCCACAATCACGTGCTTGCCGGCCCGTGCCGCGGCCAGGGCCGGTTCCAGATGGGCTCCGCTGGGTGTGCAGATCGTGACAATATCGATCGCCGGATCCTGCAGCATGTCTTTCAGCTGGTAGTAGGGCCGGCAACCCGTCTCGTCCGCCAGCCGATCTGCCACTGCAGGCGTCGAGTCCACGCACCCCACCAGTTTTGCTCCGCGGATGTCGCGGATCGCACGTGCATGAAACCTCGAAATCATGCCGCAGCCAAGAATCCCGAAACCAAATCCCATAAAAGATCCTGCTCCTTGTTTCTGCCTACTCTCCAAACCAGACGCCGAACAGGCTGGTCCCGTTCAACAGCGTGTGCACGACCAGCGCGGGCAAGATGCGATGGGTCTTCTGATAGAGGTAACCTAAGCCCAGCGCCAGGAAAAACAACGGGATGGGCGCCGGCCCGTGCTCCAGATGAAACACGGCGAAAATGGCTGACGAAATGAAGATGGGTGCCACGACGACCCGCTGGGGGGTGCCCCCCCCTGGCGATACGCGGTGCGGCGGGTCGGGCGTCCCGCCGGGCGGCGACGGGGGATGAGAGGGGTTCGGCGTGGGGGGCGATGGCGAGGTATCCTGCGTGGCTTCCTGAGCGAGGCGGACGGCAACCCGTACCCCCGCCACCAGCTTTTCCAGCCAGCCCTGCAGCACCACGCGAAACAAAAACTCTTCCACGAGGGGTGCCACCAGCACGGCAGACACGACGCTCCAAAAAAACATCTGCGGCGTCGGATGGGCACGGATCACCTCGATCAGCGGATGGAGCGCCGATTCGCCATAGAGCTGCTGGTAGACCAGCACCAGCACGTATTGCAAGACATACACCGGAGGTGCGATCACCAGAAAGGCGCCGAGCCCCAGGGCGATATCGCCGGGCAGGTGTCGCCCCGACCAGCCCAGATCGGCGAGGGTCGCGGATAAATCGAGTTTGAGATAAGTGACGACCAGCAGAGCGGCGACCACGCCCAGCAGGGATCCGCCTGCCAGCTGCCAGATCAAGACCTGGACGTTGTCGCGGGGCAGTTCGTCCAGCCGGGGCACGCCGAACCGCCAGGCCACAAGCACCAACGATAGGCTGGGCACGATCACGTACACAAAGAAGGCCAGGGCCACGTGCACACCCCGCCAGGGGACAACGCGGCGCGGGCTGGCCGCCAGCAACTCCCGACCGTGAGCCAGCCGCCAGACGATGTGCCCCCACAGGACGAGCGACGCGAACAGGCCGAGGGCCAGGATCGAGGAAATCACGGGCCCCAGCGAGTTTGGCATGGCGAGCATCACCTCGAGCGGCAGGTCTGGCGGAGGCGCCGGGTCTGCGGTTCAATCTTTCCACAACCGGGCGGCGGCGACTACATATTCGGCACCTGAATAAACGGTGACCACGATCGCCGACCACAGCAGGACGATGACCAGGTTCAGCAGCCAAGCGGGGGCCGGCTGGGTATCGGGCCGGGTGTAGGTCAACAGCAACAGGCTGGCTGCCGCGGCACCACATTGGAGGACCATCTTGACCTTCCCCGCCCACTTGGCCGAAAAATCGGTCCCCCGCCGCTCGAAAAAACTCCGCAAGGCCGTGACCAGCAGTTCGCGGACCACCACCACCACAGCCATCCAAGCCGTAATCTGCGAACCCGGACTGGCCACCAGAAAAATGAACACCCCGCAAATGATCACCTTGTCCACGAAAGGGTCGAAGATGCGGCCCAGGACCGTGACCTGGTCGTAGTGTCGAGCGTAGAAGCCATCCACCCAATCCGTGCCGGCCGCGATCACAAACAAGATGAAAGCCGCCAGGTACAACTGGGATTGCCGCGTGGCATGGTCGGGGTCCAGCGACTGAGCGATCGCCAGCACCACGAACAACACTACCGACAGCGCCAAACGCAAGGCGGTCAATTGGTTGGGTACATTTACCACTTGTTGAGGATCTGCTGCTGGCACGAGAGCATCTTCCTGCGGTGTTAGGTCACCGGGGGGCCACCGGCGTGGCCACCAGGTCGTAATCTTTGTAGGTCACCACTTCGCAGGGCACAAGATCACCGACATCCAGGTCTGGACCCGTCACATAGACCAGCCCGTCAATGTCGGGCGCGTCGGCGTAACTGCGCCCGACCCATACATTCTGCTCGCCAGCCAGCGGCGTGTCTATCAGCACCTCCCGCGTCCGTCCCACCTGAGCTGCGTTCCAGGCGAAGGCCATCGGCTGCTGGACTTCCATCAAGCGATTGCGCCGCTGCTGCTTGACCGCTTCGGGTAATGGGTCCGGCAAGCGGGCCGCAGGGGTATCGGGTTCGTGCGAGTAGGGGAACACCCCCAACCGCTCGAACCGCTGCTGCCGCACAAACTCCACCAGCTCGTCAAATTGCTCGTCCGTCTCCCCCGGAAAACCGGTAATAAACGTGGTTCGCAGGACCAGCTCCGGGATTCGCCGCCGCAATTTATCCAGCAACTGCTCGGTCGTGTGGCGGTCGACCCGCCGCTGCATCCGCCGCAGCACGGCGTCATTAATGTGCTGGAGGGGCATGTCCAGATAGGGAACAATCTTGGGGCTGTCGGCAATCAAACCGATCAGGGCGTCATCCAGGTACATGGGGTACAGGTACAACAGCCGGATCCAGTCGATCCCATCGACGTCGTGCAGGGCGGCCAAGAGGGCATGCAAACGGGGTTGGCCGTAGAGATCCTTGCCGTAATAGGTCGTGTCCTGAGCGACAATGTTCAGCTCGCGGACGCCGTCCGCGGCCAGCTGACGGGCCTCAGCCACCACCTCCTCCAGCGGTTTGCTGGCGTGACGACCCCGCATCTTGGGAATCGCGCAAAAAGTGCACAGGCGGTCACAGCCTTCGGAGATTTTCAAGTAGGCGAAGTGCCGCGGCGTGATCCGCAATCGCTGCTTATCGTCCAAAGGTCGAGCGGGGGCGGGGTGAAAGACCAGCCGCTGTTCGGCCAGCCCGCCGATCAGCCGGTCGGCAACCGTCGTGACCTCTTCGCGACCGAAGACGCCCACGATCTGGTCAATTTCGGGCCGCCGCGTCAACAACTCCTCTTTCTGCCGCTCGGCCAGGCAGCCTGCCACAATCAGCCCCCGCAGTTCCCCCCGCGATTTCAACTGGATCATCTGGTCGATCGCGCCAAACGATTCCTCCCGCGCGCTCTCGATGAATCCACAGGTATTGACGATGGCAAAGTCCGCCCCGGCCGGTTCCGAGACCAGCTGGTAGCCGTCCAACTGGAGGAGGCCCAACATCCGCTCGCTGTCGACCAGATTCTTGGGGCACCCCAGGCTGACGAAGGCATAGGTGCCTTTGCACTGTCCGCGGTCGAGTTGTGCCGTAAAGGTATCGCTCAAAAGTCCTGCTCCGTGGGGGGAACCACCGAATCGACCATGATAGCCGAATCAGGCCCCAGCGGGGAGTCGACCGGCGGGCGGGAGGTCGGGGCGGGAGGCGCGAGGTGGCGACTCAGGCGACCTCCCGCCGCCCTGTCGGGAGGGGGTCGCCGGGGTGGGGCACCGCGGGCCGGCGGGCGGTCCGTCTTGCCAGTTCCGCAAACAGGTCGTCCATCCGCAGGGGCTTGCCCATGACCAGCGAGACACCAGCGGCGCGGGCGGCTTGAACCTCCTGGCTGCGGGGAAAATCGACCAGGGCGATGATCACAGCGGTAGGCAGGGCTTGTCGGCATCGTCCCAGTTCGGCCACATTCACATCCGGGGCGTCCCACAATACGGCCGAGATGCCCGCCACCAGCCCATCCCCATGGGGGGGCATCCACACGGTCGCATAGCCACGCTGCTGACACGATTGACACAGCATCTCGGCCATGTCCCAGGTAGCGCTCTGGATGAGAATCAATCCTTGGCCTCCCTGGGGGAGGGGTGCGGCGCCGATCCAGCGTTCATCATCGGAGGCGGTGGTGGGCAGTCCCCAGGTCGTCAGCTGGTGCCGCACGAATTGCCGCAATTCGCTCGACCAATGCGGCAGCCAATGATGCCAGTAGGTCCGCAGCATCCCGGGCCAGGGATCACCGCTGCGCGTTTCCCCCTCACACCAGCTGCCCAACACGCTGAGGAAACGGGCCAGCGGCAGCCGCCGCCGCAGGGCGTACAGCTGGGCGTGGTCAAACTGTCCTGGCCAGGCGCAGGCCAGCACGATCAGGTCGGGCTGAAACTGGCCGCCGTCGATCCGCTGCAGGGCGTCGGCCAGGGTATCGACCATGGCGACCTTTCCGGCCCGCGCGATCGTCTCGGCAGCCTCCGAAAACTCCTGCCGCCCAAAATCACCGATCAACAGCGCCGTCAGAGATTTCATTGCCAAATTCTGCCGTCCGTCAGGAAACGCCCCTTGGCCGCTCGTCAGGAGCGGATCCCCAAGTGGCGGTTGCCATCGAATTTCACAAGTCGTGTATCACCAGGCTATCGAATTTCACGAGACCGGAAATACGAAGCACCGCATGCAAAACAGAAGGCGCCAAATTCGAAATGCGAAGCACGAAATGCGAAACAAATCACAAACTCGAATTTTCTAATATCAAACGCTCGGCTGTTGTCAATCCTTTGGTCATGCGTGCTTTGAGCTTGTTTCGGATTTCGAGTTTCACGTTTTTGGGGTTTCGGGTTTCATCAGAAAAATATCGGCAACTTGTTGCTCCACAGATTTCAATGCGATTCTCACCTCATCCGCTCAACTGCCGATCTCCTTCCACCAGGATCTCGTAGCTGGCCTGGGCATCGGGTGCGGCTCGTAATTGCTCCAGCAGTTGAGGATCGTTGATCAGCCGGCTGAGCCGGGCCAGAATTTGGAGGTGGTTTTGGTCGCTGTCCGAGCAGATGAGAAAGAAAATATCGGTCAATTGTCCGCCGCTTCCCCCGAAAGGAATCCCCTGCAGGGTGCGGCCCATGGCGACCAAGGCGTTGCTGAGGATGGCGGGCATCGGGCGGCGGGGGTGCAGGAGGGCCACGCCGCAGGCGAGCGCTGTGGGGTGCATTTCCTCGCGAGCGCGGACGGCAGCGATCATCTTCTCGGCATCCCACAGCATCCCGGTGCTGCTGGCCAGCTGGACCATTTGGGTGATTACCGAATCGCGGGTCCGAGCCGCCAGGGGGACAGCCATCGCCGCGGGTGATAGCAATTCTGGCAGCGATATCGTCTCGGTCGCCGGGCCGGTGGCCCGCTGCAATACGCCCTCGACCCGCGCCAGCTGGTCGTCTTCCTCGGCCGCCCCGATCGTCTCTTCCAGCCAGTGGTGGATTTCTGCCCGCGAGAATCGCCATTTTCCGGCCACCTTGCGGCCAGGCAACTTGCCGCGGTCCGCCATCCGGGCCACCTGCTTGGGGAGCAAATGCAGATAGCTGGCCAGCTGTTCAATATCAAAATCTTCCTGGCTCATCACCCGCAATCTTTCTCCAAACTCCAGCGGTTGTCCAGATCAACTTGACTTGAGCCCCCCTTCCTCGCGAGGATAGGGACCCCGCCGGTTGGTGCGTAGAGACTCGAGCAGGGAGGCCCGGGTGCCCGACCGATCGCCCGACGTCGCAGACGTCGGGCTGGCTGAGCGACGTAGGCAAGGAGGCCTGCGATGATGAACTTCGACCCGGCAACGTCTGGCACGGCGGATCTTCGCCGGCTGTTTCCCCAGGCCCGTTTTGTGGGCTGTCAGAACATCCAGTGTGCCTCGGTGACAGCCGACTCCCGGCAGTGCCGTCCGGGCGATGTCTTTGTCGCCCTCGCGGGGGCGGTTCGCGACGGACACCAGTTTGTGGCCGACGCGATCGAGCGGGGTGCAGGGGGGATTCTTGCCGAACGTCTGGTGCCGACAGGCAACGTTCCGCTGTGCATCGTCCGCGACAGTCGCTGGGCATACGGACGCCTGTGCCACTCTTTGGCAGACGATCCCAGCCGCGACCTGAAGGTGGTCGGCGTCACGGGCACCAACGGCAAGACGACCACCACCTGCCTGATCCACTCGATCTTCAACATGGCAGGTTACCGCAGCGGGATCACCGGGACGTTGGGTTACTGCGACGGCATCAAAACCGCGCCCGCCCCGCTGACAACCCCATCGGCGCCGACGCTGGCGACCTACTTGCAGCGGATGGTCGCTGCCGGCTGTTCGCACGCCGTTCTGGAAATTTCCAGCCACGCGCTAGCTCAACGTCGCACATCCGGCATCGAGCTGGATACTGCGTGCATCACCAACGTGACCCGCGACCACCTCGACTATCACGGGAATCTGGGGAATTACCGAGCGGCCAAGGCGCGGATCTTTCGCCAGCTGCGGCCCACGGGGGTCACGATCTTGAACGTGGACGACGACTCCTGCCGGCGTTACCTCCGCCGCCTGGGGGGCCCGGTGTTGACGGTGGGCCTCCGGCGTTCCGCAGAGCTGAATGCCACAGTTATCGAACGATTGGCCAGTGAACAAACCTTCTTACTAAAGTGTGGCAGCGACGTGATTCCGGTCCGGACACGGATCATCGGCGATCACCACGTGACGAACTGCCTCCTGGCTGCGGCGACCGGCTTGGCCCACGGAATCGACCTGACCACCATTGTCCGCGGCCTGGAGGCGCTGGACGAGGTGCCGGGCAGGATGCAGCGGATCGAGCGGGGGCAGCCGTTCAGCGTGTTTGTCGATTACGCTCACACCCCCGCAGCCCTGGGGGCCAGCCTGGCGGTGTTGAGCGAAGTCTGCCGGGGACGGCTGATTTGCGTCTTTGGCGCGGGTGGTCAGCGCGACCAGGACAAACGGCCCTTGATGGGGGCCGTCGTCTCCCGTGCCGCGGATCTGGCCATTGTGACCGACGACAACCCGCGGGAAGAGGATTCCCGGGCGATCATCCGCCAGATTGTGGCCGGGATGGAGGGTCGCTGTGAGACGGTGATCCGGCCGGATCGAGCGGCGGCGATCGACGTTGCCCTTTCCACCGCTCAACCGGGAGACTGCGTGCTGATCGCGGGTAAAGGACACGAGACCTATCAGCAGATAGGTCGCGAAAAATTCTATTTCGATGATCGCGAAGTCGTACGCGGCTGGCTGCGCGGCGCGCTAGAGGTGGCCAGCGGGAACACGCCGCGGAGGGCTGCTTAGTGCACGTCTCGATTCAGGAACTGGCCAGGGCCACCGGCGGCCGGATCCGGCTGGCCGACATGCCTCCTCGTGACGGCCTGCACACGACGCTGGGCCGGTTGGTCATCGACAGCCGCCTGGTCCAGCCGGGCGATGTGTTCTGGGCCTTACCCGGCCAACACGCTCACGGGGCCGACTTCGCTCACGAAGCACTCGTCCGCGGCGCTCAGGGCGTGGTGGCCGACCGCCGCGTTACGCCCCTCCCGGGCTGTTTTTCCCTGGAGGTCCCCGATGCTCAACTGGCACTCTGGGAACTGGCCCGATGGCACCGCCAGCACCTGACCGCCACAATCGTCGCGATCACCGGCAGCGTCGGCAAGACCACCGCTCGGCAAATGATCCACACGGTGCTGTCTCCCAGCCTGCGGGGAATCGCCAGCCAGAAAAACTACAACAATCATTTGGGGGTTCCCTTGAGCCTGCTGACCGCCGGCTTTCAGGACGACTATGCGGTCCTGGAAGTGGCCGGCAGTGCCCGCGGTGAAATCGGGGCCTTGGCCACGCTGGCGGAACCCGACATCGGCGTGATGACCTGTGTGGCCGATGCCCACCTGGGCACCTTTGGGGGGTACCAGCAGGTCTTGGAGGCGAAAGGCGAGTTATTAGCCGCCCTGGGGGCTCACGCGTGTGCCGTCCTGCCCGGCGACGACCGTCGGGTGCGGCGCCTGGCCGCCGGTTGTGCGGCCGAAGTGACCTGGTTCGGCCGGAGTGCCGACAACGACCTGGTCGCCACCTGCGTGCGAAGTCACCAGGGACAGCTGGGCTTTCGCGTCCAGGACCAGCCCTTCCAGGTTCCGGTCTGGGGTCGGCACCATCTCGCTTCGGCCCTGGCGGCGATTGCGGTTGGACGCCTGTTTGGGCGTTCGCTATCAGAGATAGCCGATGCCCTGGCGACTTTTCAGCCGGTCCCGATGCGCTGCGAGGTGTTGTCCTGCGGCGCGGTCACTGCCATCAACGACACCTACAACGCCTGCCCGGTTTCCATGAAAGCGGCCTTGGCACTGCTCAGCGAATTTGCTAATTCAGGCCGCCGCATCGTCGCGTGCGGTGACATGGTCGATCTGGGTGAAGCGGCCCAGCAGCTGCATTACCAACTGGGACGAGATGTCATCGCCGTGGGCGCGGCACAACGGTTGATTGCCTGCGGGAATTTCGCCGACGCGGTTGCTTGTGGAGCTCGTGAGGCGGGAATGCCGGCAGACGCAGTGACCGTTTGCCGGGATGCCCAAGAGGCAGCGGAAAAGTTGATGACCACCATTGCACCGGGAGATGTCGTTTTAGCCAAGGGCTCGCGCGTCATGCACATGGAGCGTGTCGTCGAATCGTTGGCCCAATACGGCATGGCTCGGGTCGCTTGACACCCATCAGGTGTCTCGTTGCAGAAAGAACATGAGGAGTTCCATCGCTTGCGTGAAGGTTGCGGGGCCGACACGCTACCCACCCTCCTGGGTAGGAGCAAGTAATCTGTTAGGCTCGCGGTTTCTGGGTCAACCGCTCTAACAGTTGCTTCACGATGGAACTCATGACTGAGCGCCGGGGCGGCGTTCGCGCCGCTCCGGTTGCTCAGGGAAATAACCCCAGCCGCCCGCAAACGCGGGCGGCTTTTTTTGTCTCTGACAAGTCGCATCACCTTTGGCCTGGGGAAACCGATGGATTGGGTACCCACGACCGACGGCAGCCTGCTGGGCCCGCTCACCCTGCGGACGCTGTTGGCGGCCATCTGCAGTTTCGCCCTGGCCCTCCTGCTGGGCCCGCGCCTGATCGGCTGGTTGCGGGCCCGCTACCGCGAACCGATCGTCTCGGACTGCAAACCGCTGGAACAGCTGCAGAGCCACAAGCAGTGGACCCCCACCATGGGGGGCCTGTTCATCACCGCCGGGATCGTGGTGGCCAGCTTGCTGTTGGGGGACCTCCAGAACCCCTACCTGGTCTCCGCCGTGGTCCTGGTCCTAGGCCTCTCCCTGGTCGGCTACTACGACGACCGCCTCAAAGTTTGCTCGGGGCGCGGGCTGCGAGCCCGCTCGAAACTGGCTGCTCAAGCGGCCGTGGCCACCGTCGTCGCGGGGGCCGTGTACGGCAGCCATCGTCAGCTGGCCGGAGGGCTGGACCTGGTCATCCCCTGCACCACCGTCTCGCTGCCCTTGGGCCCGGCCTTGATCCCCTTGACCGTCCTGGTCATCCTCAGCTCGTCCAACGCCGTGAACCTCAGCGACGGCCTGGACGGCCTGGCAGGCGGCTGCCTGATCTTTGCCCTGGCCGCCATGGCCGGCATGGTCTACGTGGCAGGGCACGCCGAGTGGGCCGCGCATCTGTCGGTCCCCCACATCCGCGGGGCGGGCGAGCTGACGATCGTCGCCGGGGCGGCCATCGGCGCCATCCTGGGCTTCCTCTGGTTCAATTGCCACCCAGCTCAGGTATTTATGGGCGATACCGGATCGCTGCCCCTGGGCGGCCTGCTAGGCCTCCTGGCCGTCGTGGCCCGGCAGGAATTGTTGTTCATCGTGGTGGCGGGCGTGTTCGTGGTCGAGGCGCTGAGCGTCATTCTGCAAGTTGGCTCGTACCGCTACCGGCGGCGGCGGATCTTTCGCTGTGCCCCCCTGCATCATCACTTTCAGCTGGCCGGTTGGCCAGAAAACAAAATCGTCGTTCGTTTCTGGATTGCCTCGGCCCTCTGCGCCATCCTGGGCCTGGCCGCTTTGAAAGGCGGGCAGGACGTCCAGCCGGCCCCGTCTGCGGGGCCGGTCCAAGCGGCCAGTACCCGCTAAGTCGCAACGTCACCAGGCACCACTCACCCACCTCCCGCTCCTTCGACCCCCAGCCCCTTTCCCCATGCACATCGTATTTTCCGGAGGCGGCACCGGCGGCCACCTGTTCCCGGGTCTGGCGGTGGCCTCCGAGCTGCGGGCTCGGCATCCCCAGCTGCAAATCACCTTTTGCGGCAACGGTCAGGAGTTTGATCGGGAGCAGGTCACGGCGGCCGGGTTCGCTTATCGAGGTTTTCCCTGCAGTCCCGCCACACGCTCGTTGCGGGGCGCCTGGCGGTTTTTCCGGCGTTACCTGCGGGGGACGCGGTTGGCGAGTGCCTTTCTGCGGGAACAAGCGGTGACTCTGGTCGTCGGCCTGGGGGGCTATGCGAGCGTCCCCGTGGCGAATGCCGCCCTGCGCCAGCAGGTTCCGCTGGTCTTACTGGAACAGAACGTGGTCCCCGGGCGGGCCACCCGCTGGCTGGCCCGGCGGGCCGACTTCGTTTGCCTGTCGTTTGACGAGTCCCGCGCCAAGTTGCCGGCGGCGGCCTGCCTGCTGACGACCGGCAACCCGCTCCGCTCGGCCTTTGCGGACGTCTCCCCGCGCCGGTTCCCGGCCGAACCCCGACGACTGGTCGTGCTGGGGGGCAGTCGCGGTGCCGCGGACTTGAACGAACACGTGCCGCGGGCCCTGTACAAAGTCCGCCACGCTCTGCCAGGCTGGGAGATCGTCCACGTATGCGGCACCGCGCCGGAGGCCACCCGCCGGCTGTATCGCAGTTTTCATCTCCCAGCCGAGGTCAGAGAATTTGTGTCAGACATGCCCGGTCTTTTGCGGGGCGCGTCGCTGGCCGTATCCCGCGCCGGGGCCACGACCCTGGCAGAACTGGCGGCATGCGGCGTGCCCGCTGTGCTGTTGCCGTACCGTTTCGCCACAGACGATCACCAGCGGGCCAACGGCGGCGTCTTTGTCCAATCGGGTGGCGCCGTGCTGGTGGACAGCAGCACCCTGCCGGGTCGCCTGGACGGGCATCTGGCCACGACGCTCTCCCCCCTCCTCACGTCTCCCCTGCGATTACAACGCATGGGCCAAGCGATCCGCCGGATAAGCCGCCCCGAGGCCACTTCCCGCGTGGCGAACCACCTGGAACCATTCTTCGCACCCAAGACGCGGGCCCACGCTGCCTGAACTCGGCGGGATGCATTCGCCGGGGGGCTGCCCGAAGCGCACCCGCCTGCCCGAGTCCGCCGCGGCAAACCGTGCGGCGGTGATTTCCACCATCGCAAATTTGTCGAACCAGCGATGTCGTCTTACCTGGATCCGCTTGTCCGGGACTTCCGATCCTCTTCTCCTCCGCCAGTTAAGCGCGAACACGATGGCCCCTGGGCGATACGGGCCGTATGGTGGCTGCCGCTGCGAGCGGGCCGCGGCAGGACGCTTGCCAATCCCGTGCAGGCGAAACACGATTATCCCGAGTTGGCGGTGGTTGCGACCACAAACGGGCCGGGTGCTTGCCGCTAACCCGGCAGCGGACTAGACTGCGGACCG